>JAICLU010000056.1 GCA_025925195.1 Thermoleophilia bacterium
GCCCGGCCCTCGCCGCGCTCTCGGAGCGGATGCAGGAGCTGATCGACCTCCGGCTGCCGCGCCCGTGGAGCGTCGCCGAGCGGCTACGCGAGCCGTTCGATCCGATCACGCCCCACCTGTTGCGCAACCGAACGATGTTCGCGACGAACTACGTCCTCCTCTCGCAGACGGGCGCTGCCCTGCTGATCGATTTCGGCTACGACGTGTCGACGACCGCGATGCCCACCGAGCGGACGGCCCGCCGGACCCTCCTCTGGTCGCTCGAGGGCCTGCGACGCGACCACGGCGTCGAGCGGATCGACGCCGCGATCGTCTCGCACTACCACGACGACCATGTCGCGGGCCTCAATCTGCTGCGCGAGGTCGAGGGCGCGGAGGTCTGGGCGCCGGAGAACGTCGCCCCGATCCTCGAGGACCCGGCCCGCTACGACCTGCCGTGCCTCTGGTTCGACCCGATCCCCGTCGACCGCGCGCTGCCCTTCGAGATGCCGTTCCGCTGGCACGAGTACGAGCTGACGGTCTACGCGCTGCCCGGCCACACGCGCTTCGCCGCGGCGATCGGCTTCGAGGTCGACGGCAAGCGGATCCTCGTCACGGGTGACCAGCAGACCGACGAGGGCGACCGCTCGATCCTCAACTACCAGTACCGCAACCGGTTCGTCCCGGCCGATTTCGCCCGAAGCGCAGAGCTCTACCGGCGGCTTCGGCCCGACCTGCTGCTCGGCGGCCACTGGCTGCCGCTGGCGGTCACCGACGAGCTGCTCGACCAGCTCGAGACCGACGCCGAGCGGCTGACCGCCCTGCACGAAGCGCTGCTGCCGGCCGACGGGTTCGGGACGGCGCCCGCCGGCGCGCGGATCGAGCCGTACCGCGCAGCGCCCGGCACGACCGAGTTCACGGTCACCGTCCTCAACCCGTTCGACCGCACCGAGACGGCTCACGTGCGTCTGGTCGCCCCGGCCGGCTGGACGGTCGAGCCGCCCGAGCGCGACGTCGAGTTGGAGCCGCGCGGAGCGGCGTCGCTCGCGTTCCGCGTCGCAGCGACGGGCGCCGGGCGCATCGCGGCGGAGCTCACCGTCGGCGACGCGCGGTTCGGCCAGCAGGCGGAAGCGATCGTCGAATGACGCTGTTCGAGAACGGTGCGTACACGCTGAAGATCGCGCAGGCCGGGCGCCGCATCGACCTCAACGGGCTCCTCTCGCTGTCGCTGCTCGCCGCACTCGACACGACCGAGGGCGCCGACGAGACGCTCGAGGTGCTCACCCCGGAGATTCGCGACGACGGGACGATCGTCGTCGAGCGCAGGTCGACGCGCTGGGAACGCGCCTGGCTCGAGCTGCGGTGCCTCGGCGAGGCGATCGAGCTGCACACCTGCGTCCGCGGCCGGGGCGTGCTGACGAGCGCGCGCCTGCTCGGCGGCACGTCGGCGATCGCGGGTGCGCCGCTCGGCCGGATGCTCACGGGCACGACGCTCCCGACGCTCTTCAGCCCGAATCCCGAGGACGGCCTCGCGCCGTTGCGGCCGGCGAGCGCCGGCGCGGTGACGGGCGTCGTCGGCGAGGGCGAGCCGGGGCGCGCGCGGTGGCTCTTCACGCCGGCACCGCTCTACTGGGCGCTCGGGGACCCCGAACGATCGGAGACAGAACGCTGGCTCGACGTCGGCGTGGCGGCTCCCGTCGACGAGCTGCGCTTCGGCGAGGCGGCGTGGGAGGCGGTCGCGAAGGGCTTCTCGCTGCGGCTCGACTACGACGGCCAGACGTCGGTCGACGGGGAGTTCCGCGCGCCCGTGCTGGTCGTGACGCCGAACGTCCCCGACCCGTGGACGGGACTGCGGCGGCATCGCTCCGACCTCGTCGCCCGCGGCTGCGCGCCGGAGCCCGCCGAGCGGGACCAGCCGGACTGGTGGCGTCGGCCGATCTTCTGCGGCTGGGGCGCGCAGTGTCACCTCGAGACGGTGCACGGCGGCCTCGCGCGGGACTACGCGACGCAGGAGCGCTACGACGCATTCCTCGGGCGCCTCGCCGAGCACGGCGTCACGCCGGGGACGGTCGTCCTCGACGACAAGTGGCAGGCGACCTACGGCGTGAACGAGCCGGACACCGCGAAGTGGCCCGACCTGAAGGGCTGGATCGCCGAGCGTCACCGGGCGGGCCAGCGCGTGCTGCTCTGGTGGAAGGCGTGGGACCCAGAAGGGCTGTCGCCCGAGCTCTGCATCCGCAACGCCGACGGCGCCCCGGTTGCGCTCGACCCGGCGGCCGCGCGCGGCGCGCTGCGGGCCGCCGTCCACTCGATGCTGTCGCCGGACGGCCTCGACGCCGACGGCTTCAAGGTCGACTTCACGGCGCGCACGCCGACCGGGCAGAGGCTCGAGCACGCGCCGGGCTCGTGGGGAATCGCGCTCCTGTACGAGCTGCTCGCCACCTTCTACGAGGCGGCGAAGGAGGCGAAGCCCGACGCGCTCGTCATCACGCACACACCGCATCCGGCGTTCGTCGACGTCACCGACATGATCCGCCTCAACGACGTGATCGGCGGCGTCGACCTCGTCGAGCAGATGGAGTTCCGCGCCGAGGTCGTCCGCGCCGCCTGCCCCGAGCTGCCGATCGACACCGACGACTGGCGGGTGCCGGACAAGCGCTCCTGGCGGGAGTTCCTCGCCGCGAAGCCGGCGATCGGCGTCCCCTCGCTCTACTACGCGTCGCACCTCGACGCGACCGGCGAGGAGCTCGAGGACGACGACTACGCAGCGCTACGCGAGGTCTGGGGAACGTGACCGCCAGGCCGATCACGCTCGCCGACGTGGCGCGCGAGGCGGGGACGTCGGCGTCCACCGCATCCCGCGCGCTGAGCGGTCACGGCTATGTCGCGCCGGACGTTCGCAAGCGGCTGCTCGCCGTCGCCGACCGCATGGGCTACGTGCCGAACCTCTCCGCGCGCACCCTGAAGCAGCGGACGAGTCGTGTCGTCGGCGTGGTGGTCTCCGACCTCGGAAACCAGTTCTACGCGGCGCTCGCGGCCGGGATCGAGATGACGCTCCGCGAGGCGAACTACCAGATGCTCCTGCTCGGCGACAACAGCGACGCGACGCAGGAGCTCACCGGCGTCCGGACGTTCCTCTCGATGCACGCGCCCGGCGTGATCATGACGCCGGCCTCGACGAGCGGCGCCGACCTGCTCGTCTCGCGCGGCGTTCCCGTGGTCGAGGTCGACCGCCGGCTCGCCACCTCGTCGTGCGACGCCGTCGTGATCGACAACGAACAGGGCGCGCGCGCCGCCGTCACGCACCTCGTCGAGCACGGGCACACGCGCATCGGGCTGCTGATGGCCAAGACGACCTGGACGACCGACGCCGGCCGTCTGCAGGGCTATCGCGCTGCGCACGCGGCCGCGGGGCTGCGGATCGACCGGCGCCTCGTCGTCAAGATCGGCACGCATGCGCCCGACGTCGTCCGCCGGATCGAGGCGCTCCTCGACGCGAAGCCGACCGCGATCTTCGCCGCCAACAACCAGCTCGCCGAGCAGGCGTGGCACGTGCTGCGCAAGCGCCGGCTGACCATCCCGCGCGACATCTCGCTCGTCGCCTTCGACGACGTCCCGTGGATGGAGATGGTGCAGCCGGCGATCACCGCCGTGGCGCAGCCCACGTACGAGATGGGCCGGCGGGCGGCACTGCTCTTGCTGCGACGGCTCGAGGACCCCACCTGCGGCCGGACGGTCGAGGTGCTGGAGCCGAAGCTCATCGTCAGGGGTTCGACAGGAGGGAAGCGATGAACGAGTTCTACGAGGAGAACGGATATCTCCTCGTGCGGGGCGTCTTCGACGCCGGCGAGGTGGAAGAGATGCGCGACGCGATCGCCCGGATCCTCGAGTCGGTCGAGGGCACCGCCGCCGACCGCAACCACCGCTGGAGCGGCGTCGACGAGACGCTGCAGCTGAAAGGATTCCACGACCTCCAGTACCACGACGCCGTCTTCACGCGCATGGTGGCGCACCCGGGGCTCGTCGCGGTGCTGACCGACCTGATCGGCCCGAACGTCCAGCTCCACCATTCGAAGATGCTCGTGAAGCCGCCGGAGCAAGGGGCGCCGTTCCCGATGCACCAGGACCAGCCCTACTTCCCACACGAGCGGCACAGCCTCGTGGCGGCGAGCGTGCACCTCGACGACACCGACGAGGAGAACGGCTGCCTGCACGTCATCCCGGGCTCACACAGGCTCGGCCCGCTCGAGGCGACCGGCGACGCCCACACCGTCGACTATCCGCTCGAGAGCGGCGTGCCCTGCCCGGCGGGCGTGGGCGACGTGCTCTTCTTCAACTACCTGACGATTCACGGCTCCGGGACGAACCGCAGCACGCGCACGCGCCGCAACGTCCTGTTCCAGTACCGCGACCCAGCCGACGTCCCCGTCCCGAACGGCGACGGCGTCGAAGACCACGTCGACTGGGGGATGGGCCTGATGGTCGCCGGCTCGAACCCGGGCTTCTGGGACTGGCGGCCGCGCTTCCGGATCCGGCAGGCCGAACTTATCGCCGGCTGAGGCGTCTTAGGTATCGCAACGCGTAAGACCATTGACCACCCGGCCAGGATGTGGTTACGTTGCCACAGACTGGACCGGTCACAACACGCTTCACTTCTCTGGAGGGAATTACATGGAGGGTCGGAAGAAGCGCTACGCGATTCTCTTGGTCGTGGCCGCGGCGTTCGCCGCCGTCATCGCCGGGACCGCAGGCGCACGCACGGACGCACGCTCGGCGGGCACGCTCGACATCTACGGCTACGGCCCCGGTGACGACGTGCAGGAGAACCGCGCCACGTATGCGGCGCAGCAGCTCAACGGTGTCACGATCAAGCGCGAAGCTCCCAGCTTCGACGACCAGGCGTTCCTGACGCGGCTCGCGTCGGGCAACGTGCCCGACCTCGTCCGGATGGGCCGGCCGAGCCTTGCCCTCTATGCGGCGAAGGGCGTCCTGCAGCCCGTCGACCAGTGCGTCGCCGGCGTCAAGAGCCAGTACCGCAAGGGCGCGATGCGGGCGATGACGTACCACGGCCACATCTACGGCCTGCCGGAGTTCACCAACCAGGTGACGATGATCGTCAACACGCAGGCGTTCAAGGAGGCCGGCGTCCCGCTCAAGGACGCGCAGACCAAGAACCTCGGCCTGCTGCTTCGGACGGCGAAGAAGCTGACGAAGTTCGACTCGAACGGCAACCTGACGCGGATCGGCTTCGACCCGAAGATCGACTCCGGCTTCGGCTTCCCGCTCTGGGTCAAGTACTTCGGCGGCAACGTGATCAGCAACGACGGTCTCCATGCGCAGATCAACACGCACGCGGCCGTTCGGGCGCTGAACTTCACCACCGCGGTGATCAACGCCGAGGGTGGCTGGAACAAGTTCGTCGCCTACCGCAACACGTTCGACTTCTTCGGCAAGGGCAATCCGCTCGTCAAGGATCAGCTCGGCTTCTGGCCGATGGAGTCGTTCATCTACAACGTCTTCGCCAACAACTCGCCGAGCCAGGGCATCGCGGCGCGCTACTTCACGAACGCGAAGGGCGGCCCGATCTCGGTGTTCAGCGGCAACGGCTGGGCGATCCCGAAGGCGTCGAGCAACCCGACGGCCGCATGTGACTACATGAAGGCCGTCACCTCGGTGCCGGCGTGGCTCTATGCCGGCGAGAAGCGTCTCAACGTCCGCAAGGCGGCAAACCCGCCGCAGGCGTTCACGGGCCTCTACACGGCGAACACGGTCGCCGACAAGAAGCTCTACGAGGACGTCTACCACGTGACCGGCGGCGGCGCGCAGTACGACAGCGTCGTCAAGTACCTCGTGAACGCGTCGAAGTACGGCTTCGAGCTGCCGCCGACTCCGGCCGGCGCGCAGTTCTCGAACGCGTACAACAGCGCGGTCCAGCGCGTCCTGACGGGCCAGCAGTCGATCAAGGCTGCTCTCGCCCAGGCACAGAAGGAAGCGCAGGCTGCGATCAACGCGAACAAGTAAGGAAGCGTGACCTCGGTCACCGCTTCGAGCACGACGGCGCCGGGCCCCTCGCGGGCCCGGCGCTGGCTTTCCGGTTTCCGGGAGAAGGAGACCTGGACGGCCTACCTCTTCATCTTCCCGTGGATCTTCGGCTTCCTCGTGCTGACGCTCGGGCCGATGGTCTTCAGTGCCTACTACTCGTTCACGAACTACGGCGTCGAGCAGGTCGCCGGCATCGAGAAGACGAAGACGATCGGGCTGCACAACTACAAGCAGCTCTTCCACGACCCGTACGTCGGGACGGCGCTCAAGAACACGTTCGAGTACGGGCTGATGATGGTCCCGGCCCGGATCATCTTTGCGCTCGTGCTCGCGCTGATCCTCATGCGCGTCGGCGAGCGCACGGGTGGCTTCTTCCGGACGATCTTCTACATCCCGCACATCACGCCCCCGGTCGCGATCGGCGTGCTCGTGCTGACGCTCTTCAATGGGCCGTACGGCCTCGTGAACAAGGCGCTCAGGCTCATCCACGTCACCGGCCCGTACTGGACGACCTCGCCGAACTGGATCAAGCCGACGATCGCGATCATGGACATCTGGGCGTGCGGCGGGACGATGGTGATCCTGCTCGCTGCGCTCTACGGCGTCCCGCGCCACCTGTACGAGGCCGCCTCGATGGACGGCGCCTCGAAGGTGCGGCAGTTCTTCAACGTGACCCTGCCGATGATCAGTCCGGCGCTCTTCTTCTGCTTCATCATCCTGACGCTCGCCGCGCTGAACCAGTTCACGGTCGCGTACACGGCGTTCTTCAACTCAGGCAACGCCAGCACGACGAACAGCGCCGCGCTCTTCTACGCGATCTACCTGTTCCAGCAGGCGTTCAGGTACTTCAACCTCGGCTTCGCGTCGGCGATGGCGTGGCTGCTGTTCGCGATCAGCATGGTGATCACCGGCATCAACATCTTCGCGACGAAGCGCTTCGTCTTCTACCAGGGGGACGCCAAGAAATGAGTATCGGCGGACAGGAGAACGCGCCGCCGTTCGTGACGGCGGGCTCGACAAACCCGCAGCCGACGGAGGTCGTGCGGCGCCGCCGCTGGCGCCGGCCGCAGCCGCAGCTCAACTGGATCGAGAAGGGGCTCTTCCTCATCCTGCTCGCCGGTCTCTCGGTCCTCTTCCTCTACCCGTTCGAATGGCTGTTCGCGGCGGCGTTCAAGACGCACGGCGAGGTCTTCGACAACGCGTTCCTGCCGCACCACTGGGCGTGGAACTACACCGGGCCGAACCTGCCGCAGCCGCACACGCAGTACCTCTTCAACGTCGCGCCGGTCGGACACTGGCTCTGGAACAGCCTCTGGATCAGCTTCCTCGGCGCGGGCCTCGTCACCATCTCGAGCGCGTTCGTCGCATTCTCGTTCGCCTACTTCCGGTTCCCGCTCCGGAACGTCATGTTCGCGATCCTGCTCGCGACGATGATGCTGCCGGGCGAGGTGACGATGATCCCCGTCTACCTCCTCTGGAACCACATCGGCAAGTTCACGATGGCGCACTCGTGGCTGCCGCACATCGGGACGGGGACGCAGTACCCGCTGTGGGTGCCGAACATGTTCGCGAGCGCGTTCTACGTCTTCCTGCTGCGTCAGTTCTTCCTCGGCATCCCGCGCGACTACTTCGAGGCGGCGCGCATCGACGGCGACGGCTACTTCTCGATGTTCCGGCGGATCGCGCTGCCGCTCGCGAAGCCGGCGCTGATCGTCTGCTTCATCTTCGAGGTGCAGGCGAAGTGGTTCGACCTGCAGACGCCGCTCATCTACCTGCAGCAGGCCGGCCTGTCGTCGTTCACCGTCCCGCTCGGGCTCAAGCTGCTCGTCGACAAGTACAACCTCGCCGGCGGCAGCATCCCGGAGTATCAGCTGATCGTGGCCGGAACGCTGCTCCTCGTCCTGCCGATGGTGCTGCTCTTCGCCTTCTTCCAGAAGTACTTCATTCGCGGGATCGCGACGCAAGGCGCCAAGGGCTAGGCCGGAGCGCGCTGATGGCTTCGATCGAAGCGACGAAGGCCGTCGAAGGCGACGGCGTTCCCGTGGCGCGGGCTGTTCTCGGGCTCGACATCGGCGGCACGAAGATCGCGGCCGGCGTCGTCGCGTCCGACGGGTCGGTGCAGGGGTTCGTCAGCGCGCCGACCGAGGCTGACCGCGGCCCGGACGACGGCGTCGAGCGGCTGTTCGAGCTCGGTCGTCGCGCGGTCGCCGAATCGGGCGTCGCCTGGGAGGCGGTCGAGGCGGTTGGCATCGGCTGCGGCGGTCCCCTCGACTCGGCCAACGGGATCCTGATCGCACCGCTCCACCTGCACGGCTGGCGCGACGTGCGGGTGACGGAGCTCGCGACGGCGGCCTACGGCCGTCCCGCCGTGCTCGACAACGACGCGGTCGCCGCGTGCGCAGGAGAGCATCGCTACGGCGCCGGGCGCGGGGCGCGGAACATGGTCTATCTGACGATCTCGACCGGCGTCGGCGGCGGTGTCGTGATCGACGGCGCGCTGCACCGCGGTCGCTCCGGCAACGGCGGCGAGCTCGGACACGTAACCGTCGACTGGCACGGTCGCCGCTGTCGCGGGTGCGGCCGGCGCGGCTGCCTCGAGGCCTACTGCTCCGGCACGTCGATCGCCGAGCGCGCGCAGGAGGCGGGAATGCACGGCGCGACCGCCGCCGACGTCGCGCAGGCCGCGCGCGCCGGCAACACGGTCGCCGCGCGGTTGTGGGACGAGACGTGCGAGGCCCTCGCCTCCGGGATCACGTCGATCGTCAATCTCTTCGAGCCGGAGATCGTCGTGCTCGGCGGCGGCGTCGTCCGCACCGGCGAGCAGTTGCTCGCACCCGTGCGCGAACGCGTCTCCGAGCAGGCGATCGGCGATCCCGTGCAGGTCGTCGAAGCCGAGCTGGGCGACGCGGTGGGGGTCGTCGGGGCGGCTGCGGTCGCGTACGAGCGGCTGCCCGCGCGCTGACGATGTCAGCCGAGGAAGCATTCGACCAGCACGTCGAGGTCGTCGCGCACGCGCGGGCACTCCTGCCCGCGGCGCAGCGGGTTTCGCAGGCGATCGTCCACGCGTACACCGGCGGCGGCCGGGTCTACACGTTCGGCAACGGCGGCTCGTCTGCCGACGCGGCGCACTTCGCCGAGGAGCTGATCGGCCGCTACAAGCGGGAGCGCCGGCCGCTGCCCGCGCAGTCGCTGTCGGTCGACTCCTCTGCGTTGACGTGCATCGCGAACGACTACTCCTACGACGAGGTGTTCGAGCGCCAGGTGCGAGGCTTCGTCCGCGAAGGCGACGTCGTGGTCGGCTTCTCGACGAGCGGCCGCTCGCCGAACGTCGTGCGCGGTCTCGCCGCCGCGCGTGAGCTCGGCGCCGTGACGGTCCTGTTCGGCGGCGGCACGGGCGGCGCGGCGGCGGAGCACGCCGACGTGGCTCTGGTCGTGCCGTCCGAGTCGACCGCCCGCGTCCAGGAGCTGCACGTCCTGCTCCTGCACGTCATCCTCGAGGAGGTCGATCGTTGGGCCGCCGGCTGAAGCAGCTGCACATGATCGGGAACGCGCACATCGATCCGGTGTGGCTGTGGCAATGGCCCGAGGGCTACCAGGAGGTGCGCGCGACGTTCCAGTCGGCGGTCGACCGGCTCGACGAGTTCCCCGAGTACATCTTCACCTGTGACTCGTCGCTCTTCTTCTCGTGGGTGGAGGAGAGCGACCCGGACCTGTTCGCGCGCATCCGCGCGCACGTGGAGTCGGGTCGCTTCCAGGTGATCGGCGGCTGGTGGATCGAGCCCGACTGCAACATCCCGGGCGGCGAGTCGTTCGCGCGGCAGGCGCTCTACGGCCAGCGCTACCTGAAGGAGAAGTTCGGCATCACCGCCTCGACCGGCGCGAACATCGACTCGTTCGGGCACAACGGGACGATCCCGCAGATCCTCGCGAAGAGCGGCTGCGACTCCTACGTCTTCCTTCGTCCCGGGCCGACCGAGAAAGACCTGCCGGCGCCGCTCTTCTGGTGGGAGGCAGCCGACGGCTCGCGGGTGCTCGCGTACCGGATCCCGCACGAGTACCTCGCGCCGAAGGACGACATCGGCGAGCACGTCGAGACGGCGGTGGCGACGCTGCCGGACGACGGCGACGAGTGGGCGGTGTTCTACGGCGTCGGCAACCACGGCGGCGGCCCGACGATCGAGAACCTGAAGCAGATCGCGGCGATGGGAGCGCCGTTGCGTCCGAGCTCGCTGCGCGCGTTCTTCGACAGCGTCCAGGGCCGCGACGACATCCCGACCGTGCGCGGCGAGCTGCAGCACCACGGGCGCGGGTGCTACACCTCGCACTCCGGCATCAAGCGCTGGAACCGGCGCGCCGAGAACGTCCTGCTGCGCGCCGAGAAGTGGAGCTCGATCGCCGCGTCGCTCGGCGTGCAGGACTATCCGCACGAGCAGCTCGAGCAGGCGTGGAAGCTGCTGCTCTTCAACCAGTTCCACGACACGCTCGCCGGCACGTCGATCGCCCCGGCGTACGACGACGCACGAGACCAGCTCGGGCACGCATCGTCGATCGCCGCGAACGCGTTCAACGCGGCGACGCAGTCGATCGCGCGGCAGATCCAGGTCGACCACGAGGACGACGTCCGCCCGGTCGTCGTGTTCAACCCGCACCCCTGGCCTGTGACGACCGACGTCGAGCTCGAGTACACGTGGATGCGCGAAGCCGGCGTCCACGTCGTCGACGACGAGGGCAAGGCGGTGCCGATGCAGTACATGCGCCCACTGACGACCATGAGCAGCTCACGTGCGCGCCTCGTCTTTCCGGTGGAGCTGCCGCCGCTCGGCTACCGCACCTATTGCGTGCGACCGGGGGCGCACGACCTCGGTCTCATGAACGTGCTGCCAGAGCTTCGGATCGAGTCACGTGCCGTGGTGGTCGACGATCGGTCGGACACGTGGGGTCACGACGTCGTTGCCTACGACGCCGAGGTCGGCGTGTTCGAGCGTGTCTCGCGGGAGGAGGTCGAGAACGGTCCCGTCCGCGCGGTCGTGCGGGTCCTGAGCCGGTACGGCTCGTCGACGCTGCGAGAGGACTACGTCTTTTCGCGCGGCAAGCCGTACGTCGACGTGCGCGTGACGCTCGACTGGCACGAGCCGCTGAAGCTGCTGAAGCTCCGGTATGGCGCCGGCGTCGACGCGGCCGAAGCGACGTACGAGACGCCGTACGGTCACGTCGTGCGGCCCACGAACGGCCACGAGGAGCCGGGCCAGTCGTGGGTCGACGTCTCGGGCGACGGCCGCGGACTCGCCGTGATCAACGACGCGAAGTACGGCTACGACGTCCGCGGCGGCGAGATCGGCATCACGGCGGTTCGCTCGCCGGTGTGGGCGTGGCACGACCCGCGCGAGCTCGAAGAGGGCGGCGACTTCGAGTACATGGATCTCGGCCGGCAGACGTTCAACGTCCGGCTCGTCCCGCATGAGGGCGACTGGCGCAACGCGGGCGTCGTGCGATTCGCGGCCGAGCTGAACCAGCCGCCATTCGCGCTGATCGAGACGTTCCACGACGGGCCGCTGCCGCAGCGCAACTCGTTCGCCGACGACGGCGGCGGCAACGTCGTCGTCACCGTCGTCAAGCGCGCCGAGGACGGCGAGGGATGGGCCGTGCGCGCGGTCGAGACGGCGGGGCGCGACGCCGACGCGCGCATCGAGGTGCTCGGCACGACGATCCAAGCGCACTTCGGTGCGAACGAGATCAAGACGTTCGTCGACGGCAAGGAGACAGATCTCCTCGAGTGGTAGGTCCCGAGTGGCAAGTGAAGAGTTGGCTCGGAGACGAGTGGCGCTGGTACGTGAACAAGCCGTGGGATCACCCCGGTTTCGTCCCGGCGCGCGTGCCGGGTAGCGTCGTCGACGACCTGATGCGCGCGGGCGAGCTGCCGTCGATCTATTTCGAGCGGGATTCGCGGCTCGCCGAGTGGGTGTCGGCGCGCACGTGGCTGTACCGCACGCGCGCGCACGGTGGGACGCTCGAGTTCGAGGGAGTCGACTACGCATGCGAGGTGTTCGTCGACGGCGAGCCGGTCGCGAAGCACACGGGGCCGTTCACGTCGTTTCGGGTCGACGTGCCGGCGGGGGAGCACCTGCTCGCGGTCGCGGTGCTCGCCGCGCCCGAGAGCGAGGCGCAGGTCGGCCGGACGTCGCGCGTCGGCGTCCACAAGCCGCGCATGAACTACGGCTGGGACTTCTGCCCGCGTCTCGTCCACCAGGGAATCTGGCGGCGCGTCGGCGAGCCGCGTGCGCGGCCGCCGCGCGTCGAGTTCGACGGCTCGACGGGCCGCGTCGTCGGCGCGGGCGGCGAGCCGCTCCTCGAGGTCGAGTCGCCCGAGCTGTGGTGGCCGAACGGGTCGGGGCAGCAGCGCCTCTATCGCGCCGGCGAGTGGGAGGTGGGCTTCCGGACGATCGAGCTCCAGCCCAATGAGGACGCGCCCGAGGATGCGCTGCCGTACACGCTCGTCGTCAACGGGGAGCGCGTGTTCATGCGCGGCTGGAACTGGACGCCGATCGACGTGCTGTACGGCGTGCCGCGACCGGAGAAGCTCGAGCACCTGCTGACGCTCGCCGCGCGCGCGAACGCGAACGTGCTGCGCGTGTGGGGCGGCGGCGTGATCGAGAGCGACGAGTTCTACGCGCTCTGCGACCGGCTCGGGCTCCTCGTCTGGCAGGAGTTCTCGCAGTCCTCGTCGGGGCTCGAGTCGACGCCCTCCGACGATCCCGGGTTCGTCGCTGCGCTCGCGGCGGACGCGCGCGAGATCGTCCCGTCCCGCGGGCACCATCCCTCGCTCTTCGCGTGGGGCGGCGGCAACGAGCTCGCCTGGCCCGACGGCGAGCCGATCGACGAGCGCTCGCCGGCGGTGCGCGCGCTCGGCGACGCAGTCCGCGAGCTCGATCCGGCCCGGGTGTGGCTGCCGTCGTCGCCGACCGGGCCGAAGGGGACGTGGGACATGCACGGGCCGTGGGAGCACCAGGGGCTGCGCGCGCACTACGAGCACTACGACTCGCGGCGGAACCTGATCCACAGCGAGTTCGGCGTCGAGGGAATGACGAACCGGCGCGCGCTCGAGGAGCTGATCTCACCGGAGCATCGCTGGCCGGCTGACCGGTCGAACCCCGTCTACGAGCATCTCGGCGCCTGGTGGAACAACGCGCCACTCGTGCAAGAGGCGTTCGGCGGCCGGATCGAGGAGGTCGAGACGATGCGGCGCGCGTCGCAGTGGCTGCAGTACGACGGTCTGCGCTATGCGGTCGAGGCGACGATCCGCCGTGCGTGGCGGGCGAGTGGGGTGCTGCCGTGGCAGTTCAACGAGTCGTTCCCGAATGCGTGGTGCACGTGCGCCGTCGACTGGCACGGCGAGCCGAAGCCGGCGTACTTCGGCGTCGCGCGTGCGTATCGCGGCGCGGCGAGCGCGCAGTTCGCGACGTGCTGCTGGGGCGGGCTCGGCGAGGTGCGAGCCCGCGTCTCGGCGCCGGCGCGACTCGTCGATCTCGACGGCCGCGTCGTCGCGGAAGGGGAGGGAGAGATCACGGCTCCTCTGGACGCGTTCGGGACCGACGTCTTCCTCCTCGACCTTGTGACAAATCGTTACGTGATGACGCGCACCGCGACGCTCGAGCCCCTGCTCGACCTGCCGCGCGCGACGATCGAGCTGCGCGACGGCGTCATCCGCAACGTCGGCGACGTTGCCGCGCTCGGCGTCGTGCTCGAGGCCGACGACCGCTGGGCGCACTTCGACGACAACGTCCTCGACCTGCTCCCGGGCGAGGCGCGTCCCGCCGGCCCGGCGACGCGCGCGGAGGGCTGGAATGCTCGCGTGTAGTGCCCTCGCCCCGGACGGCTCCCCCGTCGACGGCTTCGAGTGGGACGGGACCGCCGTCTCATACAAGGGGATAATCCCCGTTGACGCTTCGGTACGGCTTTCGTTGCATTTGCCGGCGACCGAAGACCCGCAATGGCTCGTGCCCGGCGTCTTCTACGGCGAGAACCGTCCCGAGAGGTGTACGAGAATGTTCCCGCGGTTCGTTCGAACGGGGATAAGCCCCGGTTTGATGGAATCGAGCGCCTGGTCGTTCCGCGCCGACCGGTGCGCGACGCCGGCTGTCTTCGCCCGCGGCGGCGGGCTCGTCACGAGGGAGTTGTCCCCGGTGGGCCAGTCCGGTGTTGGCTTCGCATATCGCGACGGCGCGCCGACGATCTGGCTCGACTTCCCGTACCGCGAGGAGCCGATTCGCTACGACGGCTCGAACACGCCCGCCCCGGCGGACGTCAAGACCCACCGCTGGACGCCCGGCGAGCGCGTCGAGCTCGACGTCTCCGTCAACGACGGCGACTGGCGGAGCGCGCTGCGGCCTCGTGACGAATTGTCACAAGCCGCCTGGGTGTCGGTGTCCGAGGCGGCCGCGCTCGCGGCCTACGGGCTGCACCGCTGGCACTACAAGGCAGATCCGGCCCGGCTGATCGAGACGCGCTCGTTCGACGGCGCGGAGGAACGCGACCACATGCACGTCTCGTGGGTCAGCGGCGCGCCGTACGCGTACGCGCTGCTCGTCCACGGCAGACGCGTCGGCAACGACGAGTACGTCGCCGCCGCAGAGGCGGTGCTCGACCACATTGCCGGCAACCTGACGCCCGGCGGCATGTACTGGCCGCAATGGACGCACGACCGCGGCTGGACGTGGGGCTGGCATCCGGATCACGACCGCGCGCACGCGCGCACACTCGCCGACGCGGCGCTCTTCATGCTCAAGGCCGGCGGAAGTTGGGCCGAGTCGGCGCGCTCGAACGTCGCGGTCGCTCTCCGCACGCAACGAGACGACGGCGCGCTCCCGGCTGCGCACTCGATCGCGACCGGCGACGCGAAGGACTGGGACGGCACCGCCGGCATGGCCTGGATCCCGGCGCTCGTCGCAGCCGGCGAGCTCGATGCCGCCCGCCGCGCCGGCGCATACTACGCACAGTTCGACACCTGGTTCGGCGCACCCGAGGATGTCGACCTCGCACCGACCTCCGAGGACGGCTACGCGGCCGTCATGGCGTTCGTCGCGCTCGAGGACTGGGACACTGCGCGCCGCGCCGCCGACTGGACGCTGACCTTTCGCTATTCGTACGACGTCGACTTCGCGAAGGGGACGACGCTCGGCGACTACGGCTTCAAGTCGCTCGGCGCCGACCAGGCGTCGGCCGCGAACCAGCACCTGCACGACTTCGGCCTCGTCTGCCTGCCCGAGCTCGTCCGTCTCGGCGAGCCGTACCGCACGTCGGCGCTGCAGCACCTCGAGTGCTTCCGCCAGTTCATCGCGCGCCACGACGGCGACTTCGGCGCCCGCCGCGGCATGGCGGCCGAGCGCTACCTGCAAACCGACTGCTTCGGGCCGAAGGGAACGGTCGACCCGTTGTCGCACTCCTGGTGCCTCGGCCTCCTGCTCTACGCCTGCGAGGAAGTGATCGCGTGCTCTGGGGCGTAGCGACCTCGGCGTTCCAGATCGAGGGCAGCCTCGACGTGGACGGACGCGGCCCGTCGATCTGGGACGACTTCCCGAGCGACGCCGGCGAGACAGGCGCCGTCGCGTGCGACCACTACCGCCGCTGGCGCGA
>JAICLU010000189.1 GCA_025925195.1 Thermoleophilia bacterium
ATCGGCGCGCTGTCGCGCTCCCTCGGCACCGAGGGCTTCGGCACCGAGATGACGGTGAGCGTCGATCTGGCAGCGAACGCGGAGTCTCTCGGCGCACGTGTCTTCCGCCCGCAGACGCTGGACGACCTGCGCGCCGCGCTCAAGGCGGCGAAGGCGGAGACCCGCACCGTCGTGATCGTCGTCACGACGGACCGGCTCGAGGGTGTGCCCGGCTACGAGAGCTGGTGGGACGTGCCCGTCTCCGAGGTCTCGGAGGCGCCGTCGGTGCGCGCGGCGCGCGCGGAGTACGAGCAGGCGCGCGCGGCGGAACGGCGGTTCCTGTGAGGCTCGCCACCGCGCCGGTTTCGTGGGGCGTCTGGGAGCGGACGATCGGACGCGACGACCTCGTCCCCGCCGACCTGCTGCTCGAGACGGTGCGGGGGCTCGGGTACGACGCGATCGAGCTCGGCCCGCCCGGCTACCTGTCGCCGGAGCTGCTCGAGCGACACGGGCTGGCGCTCGCCGGCGGCTTCGCACCGCTCCGTTTCGAGGACGAGGCTGCCTATCGCGAGGACATCCTCGTGTGGCTCGATCCGATCGCCGAGCTGCTCGCGGCGACCGGCGCGCGCGGCCCGGTCGTGCTGGCGGGCGCCGAGATCGAGTCGCATCCCGCTCCGGACGGCGCGTACTTCGACCGCGTCAACGACGCCGTCGAGCGATGCCGTTCGCGCGGCGTCGCGGTTGTGTTCCACCACCACGCAGCGACCTACGTCGAGTCGCCGGACGAGATCGCGGCGCTGCTCGAGCAGACCGACGTCGGCATCTGCTTCGACCCGGGCCACGCGCTCGTCGGCGGCGGCGACCCGCTCGAGGTGGCGCGTCTGTGCGGCACACGGGTCGAGCACCTGCACCTGAAGGACGTCGATCCCGTCCTGCTCGCGCGCGTGCGCGCCGGCGAGCTCGCCCTCGACCAGGCGTGGGCGGACGGCATCTTCTGCCCGTTCGGCGAGGGAGCCGTCGATTTCGACGCGATCCTCGCGCTCTTCGCCGGGTTCGACGGCTGGACGGTGCTCGAGCAGGATCGCGTCGCCGTCACGGTCGACGACCTGCCGGGCGTCGCCGAGGTCGAGGCGCGCAATCTGGCGGTCGTCCGGCAATGAGCGGGCGGCCGACGATCCTCGACGTCGCCGAGCGCAGCGGCGTCTCGAAGTCGACGGTGTCGAGTGTCATCCGCGGCGCGGTGGGCGTCTCGCCGGCGTCGCAGCGGCGGGTGCTCGCCGCCGTCGCAGAGCTCGGCTACCGCCCGAATGCGCTCGCGCGGCAGCTCGTCCTCCAGCGGACGAGCACGATCGGCGTCGTCGTCGGCGATCTCGCGAACCCGTTCTACGGGGAGCTCGTCAAGCTGCTCGAGCGGCACGCGCACGAGATCGGCTTCACGACCGCCGTGTCGAACACGGACGGTCACGCCGACCGGGAGGCGGCCCGCATCGAGGCGCTGCTCGAGCAGCGCGTCGCGGGCATCGCGATGCTGCAGTTCAGCGGCGACCGCGCTGCGCTCGACGGCCTCGTCGCCGAGGGAATCCCGGTCGCCGTCGTCAGCTCCACCGACCCGCGTGTCGACAGCGTCGGCGTCGACGAGCGCCGCGGCGTCGCGCTGGCGGTCGAGCACCTGCTGCAGCTCGGCCACGAGCGAATCGCGTACGCGACGAGCCCGCTCGTCGACGGCCGGACGAACCGCGCCCGCTACGAGACGTTCCTGCGCGCCGGCGCGACCGATGCCCCGCTCGACGAGGCGACGGCCGTCGTCGCGGCGAATGACATCGTCGCGATCGAGCTGATCGATTCCCTCGAGCGGGCAGGCCGTCGCGTCCCGGACGACGTCTCCGTCGTCGGCTTCGACGGCATCGCCCTCGGCGCGCTGTCGCGGATCGGCCTGACGACGGTCGCGCAGCCGAGCGAGCAGCTGGCCGCGCACGGGATCCGGATGCTCCACGAGCGAATCGAAGGCGCTGTCGACGAGCCGCCGCGCCAGCTTCTCCTCGAACCGAAGCTCGTCGTCCGTACGACGACCGCACGAAAGGACCGCTGATGAACGTGCATATCGCCGCGAAGAGCCCGCTGCACGAGACCGTCACGACGACGGCGACCGACTACTGGAACGACTCGTGCTCGATCGAGGAGCTGCAGTACGCGATCGAGAACGGCGCCGTCGGCGCGACGTCGAACCCGACGATCGTCGGCGAGGTGCTGCAGAAGGAGCTGCCGCTGTGGCGCGACCGGATCGAGCAGCTGATCGCTGCGTCGCCCGTTGCGACCGAGGACGAGATCGCGTGGCAGCTGATCGAGGAGATGGCGGTGAAGGCGTCGCAGCTCCTGCTGCCGGTGTTCGAGCGCGAGGGCGGGCTGAAGGGGCGGCTGTCGATCCAGACGAGCCCGAAGCTCTATCGCGACGCAGATCGGCTCGTCGAGCAGGGCCTGCGGTTCGCGGGCCTCGCTCCGAACATGCAGGTCAAGGTGCCGGCGACGCGCGCGGGGATTGCGGCGATCGAGGAGTTGACCGCGCAGGGCGTCAACGTCAACGCGACCGTGTGCTTCACGGTGCCGCAGGCGCTCGCGGTCGGCGAGGCCGTCGAGCGCGGCCTGGAGCGCCGCGGCGGTGCGTCGGGCATGAGCCCGGTGTGCACGATCATGGTCGGGCGGCTCGACGACTGGCTCGAGATCGCGGCCGCGAAGTCGGGGACGCTGCTGACGCCCGGCGTCGTCAACTGGGCCGGCATCGCGTGCGCCAAGCGGGCGTACCCGATCTATCGCGAGCGCGGCTTCCGGACGCGCCTGCTCGCGGCGGCATACCGCAACCATCTGCACTGGTCGGAGCTGATCGGCGGCGACATCGTGCTGACGATTCCGCACAAGTGGCAGCTTCTGTTCAACGCGTCGGACGTCGAGGTCGTGCCGCGGTTCGACAACCCCGTGCCTGCGGAGGCGCTCGACGAACTGCGCGCGCGCTCGCCGGAGTTCCTGCGCGCATACGAGCCCGACGGGATGACGGTCGACGAGTTCGACGGCTACGGCGCGACCGTGCGCACGCTGCGCGGCTTCATCGCGTCGTACCAGGATCTCGTCGCGGCGATCCGCGACTTCATGCTCCCGAGCCCGGATTAGCCGAGCGGGGTGATCAGCGCGCGATACGCCGCGCGCGACCGCGGTTTCGAGGCGAGGTCGAAGACGGAGCCGGGCCGGCCCGCGTAGTACGCGATGAACTCGGTGCGCGCGTGCCGCTTGACGAAGGTCGCCATGTCCCGGACGAACTGCGGGTCGTCGAAGCCCCAGACGCCCCACTCGGGGAACGCGAACGCCTTGTGCGGGTGTGCCTTGTACAGCGCCTCGGCCGCCGTCCACGTGGCGCCGTGCCCGCGGATGTCGTAGAGGTCGTCGGCGACGACGTCGACGTACGCGTCGCCGGGGTAGTACGCCTGCGCGGAGTTGCCCGGCACGTCCGGCGCGCCGAACCCCTGTGGGTTCCACACGATGCGCAGCTTCGGCGACGTCACCGCGAGGTCCTGGTGGACGCCGGGCAGCCCGAGCCGGGCGAGCCTCGCATCGACGTCGCGCTCGATCCCGCCGCGCAGAACGATCGCGATCCGCGCGAGCGCCTTCCGGTTCCATGCCGTCGTGTGCGCGCCGCCGCGCTGCGTCCCGTTCCGGTCGAACGCCGAGTTCGCCTCCCAGTACGCGTTCATCTCGGGGAACGGCCGCACGTAGAAGCGGTCGCCGGCGAAGTCGGCGATGACACCGTTCAGCCGGATGAGAAACGCGTCGTTCTGACCGAGCGCGATCCCGCGCGGCGTCGCGGTCTCG
>JAICLU010000122.1 GCA_025925195.1 Thermoleophilia bacterium
CTGCAACGCCGTCAGCACCTTCGACCAGATCACCTCGCGGCCACGCTGCCACGAGCCGAGGCCCATCCGGTGGATGATCGCCCCGCCGCCGACGACCAGGCCGCCGCCCGCGAGGGTCACGAGATTCTTCAGGTAGCCGTACGCGCCGATCGCCGGCACCGGCGCCTCGATGTAGTTGACGCGGACACCGTGGCCCGCGAGCACCTCGTAGTACTCGTCGAACTGCGCCTGCAGCCGGCCGAGGTCGGCGTTGCCCGCGCGCGAGGAGTAGTAGTACTGCCATTCCCTGGCGTACTCGTCGCGGATCTCGTTCTCGGTCGGGCGCGAGACGAGCACCTCCCGCAGCGTCCCGATCCCCTGCGCGCCCCACGGGCGGCCCCAGATCTGCTCGACCTCGTCTGCGAAGTCGATCTCGTGGAGCATCCAGTTGCGCAGCGGCTTGCCCGCCTCGAACCAGGGAAGCGTCTCGAGGACAGCCTGCTCGTCGTGGCCGTCCGCCGGCCGCGGCGAGGAATAGGTGAGCTCGACGGTCTCGCCGTCGGCGGTTCTGACCCGGAAGGGAACCGATTCCCGCGTCGTCCGCTCGTTCGCCGTCGTCGCCATCTCAGACGCTCCTTTCGATTGGGGTCACGGGTGCCTCTTGAATCGGGCGGCCACGCGCTTTGCAAGCGGCGGCTCGAGCAGCTGCGCCGCGACGAGCGCGCCCGAGCCGCCGCCGAGGCCGGGTCCGGGATGCGTCGAGGCGCCGACGTGCCACACGCCGGGCACCGGTGTCCGGTGGTCGGCCCGCCAGAGGAAGCTCTGGTCGAGCGCGAGCGAGCCGCCGTACGGGTCGCCGTGGACCAGGTTGACGTTCGCGGCCTGCAGGTCGGCCGGCGAGAGCACGGTGCGGGCGAGGATCGACGCCTCGAGGTTCGGGATGTGCTTCGCGAGCCGGGCCTGGATCCGGTCGGCGTAGCGCTCGCGCAGGCTCTCGGTCCACGTACCGCCTGCGACGTCGAGCTCGCCTGCCGCGTCGCCCTTCACGTGCCACGGGAGCTCCTGCAGCTGGAGCCAGAGGAGCCCCTTGCCGTCGGGCGCCCGCGACGCGTCCATCGTCAGCGGCTGTCCGACGACCACCGTCGCCTCGGCCGGCAGAAGCCCGCGCTCGGCCTCGTTCACCGCCCGCGAGACGCCGTCGAGGCCGGGAGTGAGGTGCACGATCGCGGTCTTGCCGAGACGCTCGTCCCCCTCCCACTGCGGCGGCTCCGCGAGCGCGTAGTGGATCTGCATCTCCGAGCGGCCGTAGCGGAAGCCCTGTGCGTGGTGCTCGAGGCCCTCGAGGAGCTGCGTGTAGAGCTGCGTCGGCGTGACGTTGCAGATCACGGCGCGCCCGGCGGTCAGCTTCGACCCCGTCGAGGTGCGCACGCCGCCGGCCGAGACGCGCTCGACGTGCACGCCGAGCTCGCAGGTGCCTCCCTGCGCGCGGATGTAGGACACGAGCGCGTCGGCGAGCTTCGCGCAGCCGCCGCGCGGAATCGGCATGCCGCCCTCCTGCACGGCGACCGCGATCACCTGCGCCATGTAGCCGGAGCCGGCCGCCTCCGGGCCGAGGCCCGTGTGCAGCACCCACGGCGCGATCACCCCGTGCGTCCTCTCCGAGGCGAAGGTCTGCTCGAGCCAGTCCCGTGCGGAGACGAGGAGCCGGCCTGCGAAGTCGATCGCGCCGTGGCGCCCGAGCCGCCGCACCGCCTTCCACCCGAGCCCGGCCGCGTGACGAGAGCGAAGCTCGGTCCCGAGGATCCCGAAGGCGAGGTCCGCGTTCGGGAAGAACCCGTCGAGCATCGGCCCCCACTCGGCGCCGAGCTCGGTCGCGTTCGCATCGGCCGAGCGGAGCAGGAACGCGCTCTCGCCGTCCGGGTAGAGCGTCCCCGTCGGGAGCTCGGTGTTCAGGTACTCGAGCCCGTGGCGCGCGAGGTCGTCGCCGAGCTGCGCGTGCGCCGGCCCGCCGACCCACAACGGGTGCCAGGCGCTGAAGACGTCGTGCCTGAACCCCGGCTCGGTGATCTCCGCCGTCTTGATCGCGCCGCCGAACCAGTCGGATCGCTCGAGCACGCACACCTTCCAGCCCGCCTGTGCGAGCAGAGCGCCGCAGGCGAGGCCGTTCACCCCGCTGCCGACGATCACGGCGTCGTAGTCAGCCAACGATCCTTCGGAACTCCTCGTCCGTCACGAGACCCCGTTTCTCCATCCCGAGCTGCTTGACCGCCGCGAGCACCTCGGCGCGCCGTTCCTCCGCGAGGACGAGGCCGAGCTCCTCCGCCTTGATGCGGATCGAGTCGAGCCCGCTCTTCTTGCCGAGCACGATCGAGCGCTCCGCCGCCACGAGCTTCGACGAGTAGGGCTCGATCGACGGAGGGTCGTGGAACTGTGACGCGACGGCGCCCGACTCGCGGCGGTACAGCGTCTCGCCGGTGACGGGCTTCCACGGCTCGAGCGCGTAGCCCGAGAGCTCGCGGACGCGCGCCGACACCTCGCGAATCCGCTCGAGCTTCAGGTTCGACTGCACGCCGTAGAGCGCGCGCAGCGCCAGCGCGACCTCGCCGAGGTTCGCGTTGCCGGCACGCTCGCCCATGCCGTTGATCGTCCCGTGGACGTAGGTCGCGCCGGCGCGCACCGCTGCGACGGCCGAGGCGGTGGCGACGCCGAAGTCGTTGTGGCCGTGGAAGTGCACCGGGACACCGACGAGCTTCACGGTGCGCGCGACGAGATCGGCGACGGCTTCCGGCGAGGCGATCCCGAGCGTGTCCACGACGACGACCTCCTTCGCCCCCGCCTCCACAGCCGCCGCGTACACCCGGTCGTAGAAGTCGGGCTGCGCGCGGGTCGAGTCGACGCCGAAGAACGCGGCGTGGATACCGTTCTCGGCCGCGAAGCGCATCGCGTTCGTGATCCGCTCGAGCATCTTCTCGCGCGGCACCCCGATCGCGTCGAGCTTGAGGTCGGAGATCGGCGACTCGATCACGGAATAGCGGACACCGAGCTCGACGAGCGCCTCCAGGTCGGCGGGCACGGCGCGTGAGAACCCCCAGATCTCGGCGTTCAGGCCCGCGGCGGCGATCTGCGCGACCGCCTGCCAGTCGTCGTCGGAGACCCGTGGGAACCCGGCCTCGATCCGGTCGACGCCCAGCCCGTCGAGGAGCCTTGCGATCTCGAGCTTCTGATCGGGGTCGAGCACGACGCCCACCGTCTGCTCGCCGTCGCGGAGCGTCGTGTCGTAGAGGCCGACCTGGCCGCCGATCGCGTACTGGTCGTTCAGGGCGCCGGTCCAGATCAGCGACACAGGACGATCCCGTCGGGAAACCGCGAGAGCTGCTGGGCCCCGTCGCTCGTGATCAGGAAGTTGTCCTCGACGCGGAGCCCGCCGCCGCCGTCCCAGTAGCACCCGGGCTCGATCGCGAGCACCATCCCCTCGGCGATCTCGCCGCCGCCCGCCTGATGCGCATACGGCGGCTCGTGTGCGCGCGCCCCGACACCGTGGCACACCGGGTGCGAGGGCTGGCCGGGATACCCGACCGCCGCGAGCCCGTCGCGAATCAGCACGTCGAGCTCCGCGAGGCTCGCGCCGGGCCGGCAGTGGTCGATCGCGCGCCGATAGACATCGAGGAGCGCGGTCTCGAGCTCCCGGTAGCGCGCACTCGGCTCGCCGGGGCAGAGGAGCTTCGTGTGGTCGCACCAGTAGCCGTCGGCGCAGACCCAGATCTCGAACAATGTCGGCTCGTCCGCAGCGACCGGCCGGTCGCCGGTGGCCGTGAAGGTCCTGATCCCGGCGCCCGACCAGACGAGCGAGAAGCCGAGCGCGAGCTCGACCATGCCGCGCCAGCCGGTGCCTTCGCCGTGCACGAACCCGAGCCAGAGCGCGGCCGCCTCGCTCTCCTTGATCCCGGGCCGCAGCTCGCCGCGGAGGTGCTCCATCGCGGCCGCGGCGATCTCGTTCGCGAGCCGGATGCGCTCGATCTCCTGCGAGGACTTGATCGCCCGTGCCGGGTTGAGCACGGCCGTCGCGTCGCGCGCCTCGGGCCACGCGTCGAACCAGCCCTTCGTGAACGTCGTCGGCTCGCCGACCATCCGGTCGGACGCCTGGGTCCCCATCGAGAGCTCGAGGCCGATCCGCTCGTAGTCGCGAGAGGCGGCGAGCGCGGCGTCGAGCGTTCGCGCGGGAACGGGACGCGGGTCGTCGGCGGCGTAGCCGCGGATCAGGCGCACGTCGGTCGTCCAGGCAGCCCGCGCCGCGTCCTCCTCCGACGCCTCGATCGTGATCAGCACCGGCTCGCCCTCACGCGGGAAGACGCATGCGTCGTAGCCCTTCATCCCCCAGAAGTTCGTCAGGTAGAGCACGTTGTCCGGCGCGCGGACGACCAGCGCGTCGAGGTCGTGCTCGGCCATCAGGGCACGGACGCGCTCGAGCCTCGTCACGTCGTGCGGCCAGGTCACGCGTCGCCCCAGGGGCGGATCCGCGGAGGCGCGGGCTCGCCGTGTGCCTCCTGCCACGAGACGACCGGGCTCCGCAGCACCCCGATCCGCTCGATCTCCGCCTCGATCACGTCGCCGGGCTTGAGGTAGAGCCGCGCGCGCTCCTCGGGCGACTTGAAGCCGGCGACGCCCGAGACGGTGCCGGTCGAGAGGACGTCGCCCGCCGAGTAGCCGAGCGCGGAGAAGTTGGAGAGGATCTGCGGGATCGTCACGCTCATCCGGCCGGAGTGTGACTCCTGCCGCGTCTCGCCGTTCACGCGCAGCGACATCGCCAGGTCGTGCGGGTCGGGGATCTCGTCCGGCGTGACGATCCAGGGACCGAGCGGGCAGAAGGTGTCGATCGCCTTGCAGAAGCTGAAGACGCCCGACCGCATCTCGCCGCGCTGGATGTCGCGGGCGGTGATGTCGTTGAAGATCACGTAGCCGCCGATGTAGTCGGCCGCCTCCTCCGGCGAGAACCACTTGCCCGCCTTCCTGAGGACGACCGCGAGCTCGAGCTCGTAGTCGAGCTCGTCGGTCAGATGCTCCGGATAGACGACCGGCCCGTCGGGGCCGACGATCGCGTCGACGTTCTGGAAGAAGTTGATCCACGGCGCGATCTGGTGCGACCACTCGACGTTCTTCGACTCCTCCTCGTGCTCGCGAAAGTTCCCCGCGGTGTGGAAGAATTTCTTCGGGACGATCGGCGCGCGCAGCTTCACGCCGGCGAGCGCGACGCGCTCGTCCGTGTCGTCGGCGCCGCCGCGCTCGAAGTACTCGCGCATCGTCGGCACGTCGAGGCGCACGACTTCGTCGCCGTCGACGCGACCCACCTTGCCGTCGTCGTAGGTGATCAGCTTCATCCACACACCTCCTGCGCCACGAGCGCGTACGTCTCGGCGGTCTGCACGAGCCCGTCGATCGCGAGGTTCTCACCGAGCGCGACGTCCATCAGGCCGGTGGAGGTGCCGTAGTTGACGGTCGGGATGCCGTAACGGGTGAGCGCGGAGCCGTCGCTGAACCAGCGCGTGACGTCTCGGCCGGGCTTCTCGCCGAACACCTGCTCATGTGCGGCGTCGATCGCGGCGACGAGCTCGTGACCCTCGTCGATCTCGCTGCCGGGCGCGGTCACGTAGATCTCGCCCTCGATCCCGTAGTCCGGGAAGCGGCCGGCGAGCGAGCGCACGAACCCGAGCACCTCGCGGCGGGCGACGCTCATCTCCTTCGTCGGCGGCACTCGGATGTCGAGGAAGAGGTCGGTGTGATGCGGGGTGCGCGAGACGCGCCAGCCGAAACCGCCTTCGACCGCCCCGACGTTGACGATCGCCTTCGCGCCGCGGTAGGCGTTCGACGGGTCGTCCTCCCAGGTCGGGATCCAATCGAGCACGGCGGTCGTGACCTCGTGCATGCGCAGGATCGAGTTCTCGCCGCGCTTGCCTTCGCTGAACGCGGTGTGGATGAAGTTGCCGTGCACGCGAAGGCGCAGCCAGAGTGCGCCGAAGTGCCCGAGCACGACCTTTCCCTCGGTCGGCTCGCCGAGCAGGCACATGTCCGCCACGCCCCCGTGCGAGGCGAGATACCGGGAGCCGGCCGCGTAGCCGCGGTACTGCGCGCCCTGCGCTTCGCCGTACTGCGTCTTCTCGATCTCGCCGCAGACGGCCGCGATCAGCACGTCGCCGCGCAGCTTCACGCCCGCGTCCTGTAGGGCACGCACCGCCTCGACGTAACACGCGAGTGCGCCTTTCATGTTCGAGATGCCGAGCCCGTAGAGCCGCCCATCGCGCACGAACGCCTCCGGCTGGAACCCCGGGACGTCCTTCAGCCACGGCTCGCGGCCGGAGTACGAGGTGTCCATGTGGCCGTTGAACATCAGGGTCTTCCCGCCGCCGGTGCCGGCCCAGGTGGCGAGCGCGTTCGCACGCCCTTCCTCGACCTGCTGCCACTGCACCTGCAGCCCGAGCTCCTCGTACAGCTCGACCATCCGCTCGGCCATCGCCTGCTCGTCGCCGGTGAAGCTCCAGACGTCGATCAGCGAGCTCGCGGTCGCGACGAGCCGATCCTTGTCGATCTTCACGAGCGACCAAACCCGGTGGCAGCCACCGCTACCGACGTGTGACGAACAATCCAGTTTGGCTGCATACGCGCGTTTCCTTCGGCGGCTGCCACCGTCATGAAAGCGTCACGGATTGTCCACCGGACGGGCACGGTTAGTCCCGGACGTGCGGGAGCACGCGTTCGCCGAAGAGCTTGATCTGCTCGTGGCGATCCGCGCCCCACAGCTCCAGCATCACGTGCGTGCACCCGGCGTCCTTGTACTCCTCGATCGCGGCGATGCAGTCGTCGGGCGTGCCGGCGATCGGCTTGCACTTGTCGAGGATCGAATCGGTAACCATCTCCTTCGCGGCGAGCCGTCCGCCCCGCTCCATCGCCTCCGCGACCGGCCGGATCTCGTCCTGCTCGAGGCCGGCCAGGTCGAGCAGCGTGTCCGCGCTCCCCTGGATGTTCTGCACCTTGTTCGCGAGGTACATCCCGGCGATCTCGCGCGCGCCGTCGCGGCCCTTGTCCCGGTCGGTCGCATGGATCGACGCGACGACGGTACAGCCGATGTCGATGTCGGCGTTCACGTTCTCGCGCGTGTACCGCACGAACGCGGGCGTCGTGATCGAAGGCGTCAGACAGCCGTCGCCGATCTCGCCGGCGAGCGCCTGCATCTTCGGCGCCGTCGCAGCGACGTACACGGGTGGCACCTCGCGCGGCGTGTGCGCGCCGTCCTGCAGCGCCGGTACGTCGGCGCTCCAGGTGTCGCCGTCGTACTCGAACCGCTCGCCACCGAGCACGCCGCGCACGATCTCGACCGCGTCGCGCATCGGCCCGAGCGTCTTGCGCGTCTGCATCTTCGTGTTGTTCAGGAAGATCTTCGACGTGCCGAAGCCAACGATGAAGCGTCCCGGTCCGGCCGCCTCCTGCACGACCCGGGCGTCCATCGCCACCTGCACCGGATGGCGCGTCGAGGCGGCGATGATCCCCCATCCGATCGTCAGCCGCTCCGTCGCGCGCGCCATCAGCGCGGAGACGACGGTCGACGAGCGCGCCTCCATGCCGTGCTTGCGCCACCACGGATACGCCTCCGCCAGCCAGATCGTGTCCATGCCCGCCTCGTCCATGGCGCGCGCGGACGCGAGCATCTCGTCGAGCGGCTCCATGGTGAGCTGCATCACCCCGATGCGGAACGGCACCGGCAACTACTTCGCGACCGCGTTCTGAACCTCGCGGTCGAGCGCCGTGAGCACGTGCTCGACCTGCTGGTTCACGATCGGCTGCAGGACACGCTGCCCCATCGAGCCGACCGGCCCCGCAAGCTTCACGTCGGCGGCCCATTTCATCAGCGTCCCGCCGCTCGCCTCCGCGAGCTCGAACGACGTCCCCATCGAGAGCATCGCGCCGACGCCCGTACCCTTGATCTGCAGCCGCGCGAACTCGGGCTCGCGCTCCTCGGTCTTCGTCATGTCGATCTTCATCTTCAGACCGCCGAGCCCGAGCGGGATCTTCACGTTCGCCGTCCAGCGCTTGTCGTCGTGCACGTCGAAGCTCTGCACGCCGGGCATCGTCTTCGCCATCGCGGCCGGGTCGTTCAGCACAGCCCACACGGCGCCGCGCGGCGCCGCGAAGGAACGCTCCCCGGAGACGTTCACGCGCCCACCACCGCCACGTTCCCGCCGGCGGACGCCGGGTCCCGCAGCATCTCCCAGACCCGGTGGTACGGGTTGGAGCTGTCCCACACGACAGCGTCGCCGTGGCCGCGCAGCGCATCCTGGATCGCCGCGCAGACGGCGTGGATCCCGGCGCCACCGCCCTCGCCCATGCCCTTCGTACCGAGCTCGGTGAACGGCGACGGGCTCTCCATGAATCCCGTCTTGAGCGGAGGCATGTCGAGCGCGTGCGGCACGTGGTAGTCGTAGAAGTTGGGCGTGAGCAAGTTGCCGTCCTCGTCGTAGGCGAACTGCTCGTGCACGACGGCGCCAAGCGCCTGTGCGGTAGCGCCCATCACCTGCCCCTCGACGATCTGCGGGTTGATGCGCTTGCCGCAGTCGTCGACCGCCGCGTAGTCGACGATGTCGTAGTAGCCGGTCTCGGGATCGATCTCGATCACCGCGACGTGGATCTGCGTCGCGTAGGTGAGCGTCAGGTTGCCGAACTTGCGCTCGAGGTCCGGCACCTGGAACGGCGGCTTGTAGACGTAGCGGCAGTTCAGGGTGACGTCCAGGTCGTCCGGGAGCCCGGCGTTGTTCGCGTTGATGATCGCGCCGCACGCCATGAACGGCAGCGCGGCCTCCGGGTTGTCCTTGATCCGCACCATGCCCTCCGCGAGCTCGAGCGCCTCCTCCGGCACACCGCCGAGGACAACCGATCCGAGGCGCTTGATCTGCTCGACCAGCA
>JAICLU010000103.1 GCA_025925195.1 Thermoleophilia bacterium
GCCTGCCGTTCTGGCGCTTCTACTACCCTCGCGTGCAGGAGCGGTTCCCGCAGCTGAAGGGCGTCGACGTCGACCGGTGGTACGCGGCGGTCAACAAGTAGCATCCGTCGCTCATCCGCATCGAGGCATACTATGTGACGTACGGGATGCACGTCATCCTCCGCTTCGAGCTCGAGCAGGACATCATCAACAACCGCGTCGAGCTGAAGGACCTGCCGGCGGCGTGGGCGCAGAAGATGCACGACTATCTCGGCATCGACGTCCCCGACGACGCGCACGGCGTGCTCCAGGACATGCACTGGTCGACCGGGCTGATCGGCTACTTCTCGACGTATCTGCTCGGCACCGTCATGTCGGTGCAGATCTGGGAGGCGATGGAGGCCGACGTCGGCGACCTCGACCCCCTCATGGAGCGTGGCGAGTTCACGCCGCTGCGCGAGTGGCTCGGCGAGCACATCCACGCGCACGGCCGCAAGTACCCGCCGCAACAGCTGCTCGAGAAGGCCGTCGGCTCGCAGATCGACGCGAAGCCGTACGTCGCTTACCTCAAGCGCAAGTTCGCCGCCTAGGTTCGGCGATACCCTTGGGGCGTCCGGCCCCGTAGCTCAGCGGACAGAGCGGCAGCCTTCGAAGCTGCGTGCGGTGGTTCGATTCCACCCGGGGCCGCTACGTTGCGCCTGATCTCCGTCAAACACGGGATCGAGAATAGGTAGCGGTCAGTGATGCCAACGAAACGCGGTTGGTGCCACGCCCGGGGCACCTAGGCCCACTAAAGGTCTGCGGCTAAGCGAGTTACTTCGTCCCAAGCCAACTCAACTGCGGCGCGGAAGGAGATCGGGTCGGCTTCTTCACGAGCGTGACCTGGACCGACGTGCCGGTGGACTGGCGGGTCGTGAGACAGGTCACGTTCCCATCCCCATACCTCGACTTGGTCGACGATGAGGTAGTACGCATATTCCTCGCGATGGATCGACTGCTCATCGGTCACGACTACGGTCTCAGACACGGAGAGAAACGCCGACGGCTCGTCCATCCCGCATTCAGGTGTCTAATCTGTCCGATACGGGGACGATGGTTCCCGTAGGCACTACCCACCGAGAGGACGACATGGAGCGGAACTACTACGACGCCAACTCGCTGGGCCGCGTCCTCGTGTCATTCGAGGAGCGTTACGGTATGTCGTCGGACGCGTTCTACGAGGCGCACCTTGCAGACGAACGCCTCGAGCACGTGAGCGGATTCCATCGCCACACGTGGGCGAGCTTCTACAGAGACGTCCTCCGCATGCGCGGGGACGGTTTTGCGGCGCACGCCGAGCGCGTGCTCGCGTTGGGCTGCTAGCCGCCCGAGCGCCGGCTCGCTGCGCGGCACTACTCGCGTCCGCATGCCGCGGTGCCGACGGGCGCTACGTCACGCCGGGGCCTCGACTTGATGGTCTTGTCGTCTGGCGTGTCTGGCACAGGCGGGCCACTCGACGTCGACGACGGCAGTTACCAGGTGGTTCGATTCCACCCGGGGCCGCTACGCCGGCACAGGCGCGCGCCGCACGAGCTCGACGTGCTCGGAGAGCTGCGCAGGCGTGAACGGCTTCGACAGCACGGTCTCGGTCGTCCGGTCGCCGAGCGTCTCCGCGGGATAGCCGGAGACGAGGAGCACCGGCAGATCGGGCAGGAGCGCGCGCGCGAGGGAGACGAGGGTCGGCCCGTCCATGCCCGTCATCACGACGTCGCTGACGAGGACGTCGGGCCGCGAGCCTGCGCGCAGCATGGTCAGCGCCTCCTCTGCGTTCGACGCCGCGACGACGCTATAGCCGGTCAGGCGGAGCATCTCCGTCGTCACGTGGCGCACGACCTCCTCGTCCTCGACGAGGAGCACGGTTCCGCCACGGCGCGGCGAATGCTCGGCCGCCACGATCGGCATCTCGTCGAGCAGCGTCGGCGTGGCGAGCGGCAGCCGGATCCGGAACGTCGTCCCTGCGCCGGGCTCGGTCTCGACCTCGACCGTGCCGAACAGCTGGGCGACGATGCCGTCGACGGTCGAGAGGCCGAGGCCCGTGCCCTGCCCGACGGGCTTCGTCGTGAAGAAGGGGTCGAAGATGCGCGAGCGCGTCTCGGGCGTCATCCCGACGCCGTCGTCGGCGACGACGAGCTCGACCGCCCCGTCGACGACCGAGACCGCGATCGTCAGGCGGCCTCCGTCCGGCATGGCGTCGCGCGCGTTGATCGAGAGGTTCAGGAGCACCTGCTCGAGCTCGGCGCGGTCGACGCACGCGACGGCCCCCGGCTCCAGGTCGTACTCGACGGCGATCGTCTCCGGCAGGAGCGGCCGCAGGATCGGATCGCAGCCGCGTACGACCGCCGCGATGTCGAGCGGCTCGAGCCGCAGCACCTGGCGGCGCGAGAACGCGAGCAGCTTGCGTGTCAGCTCGGCGGCGCGCTCTGCCGCACCGGAGATCGCCTCGACGCGGCTTCGGCGGGGGTCCGCGTCCGTCAGCTCCTGCCGCAGCATCCCCGAATAGCCGATCACGGCCGTCATCAGGTTGTTGAAGTCGTGTGCGATCCCGCCGGCGAGCTGGCCGATCGCCTCCATCTTCTGCGCGTGTCGGAGATCCGACTCGAGGCGCTTCGCGGTGCTGACGTCCTCGAGGACTGCGATGCCGAAGCCTCCGTCAGGCGGCGCGGTGAGCGTCACCTCCGTCCACACCGGCTCGCCGTCCTTCCGGAGGCAGCGCTTCTCGAACGTGTGCACACGGCCGGGGGTCGGCACGACCGTCCGGTGGCGGTCCGCCGGGTGGGTGATCTCGAGGAAGTGCATGCCGGCGAGCTCGTCGCCCGAGTACCCGAGCATCCGCTGCAGCGCCGGGTTCGTGCGTGTCAGCATCCCGTCCGCGCCGACGGAGATCCCGACACCGGCGGCGTCGAACACCATCCGGAACAAGCGCTCCGACTCCTCGGCCCGCCGGCGCAGGGCGTCCGTGTGTGCGAGCAGACGCGAGATCCGGAGCACGACGAGCCCGACGACGACCGCGCCGATCGCCGCGAGCCCCGCGTCGCGTGGGTTCCCTTCGGCGATCTGGTCGACCCCGAAGATCGCGGGGGTCAGCAGGAGGGCGCCTCCGACGACCCAAAGCGTCCGACGGCGGCCCCGCGGGCCGTCGTCGCCGGGCAGGGCGCGGGGTGGCAGGCGCCTCATCGAAGGGTGGAGCGCCGCCGCGCCCAGGAGGAGGTACGACGCCGTGTACGACATCGAGAGCAGGCGGCCGGCGAGCGTCGAGCCGTCGAAGACGCCGCTGAAATACAGAAGATCGGAGCCGACGAGGAGCAGAGTGGCCGCGGCCAGCAGCCGCAGCGACCGCTTGCGGAACCACCCTGAGAAGAGAATCCGCACGAGCATCATCGCAAGCAGGAGGTCCCACACCGGGAAGGCCGCGTTGATCAGGGAGCCCCGTCCGTTCGCGTGCGTGCCGGCGACGACCGCGGGCCACATGAGTGCCGCCGCGACCGCCGCGCAGATCGCGGCGTCGATCGTCTCGGGCCGTCGGGCGCCGACCCGCCGCAGCATTGCAACCGTCGCCCAGGCCAGGAAGAGATAGCCGGCGACATAGGGAGCGGACGACCCGTCGTAGCCGTCGGAGGCGACGGTCGGCCCGCCGACGACGGGGACGAGGCTGGCAACCGCCCAGGCGACCTCGGTCGCGCCGAGCGCGATCCAGAACGAGCGGGCGAGCGGCCGGTGCGTGCGCATGCCGACGGCGATCGCGGCCGCGCCGAGCGAGCACGAGAGAAGCCAGGGGAGGGCCGACCAGCGCCCGTCGGGCGCAGTCAGGCCCGCGAGGGCGACGATCAGGACGCCGGCGGCGGTATAGCTGTACGAGATCCTGGCCATCCCTCCATGATCGGCCGCAATGCGCTGCGGCGGCATCGGCGTTTTCGGGTACCGGCCGTCCCCCGAACAGGGGAGACGTAGGATGGCCCGCGGATGCGCCTCGACCTGACGCCCGACGAGCTGCTGTCGACGACGCGCGCCGTCCGGAAACGACTCGACCTCGAACGCCCGGTGGAGCGGGAGGTGCTCGAGGAGTGCCTCGAGCTCGCGCAGCAGGCACCGACGGCGAGCTTCTCGCAGAACTGGCACTTCGTCATCGTCACCGACGCCGCCAAGCGCGCCGCGCTCGGCGAGCTGTGGCGGCAGGTTGCAATCCCGTACCTCGAGCGCGGCGGCGGCCCGCGGCAAGGACAGATGGCGCGGATCGGCGCGGGTGTCGTCCATCTCGCCGAACACATCCAGGACGTCCCGGTGCACGTGATCCCCTGCGTGCAGGGGCGCTACGAGGGGAAGCCGAACCCGCTCGTCGCGTCGATGTACGGCTCGATCGTGCCGGCGGCGTGGTCGTTCATGCTCGCAGCGCGCTCACGCGGGCTCGGGAGCGTCTGGACGACGTTCCATCTCATGCACGAGCGGGAGGCGGCGGAGATCCTCGGGATCCCGTACGACGAGGTGACCCAGGTGGCCCTGATCCCCGTCGCCTACACGAAGGGCACCGACTTCAAGCCCGGGACGCGCAAGCCGCTCGACACGATGGTGCACTGGGACAGCTGGTAGCCCCGCCCGGCTGATCCGGCCGGCTGATCCGTGGAAACCCGCAGCGCGCATGTGGGAGATGCGCGATGAAGCGGGCTCGATCTGCTTCGAGGATGACAGCGACAGAAATCCTCGTCCGCAAGGAGCAGACCGATGACGACCTACCCAGCACCCGCACCGAGCACAGGCGACTCCGGTGTGATCTTCAAGCTCCTGTCCCTCTTCCTGGGGCTCGTGGTCGTGATCATGGGGTCCTTCGGCCTCTGGCTCGCACTGTCCGCACAGCACGCGAGCGACGACGCGCACGACGCGGCCGCCAAGGTCTCGACGGCGGCGTCGCCGACGTCGATGCCCGGCATGGACATGTCGAGCAGTACGACCGCCGGCGTCGCAACTCCGAGCTTCGCCGGCGCCGCGCCGGCGAACGCAGACGCGATCGCGACGAAGCACGCCGCGTTCCCCGCCACGCTGCCCGCCGCGCCGGCAGGGGGGGTCGCGAACCTCCATATCGGCATCTCGCACGACGTGCTGCAGATCGCGCCCGGCGTGAACTACGACGCCTGGACGTTCGGCGGCACCGCGCCCGGACCGGTCGTGCACGTGCGCGAGGGCCAGCTCGTCAAGGTGACGCTCCACAACACATCGCCGATGATGCACTCGATCGACTTCCACGCCGCGCGGATCGCGCCGAACCTCGCGTTCACGGACATCGCTCCGGGCGCGACGAAGACGTTCGAGTTCAAGGCGAACGACCCGGGCGTCTTCATGGTGCACTGCGGCACCGCGCCTGCCTTCCTGCACATCGCGAACGGGATGTACTTCGCGATCGTCGTCGAGCCCGCGAACCTTCCTCCCGCCGACGTGAACTACGTGCTCGTCTCGAGCGAGTGGTACCTGAACAAGGACGGCCTCGGAGCCGCAGCGAGCCTCGACCAGGTCAAGGCGCAGAACATGACGCCGGACTGGGTGACCTGGAACGGGTACGCCGGCCAGTACAAGGCGCACCCCCTGACGGCGAAGCCCGGCCAGACCGTCCGCTTCTGGGTCGTCGACGCGGGCCCGAGCCTGAACACCGAGTTCCACGTCGTCGGCACCCTGCTCGACCGGGCCTGGTTGAACGGCGATCTGCGCGACGCGCCGCAGCACGACATCCAGACGGCGGTCGTTCCCGCCGGCGGCAGCGGTGTCTTCGACGTCAAGATCGACGAGCCGGGGATCTACCCCTTCGTCTCCCACTCCTTCGCGAGCGTCCAGCTCGGCGAGGTGGGCCTGCTGAACGTCGGCAACGTGCCGGGCACGATGAGTCACTAACGCGGTCGCGGGTAATCACCCGCGCGTGACGGGGCACCTGATCGAGACGGCGATCGTGGCAGCGGTCGCCGTCGTCGTGTCGTACACGCTGAGCTGGGTGTTGACACACCGGGCGAGCGACGAGTACGCGCGCCACTCCATCCGCCGCGCCGTCAACTTTCTCGTCTTCCTCGTCGCACTCAACAGCCTGCTCGGCGGGATCTACCGGATCGGCGACCGCATCGAGATCGCCGGCGTCCACGGCGACGTGATCGACATCACACCGCTCCGGACCAAGATCCTCGAGATCGGCGGCGGCGGCAGTTCGTCCACCGACCTGTGGGTGCACGGACGTCAGGCGTCGGGGCGGACCGTGACCGTCTCCAACAAGACGACCTTCGACGAGCCGACCTTCAACTACTCGGCGATGTTCGAGTTCGTATGGCACGAGGTGACCTTCCCGATCGGCCACGACGCGGACTGGCAGCGCGCCGAGACGATCCTCCGGGACGCCGCGATCGAGGTGTCGTCGACGGATGAGGCGCAGGCTGCCATCGACGAGATGCGCCGTCGCTACCCGATCCCGATCTCCGACCTCGAGCCGCGGGTCTTCGTGCGCGCGACGGACAACTACATGGAGCTGTCGGCGCGGTTCGCGATCCCGATTCGTACCGCACGGGTCGCGACCGACGAGCTCACCCGGCTCGTGCACAAGGGGCTCACCGACGCGGGGATCGCCATCGCGTCGACGAGCATGGACGTCGCCCTTACTTCAGGTGGCGATCGAACCAGTCGAGAATCGTCTCGAACCGAATGACGCGATGGAGCGGTGAGCCCGCGCGCGAGAGCTCGTGGCTCTCAGCCGGGAAGCGCACCATCTCGACCTCCTTGCCCTGGAGGCGCAGGAGGTTGAACAGGTGCTCGCCCTGCTCGACCGGGCAGCGCAGGTCGTTCTCGGAGTGGAGCACGAGCACGGGCGTCTCGATGTCCGTCGAGTACGTCGACGGCGACTTCTCGAGATACGCCTCGATGTTCTCCCACATCGGCCCGCCGAACTGCCGCTCGAACACCCAGAACAGGTCGCTCGACCCGAACATGCTGATCAGGTTGTTCACGGCCCGTTCGGAGACGGCGGCCTTGAAGCGGTTCGTGTGCCCGACGATCCAGGACGTCATGTAGCCGCCGTACGAGCCGCCGATCACGCCGAGGCGCTCACCGTCGATGAAGTCGTACTGCTCGAGTGCCGTGTCGACGACCGCCATCAGGTCGTCGTAGTCGACCGACCCCCAGCCGGGCCCGGCGTCGCCGACGGGCCCTCGAATCGCGCGGCCGTGCGCCTCGCTGTAGCCTGAGCCGCCGCGCGGGTTCGAGTAGAGGACGACGTAGCCGGCACCGGAGTAGACCTGCGTCTCGTCGAAGAAGCCGGTGCCGTACTGCGAGAACGGGCCGCCGTGGATGTTGAGCAGCGCGGGATAGCGCTTGCCCTGCTCGAAGCCGGCGGGCCGTGCGATCCACGCGTCGACCTCGTAGCCGTCCTTGCCGACTGCGGTGAACCGCTCGGGCTGCACGAGCTCGCGGCCCTCCGTGAACGGCTTGCCGACGTGGGTCACCTGCCTGTCGTCGACGTAGAGCTCGCGCAGCTGCGTCGACTCGTTGACGATCGTGGCCAGGCGCCCGGCGTGGTGGTCGTACGCGGAGATCTGCCGCTCGCCGCCGAGCAGCCGCTCCGGTGCGGCCGACCCGTCGGCGGGCACGGCGTAGAGGTGGATGTTGCCGCCGTCCTCGATCGTGAACAGAATCCGGTCGCCGTCCCACACCGGTTCGCGCGAGTCGGGATACGGCGACGTCTGCCGGTCGAGCGACTCGGTCAGCAGCTGCACGCCGCTGCCGTCGGCGTTCATGACGCCGACCTGGCTGTGGTACGGCCACGTGCCGTCCTCGCGGACGAAGTAGAAGGCGATGCGCGACCCGTCCGGCGACGGCGAGGGATGCTCGTACGAATGCTCGTCCTGCGAGAGCTGCTTCGGCTCACCGCTGCCGTCGGCATCGACCGTGTAGAGACGGTTGATCAGGGTCGTGTCCCAGTTCTCGTCGCGAAGGCCGGCGAAGACGATCGTCCGGTCGTCGAGCCACATCGCGGAGCCGCTCTCGAAGTCGCCGGTCGTCAGCTGCTTCGACTCGCCGTCGAGGCCGACCACCAGGATCTGCTTGCGCCGGTCGCCGGTCCAGCCCACGCTGTCGAGCTTGTGGAAGACGCGCGTGAAGCGGCGCGGCCTGCGCTTGCGGTCGTCCTCTTCCTCGTAGGCCTCGTCGGGGACGCGCGCCGCGAACGCGACGCGCGTGGAGTCGGGCGACCACACCGGGCCCTCGACGCCCTCCTTCGTGTCGGTCAGCTTGCGCGGCTCGCCGCCGTTCGCGGGCATCACATACAGGTGGGCGGGCGTCTTCTTGTCGTCCCCGTCGCCGGTGGAGCGGTTCGAGGTGAAGGCGAGCCAGCGGCCGTCGGGCGACCAGCGCGGGCTCGTGTCGCGCTTCGCGCCCGTCGTGAACTGCACCGGCTCGGCGGAGCCGTCGAGCGGCGCGACCCAGATCGCGCTGCGGTACTCGCTCGCGTCCCGGTCGATCGTCGTGACGACGTACGCGACGCGCGAGCCGTCCGGCGAGATCCGGGGGTCGCCCGCGTTCGCCAGCTCGTAGACGTCCTCCGGCCGCATCCCTGCCACGAGGCAGCACTCTAATCGGAGTACGCTTTTTCGTGCGCGGGTGTGGCGGAAGCTGGTAGACGCGGCGGGTTTAGGTCCCGTTGGGCCTTGCGGCCCTTGGAGGTTCGAGTCCTCTCACCCGCATGACTCGAGTGCGATACCAGACGGCGCTGGCCATCGAAACCCAGATGGCGGTCACGCCGAGTATGAGGATGAGCGTCCAGACGTCCATGACAGGGATGACGTCATTCGGCGCCGATTCCTTGCGTTCCTCCAACGAGCGATTCGACACGAGCCGCTGCGCGTTCGAGCGCCGTCGCGTCGAAGAGATACGGCGTGGCGTTCGCGACCAGGTGCACGGGCCCGTCGAGGTCGTCCGACCCGGCTGCGGCATTGAGGGCGTACCGGACCGGGATCTCGTGGCAGACCACCAGCACGGTTCGCTCGGGCCGTGCCAGCAGCCGGCGGAAGGCGCGCGCGTACCGGCGCGCAGCGTCGTCGAGGCTCTCGCCGCCCGGGAAGGCGTCGGCGCGGCCGTGCGCCTCCTTCCACGCGCGGTAGTCGTCCACAGGCGCGCCGTCGAGGTCGCCGACGTCGATGTCGTCGAGCAGCGGCTCGGTCTCGAACGGCACCGAGCGGCCCGCCAGCGCGACCGCCGCCGTCTCGCGCGTCCGCTCGAACCGCGTGTGGACACAGAGCTCGACCGGGAACGGCGCGAGCTGCCTCCCGAGCTGCTCGGCCGCCCGGCGGCCGGCCTCGGTGAGCGGGACGTCGGTCGCCGGATCGCCGTTCACCCGCCGCTCGAGGTTGTACGTCGACTCGCCGTGGCGGCTGAGGACGACGACCTGCAGGCGCTGCTCCACCGGGTCGTCCACTGGGACCGAGCCTACAAGGCCTCTGCTGTAATGACCTGATGCAGGCCCCCGCCCCCGTCCAGGTCGAAGAGCTGCCCGAGAATCGGGTCAAGCTGACGGTCCAGGTGCCCTCGCACGACGTGCACCATGCCGTCGAGCACGCAGCGAACGATCTCGCGCAGACGGCGAAGATCCCCGGCTTCCGGAAGGGCAAGGTCCCGCGCCAGCTGCTCGTCCAGAAGATCGGGCGCGACCGCCTGATGGCGGAGGCGATCGAGAGCCACATCGGCGGCTGGTTCTGGAACGCCGCCGCGCGCAACAAGGTGCGTCCCGTCGCGCAGCCCGAGTACGACTTCCAGCTGCCGCAGAGCGACGACGCCGACTGGCAGTTCACCGCCACCGTTCGGGTGCAGGAGAAGCCGGAGCTGCCCGACTGGACGGCGCTCGAGGTCGGTGCCATCGAGTCGGAGGTGCCGGAGGACCTCGTCCAGCGCGAGCTCGATGCGCTCCGCTCGACCGTCGCCGAGCTGATCCCCGTCGAGGGCCGCCCGATCGGGCCGGAGGACACCGTCGTCGTCGACCTCGTGTCGCCGAACGGCGAGACACGGCGCGACTACGTGGTCGAGCTCGGCCGCGGCGCGGTCGTCGACGAGATCGAGTCGGGCGTCGTCGGCATGAAC
>JAICLU010000094.1 GCA_025925195.1 Thermoleophilia bacterium
CGAGTCGCAGCGCCGCCACTGGTACGCGTAGGAGATCGGCGCCGTCCCCGACCACGTGCCCGTGGTCGCAGCCAACGTCTGACCCTGCTGCGCCGTCCCCGACACCGTCGGAGCCGCCGAGTTCGACGGCGCCGTGGCCGAAGGCGTGCCGCTGCCGTTTGCGTGCAGGATGTCGAGATAGGCGCCGTAACCCGAGGAGGACGCCCACTGCGAGGCGCTCTCCACGGCCGTCCCCTCACCCCACTCGTCGAACGTCGTGACGAGCTGCCACGGGGCGCTCGAGGCGATCATGTCGGCGACGTTCTTCGCGAACCGCGTCGGGTCGCGCGAGAGCAACGGGGTCGACTGGCCCGCCTTCCAGTAGCCGGGGCTGATCGAGAACGAGTAGCCCGACTGCGAGTCCTCGGCCGAGCTGGCGCCGTACTGATGCCAACCGTCGGGCTGGCTCGCGCACGTCCGGTAGCCGCTGAAGACCTTCAATACGACGTACGCAGGGTCGCCGAGGCTGTCGTTGGCCTGCTTCCAGCGGTCGGCCATTCCGCAGCCGTCGCCGCTGTCGGCGAACGCGAACACGACGAACCGTCCGTTCACCCTCAGATAGGCCTGGTCCGATGCGTAGTGGTCTCGCAAGTAGACGAGGTCGGACGCGATCTGGCTCGCGCTCGGGTTGCCCACGCCCTCGGCCTCGTAATAGACGGCCCATTTGAGCGGGCTGCCGAGGGAGTCCGTCGTGGAGAGGAGCTGCGGGAACCGGCCGTCGGTCGGCGTCCCCTGCCCCCACCAGGAGGCGATCGCCGCCTGGAAGTTTCCGTATTCGAGCGCATGGATGTGGCTCGTGATCGTCGCGGCCGCGCTCGAGTCGTAGTAGCCGAGCGACGGCGTGTAGTGCGTGTACGGGTCGAGCCCGCTCTGGTTCCAGGCCTCGGGGAACCACGGGTAGTAGAACGCGGCCCGAATCGGGAAGGCCGGCTGCGGGGTCGCGGCCGTCGTCTCGACGACGAGCCGCGGCGGCGTCGACGTCTCGCGGCTCGCGAACCGGATCCGTGTGTCGTCCTGGGAATCGACGACGAACGTGGCAGCGCCGTTCGCGCTGACGAGCGGGGTCACGTCGAGCGAGACCCAACTGCCGGCGGAGACCGGCCCGGCCGAGTCGACGACCGCGCCGGGCGACGGCGCGTTCTCGTAGGTGATGCCATCCTCGGTCCAGGAGGAGTCGGCCCCGCGCACCTCGATCGTCTCGCCGGTCGTGCCGTCGGTCTCGGCATGGATCTGCAGGGTCGCCTTCGTGACCACCCGGCCGGCGAGGCCTGAGAGGTCGAAGCGGAGATAGCTGCGAAAGACGGGCGACCCGTCGGTGTAGAGCCGTGCGTCGCCGCCGTAGTTCGAGTCGGGCGATGCTGCGTTCACGAAAGCGTCGGCCGTTGCCGCGACGGTCTGGGAGCTCCCGGCAGCGGTTCCCGCGAGCGGCGCCGCGCCCGCGAGGGAGACCACCGCAGCGAGGACTGCTGCGAGCTTCAACATCTGGTCGTCCTTTCGGAGCAGGCAGACGCGAGCTTCGACGGCATGCAGCCGCCTCGCTGCCCCACGTGTGGGACCTACTCGTGCAGTTCGTTCATGTTCGAAGCCCCACCACGGCGACCGCAACGGCGTCTGATGACGGCCGCGGCACGGCTTCGCTGGTCATGCAGAGGAAATAAGACCTGCCTGCGTCGTCGAAAGAAGCTGTCCCCCCGAAAGTCGTTGAGTCTAGGCGGGCGGTTAGTTACCCGCAGCGAGGATCACAAACCTCAATGGCAATTCCCGGTCCCGGAATCGGTAAAGGTCTTGCCCGGCTCCGGAAGGAAGCGCCAGTCGTAGCTCCGCGGATGGAGCGTCAATTCGAGGACGCCGAACGTGTCTGCGTTGCGCACGACTTCGCCCGCCAGGGGTCCGTGAGCGAAGGGGTAATGGTTCTTGCCGCCGGTGCCGACGACGAACTCGCGGATGCCGCCCGGGTCGAGAACGGGATTCTGCGTATTGCTCGAAGCTGCCGGCGTCGTGCCGATCGGGTCGAAGCGCTCGTAGTCGTGGTTGTGGCCGGAGAGGACGACGTCCGCATGCGCGGCGACGAGGTCGTTCCAGATCGTGGCCATCTGCGACGCGTCGCCGTGCTCGCCCGAGGAGAACCGTGGCTCGTGCCAGTATGCGAGCACGCACGCGTTGGGGTGCGCGGCGAGGTCGGCTCGTACCCATGTCTCCTGTGGCGACCCGACGGCGCAGCCGCCGACGTGCGAGCACTCGGAGTTGAGCGCGAGCAGGTGCCACGTGCCGAGGTCGTAGCTGTAGTAGCCCTTCGCCGGGTCGCCGGCCGCGGCGCCGAAATAGTGGAAGTAGCCGGCTGCGCCGGAGGTCAGGTACTCGTGGTTGCCGATCGCCGGCCGGATCACCGGCTTCAGGCGTCCCCAGGACAGGTCGAACGACGCGAGGTACTTCGTGTACGCGTTGTCCTCGTACTGCGTGTCGCCGAGCGTCAGCACGGCGGCCGGATGGAGGGCGATCGCGAGATCCGAGGTGACGCGCTGGTGGCACGCACTCGCAGTTCCCTGCCCGCCGTTGAAGCTCGACTCCGTCGGGTCACAGGCGATGTCGCCGACGGCGGCGATCACCGGGTCGGCGGTCGAGGGCGGCGGCGGCGTGGTCGCCACCTTGCCGTTCACGTGCAGCGCGTCGAGATACGCGCCGTAGCCGGAGGCCGACGCCCACTGGTCGGCGCTCTCGACCGCCGTTCCCTCGCCCCACTCGTTGAAGGTCGTGACGAGTTGAAAGCGCGCGTGCGATGCGACCATCTGCCGGATCGAGGCGTCCCAGCGGGCGGTGTCGCGCGCGAGTCGCGGCGCCGGTTCGTCGACGCGCGCGAAGCCGGGGCTGATCGAGAACGACCAGGGTGCGTAGCTCTGCGTCGGCGCCGACGGCGCGTACTGGTGCCACGCGTCAGGCTTTGCGGTGCACGAGCGAAAGCCCGGGAACACCTTCAGCACGACGTACGCGCCGACGGTGTCGGCCGCCTTCCAGCGGCTCGCCATCCCGCAGCCGTCATTCGGGTCGGCATAGACGAAGACGACGAAGCGCTTGCCGACGTGGAGGAAGTCCGCGCGGCGCGCGTAGCGGTCGCGGATGTAGCGCAGGTCGCTGCGAATGCGCGAGACGGACGGGTCGCCCTGGCCCTCGGGCTCGTAGTAGATCGTCCACCAGAAGCGCGCCTTCATCGCAGCGGAGGCCTTCAGCAGTTGCGGCATCCGCGCGTCGGAGCGGTCGCCGCGGCCCCACCACGAGACGATCGCGGCGTGCACGCCGCCGTAGAGCATCGCGCGCACGTGCTTCCGAATCACCGTAGGGTCGCTCGAGGAGTAGTAGCCGAGTGACGGTGTGTACGCGGAGAAGTGGTCGAAGCCGCGCTGATGCCACGCGCCCGGGAACCACGGGTAGTAGAAGGCGGCGCGGAGCGGAACCGGCGGCGTCGGCGCCGCGGGGGGACGCTTCGCCGCGCCCGCTGCCGGCAGGAGCAGGACGAGCGCGGCGGCGATGAGCGCGCGGGCGATCTCAGTCCCTTCCGACGATCCGGGCCGCCGCGCGGGCGAGGCTGCGCACGACGTCGACAACAGGAACGACGACGAGGTAGCCGACGACGCCGACGAGGACGGCAAGGAGACGGAGCGGGACGCGGATCAGGGCCACGTCAGCGCTTCGCGATCCCGAAGGCCGCCACGGTCACCGTCTTCTTTTCGGTCGCCACCCGAACCGAGAGCGACCCCCGCCCGAACGAGGGGAGAAGCGCGACGCGCACGAGCGCCCGTCCCCGGGTCTTCGCGTCCAGGTCGAGCGTGCGCAGCAGGCGCCCCTGCCAGAGCACGTCCAGCGAGCCGCAGCCGGGGCAGCGGACGGCGTCGACGTAGAGCGCGCGCGCCAGTACCGCCGGCACGGTGAGGGTCGCGCCTCGCGCGCGCGAGCGCGCGCTGCCGTTCGACGCCTGCCCGGCGCCGGTGCGACGCGCCGCGGCCGCGGCGAGGAGGATCGAGGCGCAGCGCTGCGCCGTCCAGGTCGAGACGTTGCCGTCCTTGTCTTCCGCCCGGAACGAGAAGCAGTACGTCCATCCGGGACGGCCCGCGAATTGGGCATGCGTGTCGGCCGTGTGTGTCCGCCACGCGACCGCGGTCCCGAAGCCGCCGCCGGGCGGCGCGCTGTGGTAGCGAACGTCGTAGCCGCCGATCCCGCTGCCGCCCTGGTCGGATGCGCGCCAGGAGACGGTGAAGGCCGGCCGCGGCGTGAACGGCGCGGCGAACGCCGTGCCCGCGAGCGCGAGTTGGGTCGGCGGGGTCGTCTCGACGACGTTGGTGGTGATGACGGACGTCTCGTCGGCCGAGGTCGGGTCGGGCGTGCGGCCGGAGACGTCGGCGGTGACGGTGAGCGTGCCGGGGCCGACGAGGTTGACGACGGCTGTGACCTGCGTCGACTCGCCGGCGGCGAGGGGCCCGACGACGCAACGCAGTGTCCGGCTGGTCGTGCCGAGGCTGCACGGCTCGCCCTTGCTGGGATTGGCGCTCGCGATCGTCGCCTTGGCACCCGCCAGCCTGTCGCGCACGACGACGCCGGTCGCGGGGTCGGGCCCGGAGTTGGTGACCGTGATCGTGTAGGTGAGGGAGTCGCCCACGACACCGGAGGCAGCCGAGGCGGACTGTGCCACCGCGAGGTCGGCGGTGGCGAGCGGGCGGGCGGACGCGGCAGGCACTGCGACGAGGACGCAGGCGATGACGACCGGGACGGATGCGTGGCGTGCCCTCATGAGGCGATTACCCCGACCAGCATCGCTCGCCGGAAGGCCGTCCGCAAGAGGGGCGTCCCTAGGCCGTGCGCTTCTCCGCAACCGCGTGTAGCCGCTCCCGGATCTCGTCGGTGTCGGCGCCGATGTCGTCGAGACGCGGGAGCGCCGAGAGCGACTCGAGGCCGAAGATCCGTTCGAACAGCGGCGTCGTGCGGTACTTGATCGCGCCGCCGATCGACGGGTCGTCGCGTCCTGCCTCGGCGATCAGCCCGCGCTCGAGCAGGTTCGCGACCGCGCTGTCGGCGGAGACGCCGCGGATGCGGGCGATGTCGGGGCGCGAGCACGGCCCCAGGTACGCGACGATCGCGAGCGTCTCGAGCGAGGCTTGCGAGAGGTTGCGCTGCGCGGGCTTCTCGACGAGGCGCGCGCACGCCTCCGCGGCGTCGCGGGACGCGCGAAACGCCCAGCCGCCTGCGACGTGCTCGAGCACGATGCCGCTCCGGCCCTCGCGGTAGCGCTCGCCGATCAGCCCGAGCGCAGCCTCGACGCGCTCGGCATCGTCGGCCGCGGCGGCGGCCAGCTCCGCAACCGTGAGCGGTGCGGAGGCGATGACGAGCAGCGCCTCGACGGTGCGGGCGAGCTGGTCGAGCGGGTTGGTCGAGATCAGGCGGAGCGGAGCGTCCACGAATCCTCTCTTTCGACGTCGTTGCGGGAAATCCTGATCGGCGCGAAGGGCGCCGACTGCTCGATCGCGACCTCGCCGTTCCGGCGCAGCTCGAGCAGCGCCAGGAAGGCGACCGCCTGCTCGACCCGGGAGAGGCCGGTCATCTCCTGGTCGAAGTCGAACCGCGAGCGGCGCTTCAGCACGGCGCGGAACCGCTCGAGGAACTGGCCGACGGGTGGGAAGCGGAGTGCCATGTGCGCGAGCGAGACCTGCGGCGGCTCGGTCGCGAGCAGCCGCAGCACCTGCGCGAGCCGCTCGGGCTGCTGCGGCGCGAGCGGCTGCTCGGCCTTGGGCGCGAGCGGCGCCGGGCCGAGGCGGAAGTAGCGGTCACCTTCGGTGTCGAGCCGGTCGCGGAGCCACCCGGCGGCCTCTTTCATCCGGCGGTACTCGGCGAGCCTGCGCGCGAGCTCCTCGGCGGCCGCCTCGGGCTCGAGCTCGAGCAGCTCGGCGGCCTCCTCCGGGAAGAGGCCGCGCGCCTTCAGCTCGAGGAGCGCCGAGATGAGGACGAGGAACTCGCCGCACGCCTCGAGGTCGAGCAGCTCCTGGTCGGAGAGGCGGTCGAGGAAGGCGAGGACGATGCCTGCGACGTCGACCTCCCGCAGCTCGAGCTCGTCCTTCAGCACGAGCGTCAGCAGCAGGTCGAACGGGCCCTCGAACGCGTCGAGGTCGAGCTCCAGTTCCCGGACGACGATCACCCGGGGAAAGTATCCGCCCTACCGGACGCGGCCGCGCGGGACGGCCATCTTGGGCCCCTTCGCGACCGGGCGCGGTCGCCGCTCCGGCCCGGCGCGCTCGGGGCGCCGGAACTGCCACCAGCAGAAGAACGCGACGCTCGCGATGAAGAGCAGCAGCGAGACCCAGAAATTGATGCGCATTCCGAGAAAATGATTGGACGGATCGATCCGGAGCGTCTCCTCGAACGTGCGGAACGCGGTGTAGACCGCGACGTAGAGCGCGAAGAGCGCCGGCCGCTTGAGCCGGTAGCGCCGGTCGACCCAGAGCAGGAAGAGGACGCCCAGGATGTCCCAGATGAACTCGTACAAAAAGGTCGGGTGGAACGTCCGGCCGGGCACGGCGTCGATCTTGAGCCCCCACGGCAGGCTCGTCGGCTTCCCGTAGAGCTCCTGGTTGAAGTAGTTGCCCCAGCGGCCGATCCCCTGGGCGAGCAGGAGCCCCGGCGCGACGGCGTCCATCATCAGGCGGACGCTGTTGCCCGAGCGGCGGACCACCCATGCGCCCGCGGCGACGCCGAGCGGGATCCCGCCCCACACCCCGAGCCCGCCCTCCCAGACCGCGAAGGGCCCGTACCAGTGGTCGTGGATCGCGGGATCCTGATTCCAGCTCGTGATCAGGTGGTAGATGCGGGCGCCGACGATGCCGGCGATCACGCCCCACACCGCCATCCGGTAGATGAGATCCCAGTCGCCGCCCCAGGCGACCCAGCGGCGGCCGGTCAGCCAGATCGCGCCCGCGATCGCGAGCAGCAGCATGACGCCGTACATGTGCAGCGTGAGGGGGCCGAGGTGGTAGACGCCGGTCGACGGCGACGGGATCGCGGCGAGCACGCCGCTGACTCTAGAGGAGGATCTGAAGCGCGAGCTCGGGCGGGCAGCCCTGCTCGAGCATCTGCGCCGCACGGCGGATGTCCACGTCGTGACGGGCGGCAAGCTTCGCCGCGGAGTCCGGGTCGTAGCCCGCGCGAATCAGCTCGTCGGCGCGCCACCGCTCGACGCGCTCGATCTCCGTTTCGACGATGTCATCTACCGCAGGCATGTGTTCTTCTTTCTACCCTCTCACTTCGGGCGGAACCGTGAACCGGTTCACCCCCGTCAGGGGTATTAACGAGTGAGTCAGAGATGCAGTTCCGCCCGGCAGCCCTCGAGCATCGCCGGAACGCTGTCGGTCGGATGGTGGCTCTGGAGGTACGCGCGGAGTGCCGCGACCTTGTCGGCCTTGCTCGCGTGCTGAGGCAGGGTACCTGCCGGGAGGCGCTTGCACGCGGTCGCGCCCACCCGCTCGGCCGCCTTGCCGGTGAGGCGCGCGACGATCCGCGCCTGATGGTGGTTCGCGTCCTTGTGCGCGCCGGCCGAGCCGCCGCAGCCGGCAAGCGCGAGCATTGCCACGACGAGCAGGAGGGGGCGCATCGCGTAGCCGGTACCCGCCGGGCTAGCGTCTAGTCATGGCGCGGCTCATCGGCATCAACCACGTCGCGCTCGAGGTCGGCGACCTCGACGAGGCGCTCGCCTGGTACGGACAGTTCTTCGAGCTCGCGACGGTCGATCTCAGCGAGCGCGACATCGGCATGGCATTCGTCGAGATGGGCGATCAGTTCATCGCGTTCGCGGAGATCAAGGAGCCGCATCGTGACGCCGAGCGTCATTTCGGGCTCGTCGTCGACGTCGACAAGCCGACGATGCGCGCCGCGTTGGAGGCGGCCGGCGTCGAGGTGACGCCCGCGCCGAACTGCACGTTCCGGGACCCCTGGGGGAATGCGGTGCAGGTCGTCTGCTACGACGACATCAAGTTCGAGAAAAGCGAGCGCTGGGCGCGCGAGCTGGGCTTGACCGACGGGGGCTAGCCGACTGACGCGGCCGCGCGCTTCGCGCGGCTGGAAGCGGTCTGCCGCTTCTGCGCACTCAGCTCGACCTTGCGGAGGCGGATCGACTTCGGCGTCACTTCGACGCACTCGTCCTCGCGGATCTCCTCGAGCGCCTGCTCGAGCGACAGCGGCCGCGGCGGGATGAGCCGCACGGTCTCGTCGCTCGACGCGGCGCGCATGTTCGTCAGCTTCTTCTCCTTCGTCGCGTTGACGTCGAGGTCGTCGGCGCGCGAGTTCTCGCCCACGATCATTCCCTCGTACACCTCGTCGCCCGGCTTGACGAAGAGCGTGCCGCGCTCCTGCAGGTTGATGATCGCGAACGCCGTGACCGGGCCGCGGCGGTCGGAGACGAGCGCGCCGGTCGGCCGCGTGCGCAGCTCGCCGTACCACGGCTCCCAACCTTCGAAGACGTGGTGGAGGATGCCGGTGCCGCGCGTCTCGGTGAGGAACTCGGTGCGGAAGCCGATCAGCCCGCGCGCCGGGACGATGTACTCCATGCGCGCCCAGCCGGTGCCGTGGTTGACCATCTGCTGCAGAGCCCCCTTGCGGAGTGCGAGCAGCTGGGTGACGACGCCGATGTACTCCTCGGGAACGTCGATCGAGACGCGTTCCACCGGCTCGTGCCGCTTGCCGTCGACCTCTTTGGTCAGGACCTCCGGCTTGCCGACCGTGAGCTCGAAGCCCTCGCGGCGCATCAGCTCGACGAGCACCGCGAGCTGCAGCTCGCCGCGGCCCTGCACCTCCCAGGCGTCCGGACGGTTCGTCGCGTTGACGCGGATGCTGACGTTGCCGATCAGCTCCTGGTCGAGGCGGGCCTTCACCATCGAGGCGGTGAGGCGGTCGCCTTCGGTGCCGGCGAGCGGCGACGTGTTGATGCCGATCGTGATGCTGAGGCTCGGATCGTCGACGTGCGTGACGGGCAGGGGGCGCGGGTCGTCGGGGTCGGCGATCGTCTCGCCGATCGTCACCTCGGGCAGCCCGGCGATCGCGACGATCTCTCCCGGCCCCGCTTCGTCGGCGGGCACGCGGTCGAGGGCCTCGGTGACGTAGAGCTCGGTGAGGCGGGCGTTCTGGATCGTGCCGTCGGCGCGGCACCAGGCGATCTGCTGGCCCTTCTTCAGATGGCCGTGGCGGATGCGGCAGAGCGCGAGCCGGCCGACGTACGGCGACGCGTCGAGGTTCGTGACGAGCGCCTGCAGCGGATGATCCTCGTCGTACTCCGGCGCCGGGACGGCGGCCAGGAGCGTGTCGACGAGCGGCTTGAGGTCGTCCGCGAGGTCGTTCGGGTCCAGGCCGGCCTTGCCGGCGCGCGCGTTCGCGTAGACGATCGGGAACTCGATCTGGCTCTCGTCGGCGTCGAGGTCGAGGAACAGCTCGTACACCTCGTTCACGACTTCCTCCGGGCGCGCGTCGTCGCGGTCGATCTTGTTGACGACGAGGACGACGGGTAGGCGCGCCTGCAGCGCCTTGCGGAGGACGAACCGCGTCTGCGGCAGCGGCCCTTCGCTCGCGTCGACGAGCAGGAGGACGCCGTCCACCATCGTCAGCCCGCGTTCAACCTCGCCGCCGAAGTCGGCGTGACCGGGCGTGTCGACGATGTTGAGCTTGACGCCGTTGTCGAGCTCGATCGCGGTGTTCTTCGCGAGGATCGTGATGCCCTTCTCGCGCTCGAGGTCCATCGAGTCCATGACGCGCTCGTTGACGTCCTGGTTCTCGCGGAAGCTGCCCGCCTGCCAGAGGAGGGCGTCGACGAGCGTCGTCTTGCCGTGATCGACGTGGGCGACGATTGCGACGTTGCGGATGTCGTTGCGAGTTGCCATAGCGGCAGCTCAGGGTAGCCGCGGCTCAGCCGGCCGGAATCTTGACGACCTGCTGGGTCATGCCGCCGTCGAGGATGTAGCTCTGCCCGGTTGCATAGGTCGCCTCGTCGGAGCAGAGCCAGGCGACGAGCGCGGCGACCTCCTCCGGCTTGCCAGGCCGGCCGAGCGGCACCTCCGGATCGAGCGACTCGGCGTCCTGCTCGTTGCGCGGCGTCGCGATGACGCCCGGCGCGACGGAGTTGACGCGGATGTTCCTGTCGGCCAGCTCGAGCGCGAGCGCATGGCTGAGCATCCCCTGCGCCGCTTTCGCGGCGGCGTAGACGGCGAAGTTCGGGCGCGGGATGTGCTCGTGGACGGAGGTGATGTTGACGATCGAGCCGCCGTCTTTCATCTGTCGCGCGGCTTCCTGCGCCATGAGGAAGCTCGCGCGGACGTCGACGTTGAAGGTGATGTCGAAGTCTTCGACCGTCAGCTCGAGGAACGGCTTCGCGGTGCTGAGGCCCGCGTTGTTGACGAGCGCGTCGAGCCGGTTCGTCTTCGCGACGACGTCCTTGACGAGCTGCGGGGGAACGGCCGGGTCGCTGAGGTCGCCGTAGACCCAGACGATCCGGTCTTCTCCGTATTGCTTTTGCAGGTCTTCGAGCGGGCCGGTGTGCTTGTCGTCGTTGCCGGCGGTCGCGTAGCCGAGCGTCCAGCCGTCGGCGAGGAAGCGCTCGGCGATCGACAGGCCGATGCCGGTGTTCGCGCCGGTGAC
>JAICLU010000188.1 GCA_025925195.1 Thermoleophilia bacterium
CGTCGTCTTCCGCGGCACGAACGTCGCCGCAGCACAGCGACGCCTCGACGCCGCCGCGACGCTGGTGCCGCACGCGCACGCGTCGCCGGTCCGCGCGGGTCACGGCATCGCGTACGGGGAGATCGACTCGACGCTCGACCTCCAACAGGCGAAGACATACACCGAGCGACTGCGCCGGGCGCTCCCGGGCGCATACATCACCGGGCAACCGGCGATCCAGCACGACCTCGAGCCCGTGCTGTCGGCCGACCTGCACAAGGGCGAGGCGATCGCACTGCCGATCGCCTTCCTCGTCCTGCTCGCCGTCCTCGGCATCTCGCTTGCGGTCGTCGTGCCGTTCGTCTTCGCGGGCTGCACGATCTTCGGGACGCTCGGGATCGTCTGGCTGCTCGCGCACGAGCTGACCATGGTCAGTTACGTCACGAACCTCATCGAGCTCGTCGGCCTCGGCCTCGCAATCGACTACTCGCTGCTCGTCGTGTCGCGCTTCCGCGAGGAGCTGGCGGAGGGCGGCAGCGTCGACGACGCCGTCGTGCGCACGATGGCGACCGCCGGCCGCGCCGTCGTCTTCTCCGGCGTCACGGTCGCAATCGGCCTCGCCCTGCTGCTCTTCGTGCCGGTGCCGTTCATCCGCTCGCTCGGATTCGGGGGCTTCCTCGTGCCGCTGCTGTCGCTCGCGGGCGCCGTGACGCTGCAACCGGCTTTGCTCTCGGTGCTCGGCCGGCGGGTCGGAGGACGCACCTTCCGCTCGCACGGGACGTTCTGGGACCGACTCTCGAAGTCGATCATGCGCCGCCCACGCCGCTTTCTGCTCGCCGGCGCGTCGCTCCTCGTCGCCGCGGCGGTCCCTGCGCTGTGGATCCAGGTGACACCCGGCGCGCTCAACGTGCTGCCGCACGGCCCGCAGTCGGTGACGGGCCTCGAGCTGCTCCACGAGGACGCCGGCCCCGGCGCGCTCACGCCGACCGAGCTCGTCGTCGTGCACGCGACACCGAGCCAGCTCGCGCGCCTCGAACGCAGGATCCTGCGCGATCCCGAGACCGCGCACGTCGCGCCGGGCGGGGCCTCGCACGGCTATCGCCGCATCTACGTCGTCAACAAGCACGAGTACGGCGCCGAGGAGACACAGCAGTTCGTCCGCCGGCTGCGGACGTACATCCCGCCAGGCGCGACGATCTACGCCGGCGGCGGCCCGCCGCAGGGTGTCGACTACCTCGACCGGTCGTACGCCTGGTTCCCGTGGCTCGTGCTCGGCGGCCTCGTCCTCACCTATCTCCTGCTGCTGCGCGCGTTCCGGTCGGTGATCCTGCCGCTGAAGGCTGTCGTGCTGAACCTGCTCTCGGTCTCGGCGACCTACGGCCTGCTCGTCGTCATCTTCCGCTGGGGCGTCGGCTCCGCGGTGCTCGGCCTGCACCACGTGTCCCAGATCGAGGGCTGGATCCCGATCTTCCTGTTCGCGATGCTCTTCGGCCTGTCGATGGACTACGAGGTGTTCCTCGTGACGCGGATGCGCGAGGCCTGGGACGAGACCCACGACAACGAGCTCGCGGTCGCGCACGGGCTCGAGCGCACGGGCCGCATCATCACGGCGGCCGCGCTGATCATGGTCGCGGCGTTCAGCGGTTTCCTCGCCGGCCGCATCGCCGGGCTGCAGGAGTTCGGGGCGGGACTCGCATTCGCGATCCTGCTCGACGCGACGATCGTCCGCGCGATCCTCGTGCCGTCGCTGATGGCGATCTTCGGCAAGTGGAACTGGTGGCTCCCGCGAATCGGTGCGGCGGGGAGGATCGCTCCTCCCCGCCGCCATCGTGCATAGCCGAACTCGTGCCTAGCCGACCCAGCTGCCGCGCCCGCTGCACAGGTCGAAGCCGACCAGGCACGGAGCGCCGTTGTTGCCGGACGTGATGTCGCGATAGGTGATCGAGCTGCCGTACACGGTCGACGCGTTCACGACCGCGCCGGAGTCGGCCGAGCGTGCCGCCCACATCGGCGACGACGCGCTCGTACCGCCAACCTTGAACCAGCCTCTCTGTCCCTGGTACGACGTCGAGTCGTAGACCGAGACGCCCGAGGCGGGATCCGCGTCGAGGGAGACGTCAGGCGTCGCCCGCTTCGTACCGCACAGACCCTGCGAGACCGGCGCCTGTGCCGATGTCGCCGTCTCGTACGACGAGCAGCCGCCGCCACCCGACGACCAGCCGGTCTCGCTCGCAAGCGAGCCGTTCGAGCTGAACGTCAGCGTCGTCCCCCCGACCGAGATGACGTTCGGCGACGAGGACGGGTACTCCGCGGGCAGGCCGGCGTCGCCGGCCGAGACGAAGAAGCTGACACCGCTCTGGCTGAAGTGCGAGTCGGTCGACGTCTCGCCGCTCGACTCCGAGCCGCCCCAGCTGTTCGAGACGTACTGCGCATGTGTCTTCGCGTAGTCCTCTGCCGCATAGAGGTTCGCGTTGCTGTTCGAGCTCGCCTCGACGAGCAGGATGTGCGCGCCCGGCGCGATCGCGTGTGCCCACTGGACGTCGAGCGAGATCTCGAGCGCCCAGCCCGAGTTCGTGCGCGGCAGCTTCGAGCCGCCGCTCTGGTTCACGACCGTCAGGCAGCTACAGGGAATGCCGTACTGCTGCGAGAACGTGTTGAAGTCCGACAGGACAGTCGGGTCGTTGTACGCGTCGACGATCGCGATCGTCGTGCCGGCTCCGGCCGTCAGCGAGGTCGGGAACGAGTACGTCCCCTTGATCTGAGCGGGCGACAGTCCGTACGGCGACGTCTGCGCGTCGGGATTGCCGTGCGCGTCGGTAACGACGAGCGCATGACAGTGCGACGAGCCCACCGCGGCTGCGGGGCAGACCGCTGCGGCGTTCGCGTTGACGTTCGCCGCGCCACCCGTTCCGCCGAACACGGCGAAGGCGACGACGGCGACCGCCGCGGTCAGGACGAGATACCTCATGCTTACGTTCCCCCTCTGGTGACAGCGCGGACGCCAGTCCTCGCCCGGCACCCTTCCAGACCGGGAAGACTTCGTCAACCGATCTTTTCGAGCGGTGCATAGTCGAGCATCAGGCGCCGCTCCGTCCCGTCCGCCGCGAACCGGACGGTGATCACCCCGCCGGCCTCGATCCGGGTCACGACGCCCTCCCCGAGCGTCCCGTGCGAGACCGAGTCGCCGGTCGAGAGGGACGGCACGTCGTCCCGCGGCTGCACCTCACTCTGCCGCGGGACGCCGTAGTTCGACCAGGAGGACGGCTTCAGCCGGTCGCGCTCGACGTGCCGCTCCGGCAGCTCGTCGAGGAACCGCGACGGCAGGTTGTACGACCGGCCGCCGTAGAGCATCCGCGACGACGCGTGCAGGAGGGTCAGCCGCTCCATCGCGCGGGTCATCCCCACGTAACAGAGCCGCCGCTCCTCCTCGATCCCCTGCTCCTCGATCGAGCGCGAGTGCGGGAAGATCCCCTCCTCCATCCCGATCAGGTAGACGGCCCGGAACTCGAGGCCCTTCGCGTTGTGGAGCGTCATCAGCGTCACGAGCGAGCCGTCGCCGCGGATCTGATCCTGGTCGGAATAGAGCGAGACCTCCTGCAGGAAGGACGACAGCGACGGCTCGGCCGCCGTCTCGAGCCATTCGCGCGCGAGCGCGACGAGCTCCTGCAGGTTCTCGGCCCGCCCCTGCGCCTCGATCGTCCGCTCGGCCTCGAGCGACTCGAGGAAGCCGGTGCGCTCGAGGACCGCCTCGATCAGCTCGGCGACGTTCAGCTCCTGGGCGGCGCTCATCAGCGACAGCACGAGGGTGCGGAAGCCGGCAACCGCCTTCGCGGGCGCCGTGCCGACTCCGGCGGCCTCACAGCGGTCCATCGCCTCCCACAGCGACATCTCGGCGTCGTCGGCGAACGACATCAGCTTCGCGAGCGTCGAGTCGCCGATCCCTCGTCGCGGCCGGTTCGCGATCCGCAGGAGCGACACCGCGTCGTAC
>JAICLU010000007.1 GCA_025925195.1 Thermoleophilia bacterium
ACGGTCGTCAGGACGACTGCGGCCACGGTCGCGACGAGCGCGCTGACGCCGACGCCGTAGAAGTGGACCCACATCGGCGGCATCACCTGCACCTCGCCGAAGGCGAGAATGAGCGCAGCCGGGACGACGGCGCACGCGCCGAGCAGGGCGAAGATCGAGCCGAAGGGCCGCCGCAGCATCCGCCAACGAGTATCGGATGTTTTCCTGGGATAGTGAAGACCCAGATGGCAGAGCTGCGATCGGCCCTCCTGGCCCTCCACAAGTCCCTCCTGGCGGCCGAGCGGCGCCAGGTGGAGCGTGTCCACGGGCGGCTCGGGAACGCGGAGTTCCTGCAGATCGTGTCGGATCCGGTGCGGTACGGCTGGTTGAAGCCCTTTACCGAGCTGTTGCTCCATTTCGACGACGAGGAGTACGCCGGCGACCTCGTCGTGGATGCCCGCGAGCTGCTGCTGCCGCCGAAGGCCGAGACGCCCTTCGGCCGCCGCTACCTCTCCCTGATGCAGCGCGAGCCGGGCCTTGTCGTCGACCATCGCACCGTCACGCGCCTGCTCGAACGCAGGCCCGGCTAGGCGTTGCCGCTACTTCTCGTCGAGCTTCAGGGCGGCGCTGTTGATGCAATAGCGGCTGCCCGTGGGAAGCGGCCCGTCCGGGAAGAGGTGGCCGAGGTGGCCGCCGCAGCTCGCGCACATCACCTCGGTGCGAACCATGCCGAACGACGTGTCGGTTTCCTCCTCGACGGCATCGCCGGCGGCCGGGGCGGAGAACGCCGGCCAGCCGCAGCCGGAGTCGTATTTCGCGTCCGACTCGAAGAGGACGGCGCCGCAGCCGGCGCAGCGGTACGTCCCGGGCTCGAAGGTGAAGTCGTACTCGCCGCTGAACGGCGCCTCGGTTCCCTTCTCCCGCAGGACGCGGTACTGCTCGGGCGTCAGCTCAGCCCGCCACTCGGCGTCGGTCTTCTCGATTCGGCTCATGACGTGAATGGTACGAATGGGGGATGACCGAGGTCGAGCCGCAGCAGCCAGCCCCGCGCGTTCGCCTCATCTTCGGCGCGCTGATGCTCGTCATCCTGCTCGCGTCGCTCGACCAGACGATCGTCGCGACCGCGCTGCCGACGATCGTCGGCGACCTCGGCGGCCTCGAGCACCTCTCGTGGGTCGTGACCGCGTACCTCCTCGCGTCGACCGTCACCGGTCCGATCTACGGCAAGCTCGGCGACCTCTACGGGCGGAAGGGGACGCTGCAGGTCGCGATCGTCATCTTCCTGATCGGCTCGGCGCTGTGCGGCATCGCGCAGAACATGCCCGAGCTGATCGCGTTCCGCGCGCTGCAAGGGCTCGGCGCGGGCGGCCTGATGGTGACGACGATCGCCGTCGTCGGCGACATCATCCCGCCCCGCGAGCGCGGCCGCTACCAGGGGCTGTTCGGCGCGGTGTTCGGCGTCTCGACGGTCATCGGCCCGCTGCTCGGCGGCTTCTTCGTCGACAACCTCTCCTGGCGGTGGATCTTCTACATCAACCTGCCGACCGGGGCCGCGGCGTTCGCGGTCATCGGGGCCGTCTTCCACTCGCGCACCTCGCGCGTCGAGCATGCCGTCGACTACGTCGGGGCGGCGCTCCTCGCGTCCGGGCTTTCGTGCGTCGTGCTCTTCACGAGTCTCGGCGGGACGACGTTCGGCTGGCACTCGGCCGAGACGCTCGTCCTCATCGCCCTTTCCGTCGTGCTCCTCGTCGGGTTCGTGTTCGTCGAGCGGCGCGTGACGGAGCCGATCCTGCCGATGGAACTGTTCCGCAACCGAACGTTCTCGGTGTGCTCGGCGGTCGGGTTCATCATCGGCCTCGCGATGTTCGGGTCGATCACGTACCTGCCGTTGTTCCTGCAGATCGTCAAGAGCATGAGCCCGACGAAGTCGGGGCTCCAGCTGACGCCGATGATGGCCGGCCTGCTCGTCACCTCGATCGTCGGCGGCCGCGTGATCAGCAGGTGGGGCCGGTACAAGCCCTTCCCGATCGTCGGGACGGCGCTGACCGTCTGCGGCATGGCGCTGCTCTCGCGCCTGAACGTCCACTCCTCGACCTGGGACGCCGCGCTCTACATGCTCGTGCTCGGCCTCGGCCTCGGTCTCGTGATGCAGGTGCTCGTGCTCGCCGTCCAGAACGGCGTCGACATGCGGCACATGGGCACGGCCACGTCGGGGACGATCCTGTTCCGCCAGGTGGGAGGCTCGATCGGGATCGCCGTCTTCGGCGCGATCTTCGCGAACCGGCTCCACTCGCAGCTCGTGCAGCGCCTGCCGCGAGGCGCGCGCGTCCCGAAGACGGTCAGCCCGGCCGCGGTGCAGCACCTGCCGCCGAAGGTGCACCAGGCATACGCCGGCGCGATCGCGGGATCCCTCCATCCGGTCTTCGTCGTGGCGGCGATCATCTCGGTGTTCGCGTTCCTCTTCACCTGGCTCCTGCAGGAAACGCCGCTGCGCTCGAGCACCCGGCCGATGGACGGCGAGGAGTTCACGGCGGCCGCCTCGGCCGAGGCCGCGCCTCACGGCTGACCGCCGATCCTGCTACCCTGGTGCCACGGACGACAACGGGTCGTCCCGTGGGATCCAGCCTCTCGTTCCTCCTTGCGTGGTTTCGAGTCGTGTGATCTCGAACCACAAGCACCGATAGGAGTCGAACACCACATGGAGCTTTCGTTTCAATCGCTCGGCGTGAGCGCTGCCGTCGAGCAAGCGCTTGCCGCTCGGGGCATCCTCGAGCCGTTCCGCATCCAGACCCTCGTCCTGCCCGACGCCCTGGCCGGCCTCGACATCCTCGCGAAGGCCCCGACGGGCTCCGGCAAGACGATCGCCTTCGGCCTCCCGGTCGTCGAGCGCACCGACGCATCGGCAAAGGCGCCGTCGGCGCTGGTCCTCGTCCCGACCCGCGAGCTCGCGCTCCAGGTCGCGGACGAGCTGTCGAAGTTCGCGGGGGCGAAGCACCTGAAGGTCGGGCTCGCGTACGGCGGCGCGCCGGTCGGCGCGCAGGCCAAGCGCCTGCAGGGCGCCCACATCGTCGTCGCGACGCCGGGGCGCCTGCAGGATCTCGTCGAGCGCCGCCTCGTGTCGCTCGACGGCATCCGCATCCTCGTCCTCGACGAGGCCGACCGGATGCTCGACATGGGCTTCCGGCCGCAGGTCGAGCGGATCGTCCGCCGGGTGCCGAACGACCGCCAGACGATGCTCTTCTCCGCCACGCTCGACGGCGAGGTCGGCGAGCTCGCACACGCGTACACGACGGATCCGTCGCAGTTCGAGGCACGTCGCGACGGCGCCGACGAGGACGGCGACGTCGAGCACCAGTTCGTCCCGGTCACGCCGGACGGCAAGCTCGACACGCTCGTCGAGCTGCTCGAAGCCGAGCCCGGGCTCTCGCTCGTGTTCGTCCGGACCAAGCGGGGCGCCGACCGCCTCGCCGACAAGCTGAAGCGGCGCGGCATCTCCGCCGTCGCCATGCACGGCGACCTCGGCCAGTCGCAGCGGGAGCGCGCGCTCGAGCGGTTTCGCACCGGCAAGGTGACGACGCTCGTCGCAACCGACGTCGCGGCCCGCGGGCTCGACCTCGAGGCGATCGAGCACGTGATCAACTTCGATCCGCCGGAGGACGACAAGGGCTACGTGCACCGGGTGGGACGGACCGGTCGTGCCGGTCGCGCCGGTCGCGGCAGCACCCTCGTTCTGCCGGAGCAGCAGGCCGATGTCAGCCGGGTTGCAATGCTGGCCGGACATCGAGAGACTTTCGAGAGCACAGGTATGCGCACTGCTCGCCCGAAGCTCGTCTATACGAGCCGTCGCGGCCGGCGCTCGCGCTGGTAACGCGGGGGAGGTGAATCAATTGGCTACAGGGACTGTTAAGTGGTTCAGCGACGAGAAGGGCTACGGCTTCATCACGCCGGAGGACGGGTCGAAGGATCTGTTCGTGCACTTCAGCGGCATCTCGGGTGACGGCTTCAAGTCGCTCGCCGAGGGCGCGCGCGTCGAGTTCGAGGCAACGGAGGGTCAGAAGGGCCCGCAGGCGACCAACGTTCGCCTGATCGGGTAACACCGCTCTCGCACCGTTTCGTTCGAAGGGCCCCGCAAGGGGCCCTTCGTCGTTCAGAGCGCGGCGTCGACCGCTGCGGCGACGAAGAGCAGCGCGAGATAGAGCAGCGAGTAGTGGAACGCGAACGCGGCCCGGCGGCGGTCGCCGTCGCGAAGCCGCAGCGCGAGGACGAGAAAGATGCCGCCGAGCCCAAGCGCGAAGACGAGATAGACGAGGCCGAACGCGCCGGCCGCATACGGCACGACCGTGAAGGCGACGAGCGCGATCGTGTACCAGACGATCCGCCGCACGGTCGCCGGGACGCCGGCGGCAACCGGCAGCATCGGAACGTTCGCCTTCGCGTAGTGCTCGCGGAGCAGAAGGGCGAGCGCCCAGAAGTGGGGCGGCGTCCAGAGGAAGACGATCACGAAGAGCCACAGCGCCGGCAGGCCGAGGTTGCCGGTCGCCGCTGCGTAGCCGACGAGCGGCGGCACCGCGCCTGCGGCGCCTCCGAGCACGATGTTCTGCGGGCCGCGCCGCTTCAGGTACCCGGTATAGACGAGCACGTAGAACGCGTTGCCGACGAGTGCGAGCACCGCCGTCAGCACGTTGACGCTCGACGCGAGCAGCGTGAACGAGCAGGCCGACAGCGCGAGCCCGAACTCGAGGGCGCGCGACGGCGCGAGCCGTCCGGTCGCGACCGGACGTCCTTCCGTGCGGGATCCCATGAGGCGGTCGATGTCGCGGTCGAGCAGATGGTTGAGCGCGCTCGCGCCACCGCAGGCAAGTGCGAGGCCGACCATCGCGAGCACGAACTGCGCGCTGCCGGGCCAGCCGCGCGCGCCGACGACCATGCCGCACGCGCCCGTGACGAGCAACAGGCTCATGATGCGCGGCTTCGTCAGCGTCAGGTAGTCGCGGGCGCTGCCGCGTTCGAGCGGGGCGCCGCGCAGGCAGCGCGCCGCAGCCACGCAGGTCGCCGCGAGCGCGAGCGATGCGAGCACGAGGTGCAGTTGCCGCGTCGTGACGGCGGCCGAGGTGCAGAAGAGCGCAAGCGCCGCACACGCCGGCGGCAGCAGTCTGCGGTGCGACAGGAAGGCGGCGAGCACGAGCGCCAGCAGGGGTGGCAGCGCCGCGGCCGCGACGACGTCGTGCGTCGAGCGGCTGCCGGTCGCGCCGCTGACGACCGCGATCAGGCAGCCGGCGGCGGCGGCGAGCGCGGTCAGGCGCAGAGCGAGGCCGCCGCTCGCACCGGTTCTCACGCGGGGTCCCGCGCGAGCCGCGCCAGGTCAGACTGGACGAACGACTGCAAGAACGGGAACAGGTACGCAGTCCGCTCGGAGCCCCTCCGGTCGATCAGGTAGAGCGCGAGGCTGTGCACGATGTCGTTCGTCGTCGGCTCGACCTCGACCCCGTAGCGCTTCCACACGGCGGCGAGCTGCGCGCGGTGCGGCGCGTTCAGCCAGTGCAGCTGCCAGGGGCCCGACAGCTTCCATTTCGCGAGGGCGTGCGAGATCGAGCCCGGAGTGTCGCCGCGCGGGTCGACGCTGACCACGAGGACGACGGGGCGCCGCGCGGCCGGGAGCCGTCGCATGATCGAGCCGAGCTCACGGCCGACGATCGGGCATGCGGTCGTGCACTGCGAGTCGAGGAAGACGAGCAGCACCGGCTTTCCGCGCAGCCCTGCCAGCGAGATGGATGCGCCGTGTTGATCGCGGAGCGCGAACGGCGGAGCGGGGCGGGCGCCCGGCGCCCACGACGCCTGCCCATGGAACTCGGGCAGCGCCGGCTTCACGAGGGTGGTCGCGCCGCGCTCGTGCAGGACGCGGACGAGCGCACCGGCGCCGATACCGGCCAGCGCGACCGCTGCGAGCACGAGCCCGACCTGCGCTCCGGCGGGCCGGCCGCGGCCGGGCGCGGCTGCGCCGACCTCGGTCATTGCACCTTGCCGCTGCGCGCGCCGGGCGTGCGCCGTCGTAGCAGGATCCACCAGTAGATGCCGACGGCGATCAGCGCGCCGACGGGGATGACGAGGGACAGGATCGCGCCGGTGAGGAAGTGCGTTGCGAGCAGGATCATGGTCAGGTTCCTCTCAGGAGACGCCCACGCGCCGGCAGGGGATCGAGCCAGCGGTAGACGAAGACGACGATGGCGGCCGTGTACGCGATCGAGCCGGGCACCCACATGACGCCGGCGGCGAGGCGCTGGTCGGTGAGCTCTGACAGGCCGCCCGGGCGGTGCGCGAGGTCCGCATACCCGGAGTAGAGCGCGTTCGGCTCGAACGCGAGGATCACCGAGAGCAGCCAGCCGACGAGCATCCCCGATCCTGCAAAGGCGACCCGGTGCAGCCAGTCGAGTCGAGACCGGAACGGCGGCGAATCGACGATCGCCCCCCAGAAGAGCAGCGCCGTCGCGAAGAACAGCGCGTGCTCGAGGTCGTGCACGGCCTCGTTCCGCAACGTCAGGTCGTACAGCGCGGGCAGGTGCCAGACGAGCAGGGTCGTCGAGGCAACGGTCCACGCGCACACGGGATGGCCGAACGCGTGCGTGACTGCGCGCAGCCACGCGGCGCGCGGGCTGAGAGCGAGCGTCCGCGCGGTCGCGCGGCGGAAGCTCAGCGGCAGCGGCTGCCACATCCGCATCCAGGGCGCCGAGACCACGATGAGCGGCGGCGCGACCGCGATCAACAGCACGTGCTGCACCATGTGCGCGAGGAACAGCCGGTCGGCGAGCGCGTCGAGCGGCGAGTCGAGCGCGACGACGACGGCGAGCAGACCCAGCGAGAAGGCGATCGTCCGGCCGCGCTGCTCGTTGCCATGCGGCCCCGAGACGCGGCGCCTCCCGCCGAGCCAGTACAGGATCGCTGCGATCGCGACGACCGCGAGCGGCGGCTCGATCGGCCAGGCGGCGGCGCTCGTCAGGCTGGGCACCGCGCGGGCCTCAGATCAGGTAGAGGACGACCCAGCTGAGGACGCCGAGCCCCGCCACGAAGCCCCAGTAGAAGGACAGGGACTCGAGGCCCGGCCGCACGAGCGACAGCGGATCGCTGATGTCGTGGCCCGGCCGTCCCGGGTCGCCGGACGCCTCGCCGGGAGCCGGGGAGCCGGTCGCGTGGCTCCGGTAGCGCAGCGAGGTCGCGACGATGTTCTCCAGCCAGAAGAGCGTGCCGATCGTGAAGAGCACGTTGAACGCCGTCCAGCCGAAGAAGACGCTCGCGTAGCCGCCGTCGGCCGGGCCGAACCCGATCGCCGTCCATTCGATCACCTGCACCACGACCCCGGCGATTCCGAGCGCGAGCGCGACCACTCCCGTGCGGCGCCACTGCGCGCGGCGCCCCGCACGGTGCTGCAGCAGTCCGATCCGCACGAGCAATGCGCTCAGGACGATCAGCGCCATGACGATCGTGCCGTAGGCGAGCGACGGGTCGATGTGCTTCGGCCGCCACTTGTCCGCATTGTTCAACGAGCGGAGGTAGAAGTACGCGAAGACGAACGCGAGGAAGAAGAACGCCGTCGCGCTGGCGAACAGATGCGCTCCGGAGTTCAGGTTGCGGCCGAGCAGCTCCGGCGGCTCGCCCTCGACGATCTCGTAGTCGGTCGCATGGCTCACCAGTTCGCTCATGACATGCCTCCTACGCCGGTCGGGGCGGGTACGGCGACCGGGCCGCGCGCCTCGCCGTAGTCGTACGGATCACTCGTGATGTGTGGAATCCGGTCGAAGTTGTGCACCGGAACGGGCGACGGCAGCTGCCACTCGAGCGAGCGCGAGCCCCAGGGATTCGCCGGCGCCGGCACCTTCGCGAACACGAGCGACCAGACGAAGTTCACGAGGAACAGCAGCAGCGAGAACCCGAGCACGAACGCCGAGATCGACACCCAGTCGTTCAGGAACTGCAGCGTGTGCGCGTACGTCACCGCGCGGCGCGGCTGCCCGAGGAACCCGATCGCGAACAACGGCCCGAACGTCGAGTTGAACGAGATGAACATCAGCCAGAAGTGCACCTTCCCGAGGCGCTCGTTCAGCATGTAGCCCGTCATCTTCGGCACCCAGTAGTAGATCGCGGCGAAGAAGGTGAACACGAGCCCGCCCATGATCGTGTAGTGGAAGTGGGCCATCGAGAAGAAGCTGCCGTGCGTCGTCACGTCGCTCGGAACGTCGGAGAGGAAGACGCCCGACAGCCCGCCGATCAGGAAGTTGAAGAACCAGGCGAGGCAGAACAGCATCGGCACCGGGAAGCGCAGGTTGCCGCGCCAGAGCGTCATCAGACCGCAGAGGAACGTGAAGCCGGTCGGAATCGAGATCAGCTCGGTCGACAGCATGTAGAACGGCCGCAGGTCGCTGTTGATGCCGCTGACGAAGATGTGGTGCTGCCAGACGAGCCAGCTCAGCAGCGTGACGCCGAGCAAGCCCGCGACCGAGAGGCGGTAGCCCCAGAGCGGCTTGCGCGCGAACACCGGCAGGAGCTCGAGCACGATCGCGAATCCGGGCAGCGCGAGGATGTAGACCTCCGGGTGCCCGAAGATCCAGAACAGGTTCTCGTACAGGTATGGACTGCCGCCGCCGGTCGGCAGGAAGAAGGTCGTCTGCGCCGTCCGGTCGAGCATCGCCATGCCGAGCACCGCGACGAGCACCGGGGCTGCGAGCACCATGAGGATCGCGGTCGACAGCACGCCCCAGCAGAAGATCGGCAGGCGCGACCACGTCAACCCCGGCGCGCGCATGGTCACGATCGTCGCGATCATGTTCAGGCCGAGCAGGCACATCGAGATCCCGACGAGCGCGAAGAACACGATGTACGCGTCCATGCCGGCGTTCGCCTGATCGTTGAGCGGCTCGTAGCCCGTCCACCCCGTGGGGAAGCCGCCGAAGAAGATCGTCGTCGTCAGGATCGCGCCTGCCGACATCAGCAGCCAGAAGGTCAGCGCCTCGATGCGCGGGAAGGCCATCCGGCGCGCGCCGATCATCAGCGGCACGAGGTAGTTCGCAAACGGCCCGAGGATGCCGCTCGTGAACATCCCCATCATCATCGTGCCGTGCATTCCGACGAGCGTCAGGTACTGGCCGGGCGGGAAGATATGGCTCGTCGGGCTGAGCAGCTCCATTCGGATGAACATCGCGTTCAGCCCGCCGACGAAGAAGAAGAGACCGATCCCCCACAGGTACTGGATGCCGACGACCTTGTGGTCGGTGCAGAGGCCGAAGTAACGGCCCGCGCCCTCCGTCTCCTTCTCGCGGAGCGACGGCGGATAGCCGCGCATGCGCGACCACGGGTAGACGCCGAAGCCCAACCCGATCAGGAAGCCGAGCAGGCCGATGATGTAGCCGCAGAAGATCGCGACGTCGTTCTGGTCGATGTCGCCGAAGTAGTCGATGCTCGCGCCGGCGACCTGGTGGCCGATGAACCAGCCGAGATACCAGCCGCCGACGCCGAGGACGACCGCCGTCAGCAGGTTGAACCCGATCAGGCGGCGCCAGAGCGGTGGAGTGGTCTCGATCGCGACTGCGCTCACGCAGGGCTCCTCTCGGTCAGCCCGCGCGTTGCGACGGGTCGGGCAGATACGTGGTCGAGTAGGGCGGCAGATACTTCGAGACGGGCGCGAAGTACGACTGCTGCTGCTTGATCCAGCTCGTGAACCGGCCGGACGCCACGACGTGGCCGGTGTCGAACATGTAGCCGTGCCACAGGCCGCAGAGTTCTGCACAGCGGATGTCGAACTGCATCGGGTCCTTCGTGTGCACGTAGACGATGTTGTCGACGCCCGGGTTCGCGTCGGCCTTGACGCCGAGCCCGTACGCCCAGAACGAATGGATCGCGTCGAGTGACGTCACGTGCAGCCGCACGAGCGTCCCCGCCGGCAGCACGAGGTGCGGTGTCTCGATGCCGCCGTACGTGGGGTAGCGATACGTGAACTCCCACTGCTGCCCGATCACCTGGACGTCGAGCGCCTTCTGGTAGCCGGCCGGCTGGAACGCCGCCGTCGGGCCCTGGCCGCCGCCGGCGCCCGACTGCACGAGCTCGTAGCTGCCGAACCCGGCCAGGAAGAGGACGATCGCCGACGTGATGACCATCCACAGCGTCTGGATCCGCGCGTTGCCACGGATCGGCGGCCCGTCCTCGAGTGCCCCGACCGTGCCGCGGTTCCGGAACGTCCAGAGGGCGTAGCCGAGGAACATCACGACGAACAGGCCGGGCGGCGTCATGATCGCGAGCAGCCACGAGTTGTCGAAGACCTGCTCGTGCGCCTGCGCAGACCCGTTCCCGGGCGGCAGGTGGTCGCCGAGGAAGATCGCGACGAGCGGCGTCGCGATGACGCTCGCGACGATCCAGGCGACGAGGAAGCGCTTGCCGTGGTCGGTCGCGGGCGCGGGCGTTGTGGATGCGGCGGCCTCGGTCATCAGACGACGTTCAGGAAGCCGTCCATGTAGCCGACGCTCTGCATCGGCCCGCCGAAGCCGTACTCGAAGCCGGCGGCGCACGGGACGAAGCACTGCCAGCGGTAGCGACCGGGCTTGCCGGTGCGGAACGTGAAGGTGATCGTGCGGTGCGCCATCGAGAGCGCGCACGGTGCGTAGCCGCAGGCCTTGGGCGAGTCTTCGCCGGCTTCGCTGACCGGTGCGACCGGGACGAGGATCCCCATTTCAGGGACCGCGAACGTGTGCGACGGCTGGTCGGGCGGGAACGCGTCGATCGGCTTGCCGTCGACGACCTCCTTGCCGACGAGGCCCTGCGGCTGGCCGAGGAAGGGATTGCGAAGCCCGCTCGCGCCGTCGAAGTTGTAGATCGTCACGTGGACGAGCGCGTGGGCGGGCAGCGTGTAGATCGTGCTGCGCTCCCACTGGCCGTTCGGCCGGCGCACGAGGTACGAGACCCAGTCGGGGTGCGGCGCCTTCGTCGGGCCGACCGCGGCCACCGTCTGCAGGACGAGGTTGACGCTCGTCTTGCCGCTCGTCGTCTGCGCAGCGGGGCGGAACGGGGTCGTGTTCCCGACGAGGTAGCCCGAGATGTAGAAGCCGATCAGGATGCCCGCGACGGCGACGACCGCCGCCACTCCTGCCACCTTCGCCGCCAGGCCTCCCCGCATGGCTGGTGGATATACAGCGGCCCGAAGGCGGGGGTCGCACAAATGACGAAAGTGTCATCCGCCCGTCATTTACATGTCATTCGCAGGGCGATAGGTTGCGTGAGCGGCTGATGAACATCCTGCTGATCGAGGACGAGGCTCGGATCCTGTCGTTCCTCGCGCGCGGCCTGGAAGCCGAGGGCTACTCGGTCGAGAGCGCCGGCGACGGGCGGCTCGGGCTCGCCCTCGCGGTCGCGCGCACCTGGGACCTCGTCGTGCTCGATCTGCTGCTGCCGTCCATGAGCGGCCTCGACGTCCTCGCCGAGCTCCACCGCCGGCGTCCCGACCTGCCCGTGCTCATCCTCTCGGCGAGGTCGGACCTGCAGACGAAGCTGCGCGGGTTCGAGCTCGGCGCGTCGGACTACGTCCAGAAGCCGGTCGCGCTCGACGAGCTCCTCGCACGGGTGCGCGTCCAGCTGCGCCGCCGCGAGCCGGTCGACGGCGGACTCATCTGCTGCGGGCGCCTCGAGCTCGACGTCGAGCGCCGGCAGGCCCGCATCGGCGCCGCCGTCTGCGAGCTCTCCGACCGCGAGTTCCGACTGCTCCGCCATCTCGTCGATCACGCCGGAAAGGTGATCAGCCGGGAACGGCTGCTCGCCGACGTCTGGGGGTACACGTTCGACCCCGGCTCGAACGTCGTCGACGTGTGCATCCGGCGGCTCCGGAAGAAGCTCGGGCCCGACGCTCCGATCGAGACCGTCCGCCATGCGGGTTACCGGCTGGCTGCGTAGATACTCGGTCGAGGTCGGCTGGTCGGTGTTCGCTGCGGCGAACGTCGCCGCGATGATCGCGGACCCGAGCTGGGAGACGATCCCGTTCCACTTCGTCTGGATCAGCCTGACGCTCGTCTACGGGTTCCGCGTCTGGTCGAACCGGACGACCACGATCGTGCTCGCCGTCGTCGTCGTCTCGACCGGCACGTCGATCTTCGCCGACGCGTTCGAGGGCATCCAGCTGTGGGGCGAGCTGTTCGAGGTGCCGCTGATGTCGGCGATGTTCCTCGCGATGGTGTGGCACGCGCGACGCCGGCAGATCGCGGTGCACGAGGCGGAGGCGCTCGTCGAGCAGCAGGAGCGGTTCCTGCACGACGTGTCGCACGAGCTGCGGACGCCGGTCGCGATCGCGCGTGGCCACCTCGACCTCCTGCGTCCGCGCGGCGGCGAGCTGCCGCCGGAGGTCGCGATCGCGATCGACGAGCTCGGCCGGATGGACAGGATCATCTCGCGCCTGCTGCTGCTCGCGAAGGCGGAGCAGCCGTCCTTCCTCGCATTCGCGCCGCTCGACGCGGCGGCGTTCCTCGAGGACGTCTTTCTCCGCTGGAGCGAGGTCGCGCCGCGCGTGTGGCGGCTCGGCCGGCTCGCGCAGGGCTCCGTCCTCGCCGACGAGGAGGCGTTGCGCGACGCGCTCGACGCGCTGCTCGAGAACGCCGTCAAGTACACCGACCGTGGCGACCGGATCGAGGTGCGCTCGTACGTCCTCGACTTCGGGCTCGTGATCGAGGTGATCGACACCGGCGTCGGCATTCCGGCCGAAGCCGTCGACCGGATCTTCGAGCGCTTCGCCCGCGGCGACGCCGCACGGACGCGGTCGACCGGCGGCGTCGGGCTCGGGCTCGCGATCGTCGACGCGGTGGCGCGGGCGCACGGCGGGGCCTGCTCCGTGCAGTCGAAGGGCCGCGGGGCGACGTTCTCGCTGAGGCTGCCGCGCTACACGGCGTCAGGGAACGGGGCGAGCACCGGGACGAGCGCGGGGGATCCGGCGATGCTGCCGGATCCCGTGCTCGAGTAGTCCCCGCGCTCTCGCGTCAGGCGGCGAGCGCTTCCGCGCGCTCGTCCTCGTGCAGGGCGACCTGGTGCAGCGGCAGCGGCGCAGACGGGACCCAGTGGTCGCCGCCGGTTCCCCAGCGAACGTCGCTGAGGGGAGCGTGGCCGGAGAGCCGGTGCGCGAGGCGGACGACGCCTACGACCGCGCCGACGGCGAGCAGTGCGAAGCAGGTGTTCATGATGATGATCGCTGTGATGGTCATGCAGTCAGTGTTCCCCGACGGCGTGTGAGGCGCTTGGGAGCGGCCTGAGAGAACGCTGTGAGGGCCGATATGCTGCGCGCGATGCTGACCGGCGGATGTCTGTGCGGCGGGGTGCGCTACGAAGTGAGCGAGCCGTTCGTCTCCGCGGGCTACTGCCACTGCACGCGCTGCCAGCGGCGGACGGGCACGGCAGCCGCCGCGTCCGGCCGGATCGTCCCGGGCTCGCTGCGGGTCGTGCAGGGCGAGGAGCTGATCTCGTGCTGGCAGCCGGAGGAGGGCTTCGCGAAGTGCTTCTGCTCGGCCTGTGGCGGCGCGTTGTGGAGCCGCCATCCGGAGGATCCGGACGCGATCGGGATCCGGCTCGGAACGGTCGACGGCGACCCGGGCGTGCGGCCGGAGTACCGGCAGTTCGTCGCCTACGCGGCGCCGTGGGAGCCGATCCCGGACGACGGGCTGCCGCGCTATCCCGAGTCCCGCAGTGCTCCGAACGCCCGCCCCCTCTAGCGCACAACCCTTCAACGGGGATTATCCCCTTGTCTGGCTCGTTTCGTTGCGAAGGCGGCACGCAGCCGTGACGAATGAACGACCGCTGCGCGGCGAGCAGGCAGTTCGCTTCCGTCTTTCGAACGGCTTCGTCAACGGCGCGACAACGGGGATTACCCCCGTTAAATACGCACGAGGCGGGTGCCGGTGGCTTTGAAGGTCGCATAGACCTCGCCGCCGCCGGCGAGGTCGAGTCGGTCCGCCGACGCCGCCGTCACCTCCGCGGTCAGCGGGCCGACGCGCACGCGGACGCGGTTCGCGACCGCCACGACCGAGCCGACCTCGCCGCGCAGGACGTTCAGCGCCGAGTCGTCCGCCGGCTCGCGCGCGAGCGACACGTCCCACGGATAGACGACGACGCCGACCGCGCCGGACTCCTCGTCGGTCGAGTAGATCCGCTCGCCCGAGGTGAGCGTCACGACCGTCATGCCGCGGGCGCCGCGAGCGTCGCCGTGCAGCAGGTTCGCGCCGGTGAACGCGGCCACGAACCCGTCCTTCGGACGGGCGACGAGCTCGGCGGGCGGCCCGAGCTGACGGAGCGTCCCGTCGACGAGCACCCCGACCTCGTCGGCGAGCGAGGCCGCGTCCTCGTAGTCGTGCGTGACGAGCAGCGTCGGCAGGCGCAGCTCTCGCAGCAGATCGGCGAGCTCGTGTCGCACCTCGCTCTTCGTGTGCGCGTCGAGCGCCGACAGCGGCTCGTCGAGCAGCAGCACCGCCGGGTCGCGCGCGAGCGCGCGCGCGAGCGCGACTCGCTGCCGCTCGCCGCCGGACAGCTCTCCCGGACGTACGCGCGCGAGGTGTGCGATCTGCAGCCGTTCGAGCAGCTCGTGCGCTCGCTCGCGACCGCCGTACGAGACGTTGCCGAGCACGTCGAGGTGGGGGAACAGCGCGTAGTCCTGGAACACGAGGCCGGCGCGGCGGCGCTCGGGTGGCAGCTCCGTCCAGTCCTCGCCGTCCAGGCGGACATGACCGCGCGCCGGCCGCGCGAGGCCGGCGACGACACGCAGCACCGAGCTCTTGCCGGCGCCCGACGGGCCGACGAGCGCGACTGTGCGCTCGACGTCCAGCGCGAGCGTCAGCTCGAAGCTGCGAAGCGGAAGCGCGAAGTCGAGACTGAGGGTCGCCATTTGAGGGTGATCAGCAGCGCGGCGCTCAACGCGACGAGCAGCGCGCTGATCGAGAGCGCCACGTCGAAGTCGACGTTGAACTCGGAGTAGACCGCGAGCGGCAGCGTCTCGGTGACGCCGCGCAGGCTGCCCGCGAACATGATCGTCGCACCGAACTCGCCGAGCCCCCGTGCGAGCGCGAGCGCCGCACCGGCGGCGAGCCCCGTCCGGGCGAGTGGCAGGACGACGCGGAAGAAGGTTCGCGTCGGCCCCGCACCGAGCGTCCGCGACGCGGCGACGATGTTCGCGTCGACGCCCTCGAACGCGGCGATCGCGGCACGGACGTACAACGGCCCAGAGACGAACGCGACCGCGAAGACGACCGCGAGCCTGGTGAACGGGATCGACGTGTGCAGCAGCCCGAACCGCCCGAACGCCGCGAAGAGCCCGATGCCCGCGACTGCCGGCGGCAGGACGAGCGGCAGCTCGACGACGCTGACGAGGAGCTCGCGCCCGTGGAAGCGTCGCGCGAGCACCACGGCGGTGGGCGTCCCGACGGCGAGTACGAGCAGCTGTGCGAGCGCGCTCGTCTCGGCACTCACCCGCAGCGCGTCGAGCACGGCGCCGTCGCCGAGCTGTGAGAGCAACCGCCCCGGCGGAACGCGCGCGAAGATCGCCACCACCGGCAGCAGCAGGAACGCGAGCCCGGCGAACGCGGCGCCCAGGACGACGACGCGCCGGATCATCGCCGCGCGAGGAAGCCGGCCGCGCGCAGCTTCGCCTGCGCGACCCGGCCCGTCAGGCGCCGGACGAACGCCCGCGCCGCGGCCTCGTGGCTCGAGCCCCGCACGACGGCGGCCGCGTACGAGACCGCCGGACGCGCGCTGCGACGAATGCCGATCGTCGCCACCCGGCCGCGCACGGTTCGGGCATCGGTGACGTAGACGAAGCCCGCGTCGGCCTCGCCGAGGGAGACCTTCGCGAGCACGTCGCGCACGTCGTTCTCGTCGCTGACGACCTGGTTCAAGACGTCGTCGGCATGCAGGTTGTGCAGCACCCGTCGTGTGTAGTCGCCGACCGGCACGCCCGGGGCCGCGACGACGAGCTTGACGCCGCGCCGGCGCAGGTCGAAGACCGAATGGATGTGCGCGGGATTCGACTTCGGCACGATCAATGTCAAGGCGTTGCGCGTGAAGACGACGGGCTTCTCGACGAGCCCGGCACGGTAGAGCTGGAACGGGAGCGAGGTGTTCGCCGACGCGAAGACGTCGGCCGGCGCACCCTGACGGATCTGCGCCGCGAGCGCGTTCGAGCCGCCGAACGAGTACCGCTCCTGGTGTGCGATCTGCGGGAAGACCGTCGTGAGCGACGCCGCGGCGAGGATCGTCAGCAGCGTCACGACTCGACCATCACCGACGTCGACTTGACGATCGCCGTCGCGGGCGAGCCAGCCTTCAGCCCGAGCTCCTCGACCGCGTCCCGGGTCACGACCGCGACCACGCGGAAGGGCCGGTCGACGAGGATCTCGACCTGCGCCAGCAGACCCTCCACCTCGACCGACTGCACCGTCCCCGAGAAGCGGTTGCGCGCGCTCATGTGCGAGTCGCCGCCTCCTCGCAGCCGCTCGATCTCGTTCGCGGTGACGACGCGCCGGTTGCCCGCGTCGCGTCGCGTCTTGATGCGGCCGTCGCGATCCCAGCGGCGCAGCGTGTCGAGGCTGATGCCGAGGGCCTGCGCCGCCTCGCTCGCGGTGTACAGCGTCTTCGCCACACCGCGATCATATACCTAGGTAGTGCCTAGGCGGATGAGCGGGTGCGCCGACGGCCGCAGCCGGCGGAGCAGGCGCAGCAGGATCGGCTCGGGCAGGGACACACACCCGGCGGTCGACCCGACCGCGACGTGCAGGAAGATCGCCGAGCCGCGGCCCGGCACGACCGGGGCGGCGTTGTACTCGATCACGGCGAAGTACCGGTACTGCGGGGAGATCCGCCACAGCGCCTCGCTGCCGCCGCCGAACGGCGGCGGCGTCCCGCAGCGCACGTGGCGGAACGTGTTGTACGCCGCCGAGCGCGGGTCCTCGTCCCACCAGTCGCCGCACACGAGCCGGTGGTAGCGCAGCCGTAGCCCCGGATCCGGCGCGATCCCGTAGACCGTGCCGCCGAGGCGATACGTCCCGGTCGGCGTCGCGCCGTCGCCCTCGCGCTTGTGGGCCGACAGGCCCGCCCGGCCGAGCCGGGCCCGCCACGGCCCGGCAACGCGGCGCCAGCAGCGGCCGTCCCGGGTCCAGAGGGCGACGACACCCGCGGTCGCACCGGGTGGCGCCTGGACGGTCACGAGCTGCGTCGAGCCGTGCGTGCCCGCGAAGCAGGCCAGCGTGGCGAGGATCGTGGCACCATGCATCGCGCCCATGGTTGCAGCACTGCCGCCGTTCGTCTCACATGTGGAGCGCGTCACCGCGGCCGACCTCCGGTATTCGTGGCACCGCGGCTGCCCCGTCGCCCCGGCCCAGCTGCGGCGGATCCGGTTGCGCCGCGTCGGGTTCGACGGGAGGGCGCACCCCGGGGAGCTGATCGTCAATGCGGCTGTCGCGCGGGACGTCGTCGTCGTCTTCAGGACGCTGTACGACGCCCGGTTTCCGATCCGGCGGATGGTGCCGATCGACGCGTATCGCGGCAGCGACGACCGCTCGGCGGCCGCCGACAACACGTCGTCGTTCAATTGCCGCAAGGCGGTTGCGGCGGGCGCACCGTCGTGGTCGATGCACGCGTACGGCGAGGCGATCGACGTGAACGACCTCGAGAACCCGTACGTCGAGGGCGGCCGCGTCCTGCCGCCGCGCGGCAAGGCCTTTCTCGACCGCGGGCGCGTCCGGCCGGGGATGGCCGTCGACGGCGGCGTGCTCGTACGCGCGTTCGCGAAGGTCGGCTGGGGCTGGGGTGGACGCTGGGCCGGCTCACCCGACTACCAGCACTTCTCGACGAACGGCCGTTAGGCCGGGTTGCGGATGCCGACGGCGCCGATCGCGCCGCCGAGGCAGATCAGGCCGCCGACGATCAGCATCGCGACGTGGAACCCGTGCGCGGTCAGGCGGTGGCTGCCGTCGGACGCCGCGAGCCCGACGCCCGCGATGGCAACGAGCCCTGCGATCCGGGCGACGGCGTTGTTGACGCCTGACGCGATGCCCGCGTCACCTGCGCCGGCCTCCGACAGCACGGTGGTCGTCAGCGGCGCCACCGTCATGGCGAGCCCGACGGCGAACCCGACGAGCGGCGGCAGCAGATCGACCCAGTAGCTGAGGCCGACCGGCAGCCGTGCGAGCGCGAGCAGCGACGCGCCGCCGAGCAGCGGGCCGGCCGCCATGAAGACGCGCGGCCCGTGGGTCGCCGACAGCCGTCCCGCGTAGCGCGAGAGGAAGAAGAGGACGATCGTCACCGGGATCGTGGCGAGTCCCGACCGGAACGGCGAGTAGCCGGCGACCTGCTGCAGGAACAGGGCGAGGAAGAACCCCCACGCGGACAGGCCGCCGTACACCGCGAGCGTCTCGACGTTCGTCACGGTGAAGTTGCGGCGTCCGAAGAGCCGCAGCGGCAGCATCGGCGAGCTCGCGCGCAGCTCCCAGAGGACGAACGCCGCGAGGCACAGCGCGCCGCCTGCGAATCCGAGCACGATCGCCCAGTGTGTCCAGCCGAGTCGCGGCTGCTCGATCAGCGCGAACACGACCCCGCCGAGCCCGGCCGCGCAGAGCACCGCGCCGGCGTAGTCGACGGGCGCAGCCGTCGGTCCCTGTGCACGCCGCGGCATCAGAAGGAGCGCGATCGCGACCGTGAGGATCGAGATCGGGACGTTGAGCAGGAAGATGACGCGCCAGGACGACACCTCGATCAGCCAGCCTCCGAGCAGCGGCCCGACGACGGTCGAGATCCCGCTCCACGCCGTCCACGTGCCGATCGCGGCGCCCCGGTCGGCCCCCTCGAAGGTCGACGTGATCACCGCAAGGGACGCCGGCGTCAAGAGCGCTCCCGCGACGCCCTGGACGCCGCGAAAGACGATCAGCGTCGTCACGTCCGGTGCGACCGCGCAGAGCGCGGAGGCGACGCCGAACGCCGCGACCCCGATCGTGAAGAGGCGGACCTCGCCGAAGATGTCGCCGAGCGAGCCGCCGACGAGGATCAGCGAGCCGAGCGTCAGCAAGTAGGCGTCGACGACCCACTGCTGGGCCGCAAGCCCGCCGCCGAGATCGGCCTGGATCCGCGGCAACGCGACGTTCACCACGGTCATGTCGATGAAGGCGATCGACGAGCCCAGGATCGTGCCCACGAGCGTGAATCTCCGCGAGCGGTCCATCTTCAGGCAGCATCTCATGTGAAAACCGATTCGCCCCGTTCGACGAACGGAGAAGCAGGTGGACGAACAGGCCCCGAGACGGTACGGCCGCGGGCTCTTCCTCGCGACGGTCGCGGGCGGCCTGTCGTCGCTCGTGTGGGGCCGGCCGGTGTGGGGGCATGTGTCGTCGGCGATCGGCGGCGCCGAGCAGCTCATCCCGCTCGTGCCGAACGGCTGGCGCATCTACACGGTCGCGGCGACCATGCCCACGTTCGACCGGACGACGTGGCGACTCGAGGTGAGCGGCCTCGTCGACCAGCCGCTGACCCTCGACTACGACGCACTCCGCGCGCTGCCGCGCACCACCGAGGTGCGCGACTTCCACTGCGTCACAGGGTGGTCGGTGCCGAACGTCCGCTGGACGGGCGTGCGCCTGACCGACCTGTTCGAGCGGGTGCGGCCGCAGGCCCGCGCGGGCGGCGTGCAGTTCACGTCGGCCGAGATCCCGTACGTCGACTCGCTGACACTGAAGCAGGCGTCGCTGCACGACGTGCTCCTCGCGTACGAGATGGACGGCAAGCCGCTGCCACGCGAGCACGGCGCGCCCGTGCGCCTCGTGATGCCCGAGATGTACGGCTACAAGAGCGTCAAGTGGGTGTCGCGGATCGAGCTCGTGCCGCAGGCGACCGACGGCTACTGGGAGGTGCTCGGATACGACCGCGACGCCTGGGTCGGCCGCTCGAATGGACTCTGATCGGCGGCCTGTGCTGCGCTACGTCGCGCGCTTCTCGCGCACCGAGCGCACGCTGCACTGGCTGAATGCGTCGTTCTTCCTCTTCCTGCTCGCGACCGGGCTCGCGCTCTATCTGCCGCGGTTTTCGACGCTCGTCGGTCGCCGGCCGCTGCTCAAGGACCTGCACTTCTGGGGCGGGCTCGCGTGGATCGCAGCCCTCGGGCTCGTTGCGTTGCTCGGCGACCGGCGCGCGCTCGCGCGAACCGCGCGTGAGCTCGAGACGCTCTCGCACGACCGCTTCAACCCGGGCCAGAAGATCAATGCGATCCTCACCGCGGCGTTCACGCTCCTGTTTCTCGTCTCCGGCGTGCTCCTCTGGCTCGGCGAGCGCGACACGCGCTTCCGGTTCGCGAGCACCGTCACGCTGCACGACGCGCTCCTCTACGCCGCGCTCGTCCTGCTCGTCGGGCATCTCTATCTCGCCGTCATCCATCCGGCGACGCGCCACTCCCTGCGGGGAATGACGCGCGGCAGTGTCAGCGAGGAATGGGCTCGGCGGCACTACCCGGAGTGGGAAGTGCCGCCGAGAGCAGAGAACGACGACCTGACTACGACGGGCGCTGGCCGAACGTGATGTCGACGGTCTTCGTCGAGCCGCCACGCTGGAGCGTGAGGGTCACCTTGTCGCCGGGCTTGTAGGTCGCGACGAGCGCCGTCAGGTCGTCGGCGGTCGAGATCTGCTTGCCGCCGATCGCCGTCACCACGTCGCCCGCCTGTAGTCCCGCCTTGTCGGCAGGGGAGCCGGCGATCACGCGGGAGATCGAGGCGCCGGTGTCGTTCGGGGTGTCGCCGATCGAGACGCCGAGGTAGGCGTGCTGCACCTTGCCGCCTGCGATCACGGTGTCGGCGACGTTCTTGATCGCGTCGATCGGGATCGCGAAGCCGACGCCCGCGTTGTCGTTCGAGTTGCTCTCGATCTGCGCGTTGACGCCGATCACGTTGCCCGAGGCGTCGAGCAGCGGGCCGCCCGAGTTGCCGTGGTTGATCGCCGCGTCGGTCTGGATCGCCCCCGAGATCGAGTAGTTGTTCGGCGCCGTGATCGTCCGGTCGACCGCGCTCACGATCCCGGCGGTCATCGTCTCGGGCAGGCCGAACGGGCTGCCGATCGCCGCCACCGTCTGGCCCACCTGGACGTTGTTGGAGGTGCCGATGGAGAGCGGGTGGAGGTCGGCGCTCGGGACGTCCACCTTGATCACGGCGATGTCCGTCGACTCGTCCTTGCCGACGAGGGTCGCGTTCACGACCTTGCCGGTCTGGAAGCGGACCTTGATCGCGGTCTCGCCGTCGACGACGTGCGCGTTCGTGACGATGTCGCCTTGGTCGTCGTAGACGAAGCCGGACCCCTCGGCCTGGCTCGACTGGCCGCTCGGGGCGCCGAAGAAGCCGCCGTTGTCCGAGCCGCCCGACGTCGTGACGACGATGTCGACGACACCCGGCGCCGCCTCCTTGTAGATCTGCGTCAGGCTCGTGGCCGAGGTCGTGGCGGCGGTCTGCGCGGGAACCGACGCGACCACGGTCGAGCGTGCAGGCGCCGAGGTCGAGTCGCCGCTGACGCCGGCGTAGATGCCTGCCCCGGCGCCGGCGCCGAGCACGAGGGCCGCCGCGATCGGGGCCGTCCTGCGAAGGATTCTCCTGCTGTTCACGGTCTGCTCCTGGGTCTCGTGTTCCATCGCTCTCCACGGTGCCCACGCCGGCTGAGAGGCCGATGAGAGAGCGCTAAGGACTGGTTAAAGCCGGAGGCCCTTCTCGCCGATGGAGGAATGGGCAATGACAGAGACGGCCGGGATCATGGAACAGTACGCGCAGCACCTCGAGCGAAAGGCCGCCGGGGTCGTCTTCCGGTTCACGGTCGGGTTCGGGATCGTCGGCGCCGTGCTCGGCGCCTTCCCGCTTTTCGCGAGAGCGAACGCGCTCGTTCCGTCCCACCTCGGCCTCGCGACGCTCCTGCTCGGGCTCGGGGCGGGTGCGTACCTCGGGCACCGGACCGGCGAGCGGCGGGCGATGGAGCCCCGCTTCCAGGCGCAACTCGCGCTCCGCCAGCTCGCCGTCGAGCAGCGCCTGATCGGCGCGGCTCCCGTGGTCGTCGGCGGCGCCCCGGTCGCTCCGGCTCCGGTCGCCGCTCCGGCACCTGTTGCTCCGGCACCTGTTGCTCCAGTATCTGTTGCTCCGGCACCTGTCGCTCCGGCACCTGTCGCTCCGGCACCTGTCGCTCCGGCGCCCGTGGCTCCGGCAACGGCCCCTCCGGCCTCGCCTGCGCCCGCGCCTCTCGCTCCGGTGGCTCCCGCACCGCCGCTCGTCGCAGCCCCGGCCCCGCCCCCGGTCGTCGCGCCTGCACCCCTGTCGGCGCCTCCGTCGGCGCCCCCGCGGGTCGCCGAACCGCCCGTCGAGGCCGTACCGGCTCCCGCTCCGGCCGCGGTCGTACCGCAGCCGCTCCTCGCTCCGCCGCGGCTCGTCGAGCCGCCTGCCGCACCGCCGCTGAGCTCCGCCGGCGGCTGAGCCCGGCCGCCGCAGCCCGCTGGCAAAACGCCCCTTCGGGGCGTTTTCTCATTTCAAAGTCAGAAAAGTCCGTAAGTATATGATTTTGAAATCATAGCGACATGTTGTAGGAAAATATTTTCAAAAAGGCGTACCTCCATTTCGGACTCGCCCGTTTTCAGGTCGGATCCGCCGGTCGGGAGCGGCGGACGTCGGGAGAACGGAAAGGAGCTACACCATGTCGGATCTGTTCAGAGGGCTCTGGGTGCGGGTCGGCAACGCTGTCTACCGCGAGGAAGGCCAGGCGCTGACCGAGTACGCACTCGTCCTGTCGCTGCTCGCCGGAATCGTGGCGCTTGCTGCCTTCACGGGCATCGGCGCGTCGATCGTCGGCAAGATCAGCGGCGAGCTCGCGAAGATCAACTAGGGCGCGGGCGATGCGGGCGGAAGAGCTCTGGCGGCGACTGACGACGGCGCTGCTGACCGAGGACGGCCAGGCGATGACGGAGTACGCGCTCGTGCTCTCGCTGATCGCAGCGGCCGCGGCTGCCCTTCTGGCCGCGACGGGCATCGGCCAGACGATCGTCGACCAGATCAGCAACCAGCTGGGGAAGATCTAGGGATTTTTCCCGACGGTGGGGCGGGTGACCGCCCGCCCCACCAACCAGAACCACGAAGCGCGAGGACGGGGGTGCAGGACATGCGGAAGTTGAAGAACGAGAGCGGTCAGGCGATCACGGAATTCGCCGTCGTCATGCCGCTGCTGTTCATCCTCATCTTCGGGATCGTCGAGGGCGGGCTCACGCTCAACAACTATCTGCGGCTCACCGACGCCGTTCGCGTCGGCGGCCGGGTGGCGAGCGTCCAGGGAAGCCTCGGCGCACCGGCCGCCACGAGCGCCGCGACGAGCGCGCTCGCCGACGCGGCCGGGAACCTGCCGCTCCAGGGCGTCGACGTGACCGCGTCGGCCTGGCAGTCGGGCCAGCCGATCACCGTCCAGGCCTCGACGAAGTACTCGATCAACTTGCCGCTCTTCGGGACGATCCTCTCGGGGACCCTGACGAGCAGCTCGACCCAGCGAATCGAATAGACGGGGGACGCTGACCATGCGCACGTACGGAATCAGGAATCTTGTGCTGCCGGCGCTCCTTGCGACGGTGGCCGCCGCCATGACCCTCGTGTACGTCGGGCATGGAGGCTCGAAGGACGCGGCCGCCGCAGCGGGGACGACCGGCGTCTACGTGGCAACGCACGACATCGCTGCCGGCGCGTCGGGAGACGACGTCATGCGCGCTCTGCGGCTCGTGCACATGTCGCCGGATGCCGTCGTCCCCAGTGCGGTGACGCGTCCGTCCGAGCTCACGGGCCGGGTGCTGCTCGCACCGCTGTACCAGGGGCAGCAGCTGACGCTCCGCGCGTTCGGGCGCGTCCGCCAGCAGGGGATCGCAGGACAGCTGAACGGCCGCCTCCGCGCGATCTCGGTCGCCGGAGACCAGGACCAGCTGCTCGCCGGCACCCTCCGAAACGGCGACCACGTCGACGTCGTCGCGTCGCTGAAGTCGAACGACGGACAGCACACGTACGGCCGCACGGTGCTGCGGAACGTCGCGGTGCTCCAGGCGCCGTCGGCTCCGTCGTCGTCGCCCGGAGCGTCGCAGACGCTCAGCGCGACGCTCCGCCTGACCGACGCGCAGGCCCAGACGCTCTTCTTCGTGACGAAGAACGGCGACTGGTCGTTCGTCCTGCGCCCGGTCGTCCACGGCTCCGACAGCAGCGACTTCGTCGACTCGGTCGGGACGATCCTCGGAGCGGGACGGTGAGCGCCCTGCGCATCGCCTGCGCGGGCGACTGGTCGCAGCTCGAGGCGCTCACCGACGAGCTGCGCCGGGAGCCGGGCGTCGAGCTGACCGGCCAGGCGCACGCCGACGTCGTGCTCCTCTCGGCGCCGGCCGCCGCGGTGTCCCGTGCGGAGCTCGAGGCGATCCGCATCGTCACGACGGCGCCGATCCTGCTCGTTGCCGCCGATCCGAGCGAAGCGCTGCTCGACGCTGCCGACTCGTACGGCATCGCGGACGTCGTGCCGCTGCCGCAGAGCGCCGCGGGCGTCGTGTTCGCGGCGCGGAAGGCCGCGCGCGGCGGACGTCCTGCCGAGACGGCCGCGGGGTCGTCGACCGGCCCGGCTCGCGTCATCACCGTGTTCTCGCCGAAGGGCGGCACCGGCAAGACGACGACCTCGTGCAACCTCGCAGCGGCTGCTGCCGCAGCGGGCCGGCGCACGCTGCTGCTCGACCTCGACCTGCAGTTCGGCGACACGGCGATCATGCTCGGCCTCGAGCCGCGGAAGACCCTGCACGACCTCGTCTCCGACGCCGGCGTGATGGATGCCGAAAAGCTCGCGGGCTACGTCAGCGCGAGCGACATCGGGATCGACGTGCTGCCCGCGCCGCTGCGCCCGGAGGACGCCGAGCGGGTGGGCGAGGAGCGCGTCTCGCAGCTGCTCGACGTCGCGAGTGGCGTCTACGACGTGATCGTCGTCGACACGTCGCCGTATTTCCACGGGCCGATGCTCGCGACGCTCGACCGCACAGATCAGCTCGTGCTCGTCGCCGCGCCGGACGTTCCCACGCTCAAGAACCTCCGCCTGACCTTGCACACGCTCGAGCTCCTCGGCTTCGCGCAGGATCGCACGCGCGTCGTGCTCAACCGGGCCGATCCGCGGATCGGGCTCAAGGCGGGCGAGGTCGGCGCGGTGCTCGGGCATGCGATCGACTTCCAGCTGCCGAACGACCCGTCGGTTCCCGCGACCGTCAACCGCGGCGTGCCGGCCGTCGTCTCGCGCAAGCGGTGCCCGTACGTGCAGGCATTCGGGCCGTTCGCAGCCGAGGTGCTCGGCGAGACGAAGACGGCGCCGGCGCGCAGGCATCGCGGCGTGAAGCTCGCGCTGGGGTGGCGCTGACCATGGCGCTCGCCGAGCGGCTGAACACCGCGTCGAGCCTGGAGGCGCCCGAGGTCGAGGCGCACGCGCTTGCCGTCCGCATCGACCCCGCGCGGTCGGAAGCGCACACCGACCCGTACATCGAGCTGAAGCTCCGGATCCACAATGCGTCGATCGCGAAGCTCGGCTCGGAGCTCGACAAGCTCGAAGAGCAGCGCGACCAGGAGCAGCTCGTCCGCGCCGTCGTCGAAGAGCACCTGCGTGAGGAGGAGACGCCGCTGTCACGCGAGGAGCGTGACCGCGTGATCGCCGACATCGTCGACGAGGTGCTCGGCTACGGCCCGCTCGAGGGCTACCTCCGCGACGACGAAGTGACGGAGATCATGGTCAACGGCCCGCATCACGTCTTCGTCGAGCGCCGGGGCAAGCTCGAGCAGGTCCCGGCGGCGTTCGCGAGCGACGCGCACGTCATGCGCATCGTCGACAAGATCGTGTCGCAGGTCGGCAGGCGGATCGACGAGTCGTCGCCGATGGTCGACGCCCGGCTGCCCGACGGCTCGCGCGTCAACGTCGTCATCCCGCCGCTGTCGCTGTGCGGCCCGGCGCTGACGATCCGCAAGTTCGCGCGCCGCCCCTTCACGATGGACGATCTCGTCGCGCGCGGCATGCTGACTCCGAAGGCGAGCGAGTTCCTCTCGGCGTGCGTCGCCGGCAAGCTCAACGTGCTCATCTCGGGCGGCACCGGCGTCGGCAAGACGACGCTCCTCAACGCCATGTCGGGCTTCATCCCCGACCGCGAGCGGATCATCACGATCGAGGACGCCGCCGAGCTGCAGCTGCAGCAGGCGCACGTCCTCTCGCTCGAGTCGCGGCCGCCGAACGTCGAGGGCAAGGGCGAGATCCGCATCCGCGAGCTCGTCCGCAATGCACTGCGCATGCGGCCAGACCGGCTGATCGTCGGCGAGGTTCGCGGCGCGGAGACGGTCGACATGCTCCAGGCGATGAACACGGGCCACGACGGCTCGCTGACGACGATCCACGCGAACGCGCCGCGCGACGCCCTGTCGCGCCTCGAGACGCTCGTGCTCACCGGCGGCGTCGACCTGCCGCTGCGCGCCATCCGCGAGCAGATCGCGAGCGCGTTCGACCTCATCGTCCAGGTCGTGCGCTGCGTCGACGGCTCGCGCCGCATCAGCCACGTCACCGAGGTCGTCGGCATGGAGTCCGAGGTCGTGACGCTCCAGGACGTCTTCGCCGCCCGGTCGCCGAGCGAGCAGGACTACGACGACGGCGGCCGGCTGCTCGGACCGCTCGAGTACACGGGCATCAAGCCTCGCTTCTTCCCCAAGTTGGCGACCAACGGCATCGTCCTGCCGCGGGACTTCTTCGCCAACGAGCTCGTCGGGAGCATCCGGTGAGCGCGCTCCTCGCAATCGTCGTGGGAAGCCTCGCCTTCCTCGCGGGGCGCGCGCTCGTCGGACGTCGCAACGTCGCCAGGCTCGAGCGGAGAGTGCGGCCGCACGTCCACGTCGAGTCGCGACAGCACGAAGGCGCGACGGGCGACCGCAGCCGGCTTCGACGCCGCCTCGACCGCATCGAGCGATGGTTCGAGGGACGGGAATCCTACGAGAGCTTCGTGCTGCGGACCGAGCGCGCCGGCGTCGACCGGCGGCCGGTCGACGTGCTCGCGCTCGTCGTGGCCGTCGCGGTCGTGCTTGCGCTGCTCGGAGCCCTCGCAGGCTCGCCGGCCCTCGGCGTCGTGCTGCTGCTTGCCGCGCCGGGGATCGTCTGGCTTGCGCTCGGCGTGCTCGCGCAGCGCAGGGTGAAGGCGTTCGACGAGCAGCTGCCGGACCTCCTCGCCGCGCTGTCGAGCTCGCTGCGCGCGGGGCATGGGTTCCTGCAGAGCCTGCACGCGGTCGCGAACGACGCACCCGATCCGACGGGCGCGGAGCTGCGCCGCGCGCTGCTCGAGACGCGTCTCGGCCGGCCCGTCGACGAGGCGCTCGCAGGCGTCTCGCGGCGGATCCCGTCGAAGGAGTTCGGCTATGTGCTGACGGCGATCGTCGTCCAGCGCCAGGTCGGCGGCAGCCTCGCGGGGCTGTTCGAGACGGTGAACGAAACCGTCCGCCAGCGGCAGCAGTTCGCACGCAAGGTGCGCGCGCTCACTGCGACGGGGAGGACGTCCGCCTATGCGCTCGTCGGGCTGCCGTTCGGCGTCGCGCTGCTGCTGACGCTGCTCAACCACGCGTACCTGACACCGCTCTTCACGACCCACGCGGGAAGGCTGATGGTCGCCTTCGGCCTGTTCTCGCTGTTCGTCGGGTCGGTTCTCGTCCGCCGCATCGTCTCGTTCAAGGGGTGAAGCCGTGTCGATCCTGCTCGCACTGATCGTCTTCTGCTTCGTCGCCGCAGCGGCCTCGCTCGCGCAGGCGGCCGTGGCGCGCCGGGAGCTGCGGGCCTCGCTTGCACGTGTCGCCGGCGCCGGCGCGGCGGCGTCTTCGCCGTCGCTCGCGATCGGCGGCCGGACACTGCCGTTCGTCGGCCGCCTCGCGCGCCTCGCCCTCGCCGTGCGACCGGGCGCGAGCCGTGACGAGCTCGCGCTCCGCCTCGCGGGCGCCGGCCTCGGCCGCCGTGTGTCGCCCGATGCGTTCCTTGCGCTGCAGGGCGCGCTGCTCGTCGTCTCCATCGTCGTCGGTGCCCTGACGGTCGCCGCCGGCTCGGCGGCGGTCGGCATCGTGCTCGCCCTCGCGGGAGCAGCCTCCGCGCTCGTCGTCCCGGACCGGCTGCTCGCCGCCCGCGCGTCGCGCCGCGGCGAACGGATCCTCGCGGAGCTGCCGGGCGCGCTCGACCTGCTCGCGATCTCGGTCGAGGCGGGTCTCGGCTTCGACGCGGCGCTGGCGCGGGTCGCGGACGCGATCGAGGGGCCGCTGGGCGAGGAGCTCAACACGATGCTGTCGGAGATCCGCGTCGGCGAGTCCCGGCCGGTCGCGCTCCAGCGGCTCGCCGACCGTGCCGGCACGAACGACGTGGCGATCTTCGCGCGCGCAGTGATCCGCGCCGACCAGCTCGGCACGTCGCTCGCGCAGACCATGCGGGTGCAGGCGGGCGACGCGCGCGCCCGGCGGCAGGTCGCAGCGGAGGAAAAGGCCGGCAAGGCGCCGGTCAAGATGCTCTTCCCGACCGTCTTCTTCATCTTCCCTGCGCTCTTCGTCATCGTCCTCGGGCCGGCTGTCCTGTCGCTCGGGAGCTTCCTGGGATGACGCGGCTGCGCTCGGAGTCCGGGCAGGTGATCCCGTTCGTGGGCGTCGTCCTGCTGGCGACCTTGCTCGGCGTTTGTGCGCTCGCGATCGACATGGGCGTCTGGTACAAGACGTCGCGCCACGCGCAGGGTGTCGCCGACGCGGCGGCGCTCGCGGCGGTCCAGGACCTGCCGGGCGATCCGGCCGTCGCACGGGCCGACGCGGTCGACTACGCGCAGGCGAACGGCGGCACCCTCGACGGGACGCCGGCGGTGACGACGACCGATGCGCCCGACGACACGATCAGCGTCCGGGCGGTCGAGCAGGCGCCGGCGTTCTTCGCCCGCATCTTCGGCATCGACTCGGCGACGGTGCACGCGACCGCCTCGGCGCAGGTCTCGGCGGCGTCGATCATCAAGCAGGAGGACGAGTCCGCCGACGGGACGGGCCGGCCGCTGCCGCTCGTCATCTCGGTCGAAAGCGCGCCGAGCCCCGGCTGCAATTGCTTCGGAAAGCCCGTGACGCTGACGTACGGGCCGAGCGCCGCGATCGCAGGCGGCGAGTTCGGTCTGCTCGACTTCGCGAACGCGAACGGCGGCACGCCGCCCCGAACGGTCGGCGACTGGATCGCGAACGGGTATCCCGGCGATCTCGCCACGGGCGACTACCAGGGCGTCACGGGCAACAAGACCGTGCCGCCCGCGGTCGACGGCGCGATGCAGGAACTGGCGGCGAACCATCCGACGGTCGTCCTGCCCGTCTACTCGGGGACGAACGGCGCCAGCGGCGGGCAGACGATCTACACCATCGTCGGCTGGGCGGCGTTCAAGATCGACTCGTGGAACGCGAGCGGCAGCACGACGACGCTGACGGGCTCGTTCCAGACGCTGCACACCGACGACACAGGCTCCGAGCAGCAGTACTTCGGCGTCGGCTCCGTGAGGCTGACGAAGTGACGCCGGTGCGCCGCCGTCCCGTGCCCGACGAGGAGCTCGAGCCGCAGTCGATCGAGGAGCTGCGCCGCAAGGTCGGCTGGCAGGTGTCGAAGGCCTACGGCCTCGAGCTCGAGGAGATCGACCCGGAGCCGGTGCCCGTGCCCGTCACCGTGCTCCCGGCGGAGCCGGAGCCCGTGCCTGTGCCTGTGCCTGTGCCCGAGCCCGAGCCGGAGCCCGAGCTCGAGCTGCCGCCGGCGGCAGTCGCCGTCGACCTGATGTCCGTGCCGACGCTGCACGAGCTCGAGCGGCTCGTCGCCGCTGCAGGGGGGGTGCACCCGGAACGCGTCGAGGAGTGGCGCTGGTACCTGTTCTATCTGCGCGACTTCGCCCGGCCCGACGGGTCGCTCGACCCGACGTTCGGGCTGCTGATCGAGACGGCGTTCTCGGCGCTGCTGCCGGGCGGCTCAGCCCAGGCCTAGATACGCGTCGACGATCCGGCGTCCCGCGAACAGGGCCACGGCTCCGCCGAGAGCGAGGAACGGCGCGAACGGGATGCCCATCTTCCGCCCGCGGCTGCCGTGGCGCAGAAGGATTGCAACGGCGGGGACGAACGAGGCCGCGAGCGCGATCGCGATCGCGGCGAGCACGCCGCGCCCGAGCATCGCGCCGAGCAGCAGCGCGAGCTTCACGTCGCCCATGCCCATGCCGCCGGGCCGGGCGAGGGCTGCGACCAGGAAGAAGGCGGCAGCCGCGAGGCCCGCGACGAGCCATTCGACGCTCGGGTCGATCGCGGTCTGCGCTGCGAGCGCGACGAGCGCGGCGGGGACGACGATCCGGTTCGGGACGATCCGCAGCTCCACGTCGATCGCCGACAGCAGCACGAGCGTGGCTGCGAAGGCGGCCGCGACCGCCACGCGCGGGTGGAAGCCGAACGCGAGCCCGCAGCCGGCGAGCAGCGGCGGCGTCACGGCGAGCACCGCGGCGGCTCGCCCGGGCAGCCGCGTGCGTCGGCGCGCGTCGGGCCTGCGACGGGCCACGTCGTCGGCGAGTCGGTTCAGGCCGATGCCAACCGGCACACCGGCGACGGCCAGTACGGCCGCGAGCACCCAGTTCATCCGTCGAGCACGAGCCGCTCGCCCGGCTCGACGTCGGCGGCGTTCGCCGCCGTCTCGAGCACGCACTTCGCGCCGCGCGCGCCGGACGCGCGCCACGGCGCCAGCGCGCGCGTCACCTTCAGGACGCGCAGGTCGCGGTCGAGGAACACGACGTCGATCGGAAACCGCATGAACATCGTGTGCACGCTGCCGGCGGGCCGGATGAGGACCCCCTCGTCGGGCGCGAGGCCCTTGCGGCCGAGGAGCCCGCGCAGCCGAGTCCAGGCCGAGTCCGCGACGCCGCACCGCTTGCAGACGACGCGGCCGGAATCGGTGCGGAGCGTCGCCGTGCGCATCAGTCGAGCGCGGCCCGCAACGAGGCGACGTAGTCGCGCAAGGCAGCAGGGCCGTTCTCCGCGACCAGCACGGCACGCGAACCGACGGCGATCCCGTCGGCGAGCGAGCCCGCCGCGCGCGCGTGGTCGGGCGTCGAGATTCCGAAGCCGGCGTACAGCGGACGGTTCACGAGCCGCCGCGCGCGCTCGACGAGCCCGGCGAGCTCGGGGGAGACGTCGTCGCGTGCGCCGGTCGTCCCCGTCACAGTGACGAGGTAGAGCCAGCCGTCGGTCTGCTCGCCCGCGAGCGCGATTCGCTCGTCGGTCGACGTCGGTGCGATGAGCTGCACGCGGCGCAGGTCGGCGCGCTCGCCTGCGGGCACGTCGACGACGATCATGCTCGTGCCGCCGTTCGCATGCATCGCCTCGGTGAGCCGGTCCCAGCCGTACGCCTCGAAGAGCGACGCGTATGTCATCGGGATCAGCGGTATGTCGTCGCCGACGAGCTCGCGCGTACGCGCGAGCACGTCGAGGCATTGCGCGGTCCGCATGCCGCGCGCGAGTGCCCGTTCGCCGGCGCGGCGGATGACCGGCCCGTCCGCGAGCGGGTCGGAGAACGGGAACCCGAGCTCGATGATGTCGGCCCCGCCGTCGACGGCCGCGCGCGCGAGGTCCGGCGTCTCCGGCTCCGCCATCAGGTAGATGACGAGCTTCTTGCTCACGCAGTGTTGAGCCGGTCGAGCACCTCGGCGAGATCCTTGTCGCCGCGGCCCGACAGCGCGACGAGGATCAGGTCGGCGTCGAGATCGCGTGCCCGCGCGAGCGCGTGCGCAGGCTCGAGCGCAGGGATGATCCCCTCGGTGCGCGCGAGGTCGGCGAACGCCTGCAGCGCCTCCTCGTCGGTCGCGGTGCGGTATTCGGCCCGGCCCGTGTCGCGCAGGAACGCGTGCTCCGGACCGACGCCCGGATAGTCGAGCCCGGCCGAGATCGAGTGCGCGTCGGCGACCTGCCCGTCGTCGTCGGCGAGGATCGACGACCGCGCGCCGTGCAGGACGCCGGTGCGGCCGCTGCCGAGCGACGCGGCGCCTGCCGCCTCGACGCCGACGAGCCGCACGGCGACGTCGTCGACGAAGCCGCGGAACATCCCGATCGCGTTCGAGCCGCCGCCGACGCACGCGACGACCGCCTCGGGCAGCGCGTCGGCCGCCGCGAGGAACTGCTCGCGCGACTCGCGGCCGATGACGGACTGCAGCTCGGCGACGAGCTCCGGGTACGGCGCGGGGCCCACGCAGGATCCGATCAGGTAGTGCGTCGTCTCGACATTCGTGATCCAGTCGCGGATCGCTTCGCTCGTCGCCTCCTTCAGCGTCTGCGTGCCGAAGTCGACGCCGCGCACCTCGGCGCCGAGCAGGCGCATCCGCTCGACGTTCGGCTTCTGCCGCCGCATGTCCTCGACGCCCATGTAGACGACGCACTCGAGGCCGAAGCGCGCGCACACGGTCGCCGTCGCGACTCCGTGCTGGCCGGCGCCGGTCTCGGCGACGATCCGCCGCTTGCCGAGCCGCTGCGCGAGGACGGCCTGGCCGACCGCGTTGTTGATCTTGTGCGCGCCCGTGTGGTTCAGGTCCTCGCGCTTGAGATAGATCTTCTTGCCGGGCGCGAACCGCTCGCTCAGCGTCAGCGGCGACGGCCGGCCCACGTAGGTCGTCGCGAGGTGGTGCAGCTCGGCGTGGAACGCGTTGTCCGCGAGCGCCTCCTGCCACGCGCGGTCGAGCTCGTCGAGCGCCGGGATCAGCGTCTCCGGGACGTACCGCCCTCCGTAGTCGCCGAAATCACGCACGGGCTGCCTCGACGTACGCGCGCACCCGCTCGTGATCCTTGACGCCCGGCTCGGACTCGAGCGACGACGACGCGTCGACCGCCCACGGGCGGACGGCCGCGATCGCGTCTTGGACGTTCTCCGGGCCGAGGCCGCCGGCGAGCATGACGCGCCCCTCGGCCGCGGCGGCGCGCGACCAGTGCACCGGGTCGGTCTCCTGCCACGGCTGGTCGAGGACGCTCGCGACCTGCACGCCGTCGCGCAGCAGCATCGCCTCGCGGCCGCGCACGCCGGCGCCGCGGTCGGGATAGAACTGCACGAGGTCGGCGCTCGTCTCGCGCGTCTCCTCGACGAAAACCGAGACGGCGAGCGTCGTGTCGGGCGTGTCGAGCACGTCGCGCGCGTGGCGCGGGCTGCGCTCGACGTGGATGAAGCCGAGCAGGTCGGCGCCCGCCTCGACGGCGGCGTCGACGTCCTCCTGGCGCGTCAGCCCGCAGACCTTGACGAGCGGCCGCGACAGCAGCTCGCGCAGCTTCGCCTGCGGATCGGTCGCGCGCATCAGCGCCGAGCCGACGAGGATCGCGTCGGCCCCGGCGAGCTCGGCTGCGGCCCCCTGCGCGCGGGTGTGCACGCCGCTCTCGGCGATCACGATCCGGTCTTTCGGCGCGCGCGCCACGAGCTGCAATTGCGTCCGGCGGTCGATGTCGAACGTCGTCAGGTCGCGCGCGTTGATCCCGACGATCGGCGCGTCGAGCGCCATCGCGCGCTGCAGCTCGGCGGCATCGTGCGCCTCGACGAGCGCGTCGAGCTCCAGGTCGTGTGCGAACGCAAGGAGCCGAGCGCACGTCTCGTCGTCGAGGTCGCGGAGGATCAGCAGCACCGCGTCGGCGCCCGCTTCCTTGAGCTCGCGGAGGTGATCCTCGGTCGAGAAGAAGCCCTTGCCGAGCAACGGCGTGTCGGTCGCGGCGCGCGCGGCGCGCAGGTCGTCGAGCGTCCCGGCGAACCGCTCGTCGACGAGCACGCTGACTGCGGCTGCGCCTGCTGAGCCGAACTGCGCGGCGAGCCGCGCCGGGTCGGCGTCGGGGCGCAGGTCTCCGGCCGACGGCGAGCGCCGCTTCACCTCGGCGATCGCGCCGAGCCCGGGGCGAGACAGTGCGTCGGCGAATCTCATCGGCGCGTGAACTCCACCAGCTCGTCGAGCCGCGCCGCTGCGGCGCCGGAGTCGAGCGCCTCGCGGGCGATGCCGATCCCCTCGCGCAGGTCGGGCGCGTGACCGCCGGCCGCGATCGCGCCGGCGGCGTTGAGGACGATCGCCTCGCGCGCCGAGCCGCGCTCGCCGGCGAATACGCGCCGGATGGCGGCAGCGTTCTCGGCGGGCGAGCCGCCCGCGAGCCCGTCGAGCGTCGAGGGCTCGAGCCCGAGCTCCTGCGGGTCGATCGTCCGGTGGCGCACCTCGCCCTCGACCACCTCGCAGACGTTGCTCGGGCCGATCGGCGACAGCTCGTCGATGCCGCCGGCGCCGTGCACGACGAAGGCGCGACGGGCGCCGAGCTGCGCGAGCGCCTCGGCCACGGGGCGGACGAGGTCGTCGGAGTAGACGCCGACCACCTGGGCGCGGGCGCGGGCCGGGTTCGTGAGCGGGCCGAGCACGTTGAACACCGTACGCGTTCCGAGCTCGCGTCTCACCGGGGCTGCGTGCTTCATCGCGGGATGGTGTGCCTGGGCGAACATGAAGCCGAAGCCGAGGGTGTCGATCGACTCGGCGATCCGCTCGGGTGCGATCTCGAGCTCGAAGCCGAGCGCCTCGAGCACGTCGGCGGAGCCGGTCTGCGACGAGGCCGCGCGGTTGCCGTGCTTCGCGACGCCGGCGCCTGCCGCCGCGGCGACGAGTGCCGCGGCCGTCGAGATGTTGATCGTGCTCTTGCCGTCGCCGCCCGTCCCAGCCGTGTCGACGAGGTCGGCTCGCTGCGGCTGCACCGGCAGGACGTGGTCGCGCATCGCCTCGGCGCAGCCGGCGATCTCGTTCGC
>JAICLU010000005.1 GCA_025925195.1 Thermoleophilia bacterium
GCCTCGTCCTCGAAGACGCGGATGAACTCGCGGCCGATGATCTTGCGCTTCTGCTCGGGCTCCTCGACGCCGGCGAGCAGGTCGAGGAAGCGGTCCTGCGCCTGCACGTGCACGAGCGGCACGTGGAAGTAGTCGCCGAAGAGCTCGACCACCTGCTCGGCCTCGTTCTTGCGCATCATCCCGTGGTCGACGAAGACGCACGTCAGCTGGTCGCCGACGGCCTTGTGCACGAGCAGCGCCGCGACCGCGGAGTCGACGCCGCCCGAGAGCGCGCACAGCACGCGGTCGCGGCCGACCTGCGCGCGGATGCGCTCCACCTGCTCCTCGATCACCGCCGCCGGGGTCCACGCGGGTGGCGCGTCTGCGATCTCGTAGAGGAAGTTCTTCAGCACGCTCATCCCGTGCGGGGTGTGCACGACCTCGGGATGGAACTGCACGCCGTACAGCCCGCGCTCGCGCGACTCGAACGCCGCGACCGGCGTGTTCGGAGAGGCGGCGACGACACGCGCGCCGGCAGGCGCGGCAACAACAGAGTCGCGGTGCGACATCCAGACCGTCTGCTCGGCCGGCGTGTCGTGCAGGAGTGCGGACTCCTCCGCGCGGAGGTCGGTCTTGCCGAACTCGGACGCGTCGGTGCGGTCGACCCGGCCGCCGAGGTCGAGCGCCATCAGCTGCGCGCCGTAACAGATCCCGAGCGTCGGGATCCCGAGCTCGAAGATGCGCGGATCGACGCGCGGCGCCCCGTCGGCGTACACCGAAGCCGGCCCGCCCGACAGGATGATCGCGTGCGGGTTGCGCGCGCGGATCGCCTCGGGCGAGATCGTGTGACCGACGAGCTCGGAGTACACGCGGCACTCGCGCACTCGTCGTGCGATCAGCTGTGCGTACTGGCCGCCGAAGTCCAACACGAGCACCGGCCGTTCCTCCACCACGGGAAACGGGACGACGTTCGACGGCTCAGCGGCGATAGTTCGGCGCTTCCTTCGTGATCGTCACGTCGTGCGGGTGCGATTCGCGCAGCCCGGCACCGGTGATGCGGATGAACGACGCGTTTTTCAGCTCACCTACCGTCGCGGCGCCGCAGTAGCCCATCGCCTGCCGCAACCCGCCGACGAGCTGGTAGAGGATCGGGCTAAGAGCGCCTTTGTACTGCGTCCTTCCCTCGATTCCCTCCGGCACGAGCTTCTCGACGTCCTCGACGTCGCCCTGGAAGTAGCGGTCCTTCGAGAACGAGCGCGCGCGCATCGCGCCGAGCGAGCCCATGCCGCGGTACTCCTTGAACCGCTCGCCCTGGACGAGGATGACCTCGCCCGGCGACTCGTCGGTGCCGGCGAGCAGCGAGCCGAGCATCACCGTGTCGGCGCCGGCGGCGAGCGCCTTCGCGATGTCGCCGGACGATGTCAGGCCGCCGTCGGCGATCACCGGCACGTCGACCGCGTCGGCGACGTCGTACACCGCCGTCACCTGCGGAATGCCGACCCCGGCAACGATCCGCGTCGTGCAGATCGAGCCGCCGCCGATGCCGGCCTTGACCGCGTCCGCGCCGGCATCGACGAGCGCGCGTGCCGCATCTGCGGTGGCGATGTTGCCGGCAACCACGTCGACCGTCACGAGCCCCTTGATCTTCCGCACCATCTCGAGCACGCCGGCTGAGTGCCCGTGCGCCGTGTCGACGACCAGCACGTCGGCGCCCGCCCCGACCAGCGCCTGTGCGCGCTCGACCGCATCCGGCCCGACCCCGACCGCCGCACCGACCCGCAGCCGGCCGCGCTCGTCCTTCGTCGCCTGCGGGTACTGAATCTTCTTCTGGATGTCCTTGACGGTGATCAGCCCGCGCAGGCGCCCGTCGGCGTCGACGACCGGGAGCTTCTCGATCTTGTTGCGGTAGAGGATCTCCTGCGCCTCCGCGAGGGTCGTGCCGACCGGCGCGGTCACGAGGTTCCGTGACGTCATCAGCGCCGAGATCGGCTGGTCGAACTCCTGCTCGAACCGCAGGTCGCGGTTCGTCAGGATCCCGACGAGGATGCCGGCCTCGTCGGTGATCGGGACGCCCGAGACCTTGTACCGCGCCATCAGCTCGAGCGCGTCGCGCACGAGCGCGGACGGCGGCAGCGTCACCGGCTCGACGATCATTCCGGCCTCCGAGCGCTTCACCTTGTCGACCTCGGCCACCTGATCCTCGATCGAGAGGTTGCGGTGGACGATGCCGATCCCGCCCTCCCGGGCGAGCGCGATCGCGAGCCGCGCCTCGGTGACGGTGTCCATCGCCGCGGACGCCACGGGGATGCTGAGCTCGATCGAGCGGGAGAAGCGCGTCCGCGTCGAGACGTCGTTCGGCAGGACGTGCGACTCGGCCGGGACGAGCAGGACGTCGTCGAACGTCAGGCCCTCTTTCGCGAACTTCCGGTCCAGCGCGACGAGCCTGCTGAGCTCGTCGTGACGGAGTTCGACGTCCAAGGTCGATCCAGGGTAACAGCCTGCCCCGACGGCGACCACGCACCCCCAACACGCTCCTTACAGACCAGGGCTACCGTGCCCGCATGGGCTTCCTGCTGGCCGCCGTGGCCGCCGCGGCGGCCCTCTTCACACACGCCGGGACGGCGCCGGCACCGCCGCAGACACTGCTCTCGATCTCGCACCCGGTGGCCGCGTTCGCGCAGGACGGGCAGGTCGTCGCGTGGTTCGCGCCGGGCGACGCGAGCCGGTGCAACACCGTCCATCTTCTGAAGCTCGACAACGGCGTCAACGTCGACCTGCCGTCGCAGGCGTCGCAGAACGTCACCTGTCATTTCGCCCGCAGCACCCGGCTGCCGGTCGCGCTCGCGGTGGCCCGACAGGCCGGCCGCGCGCTCTGGACGCTGCCGCAGGAGTCGCCGCTGCCGCTCGACTACCTGCTCGGTGGCGGCGTCGAGGCGAACGAGCGGGCCGAACGCCGGTTCCTCGAGATCGCGCACACGCCGCGCGGCGTCGGCCAGTGGTTCGGCGGCGTCGCAGGCGACGCCGACACACTCGTCTACGCCGTCACCTCGGTTGACTTCGCCGACGAGGGCGGCTGCCTCGCCGGGACGGCACCGTGCACGCTCGTGCGGTCGGGCGGCGGCGTCTATCGCACCGACGGCCGCGCCTCCGTCCACGTCCCCGGCACCGGCCCGGCGGTCGCGGTCGCCGCCTCGGGGGATGCCGTCGCGTACGTCGCGGCGAACCGCATCGGCGACGACGGCCGGCCGCGCGCCTCGGCCGGGCCGCCGATCGAGATCGTCGACGTCCGCAGCGGACAGGAGCTCACATCGGTTCAGCCGCAGGGCGTCCCCGCCGCGATCGCCATGTCGCCGAACGTGCTCGCCACCCTCGAGCGGACGCGGCTCGGTCTGCGCCTCGCCTGGTACGACCGCGCGACCGGCCACATCTCCGGTTCGATCCCGGTGCCGAAAGCGACGGCGCCGCAGCTGACGACGAGCGATCGGGTCGTCGTCTATCGGGTCGGCCGCGCCCTGCGCGGCGTCTCCACCGCCTCGCATCGCGTCCGGTTGCTCGCGCGCGCGGCGGCGGCTCCGATCGGCCTGTCGCTCGAGGGGACGCGGCTCGCGTGGGCCGAGAACATCGGCCGGACGGCCCGGATCCGCGCGCTCTACGTGAGAGGGAGCGGCTGAAGCTCCTCGAGCCGGACGGCCGCGGCGAGCCGTGACGCCTCGCGCGGGTCGAACCGCCCCGGCCCCAGCTCGAGCACGGACGCGGCCGCACAGCCGACGCCCTGCGCGAGCGCATCCTCGAGCGACCGCCCGGACGAGCGCGCCGCGAGGAAACCGGCGAGCAGCACGTCGCCGGCTCCGACCGCGGCAACGGGGTCGACGCGATCGGTGACGGCACGGAAGCGGCGCGTCGCCCGGTCCTCGCGGAACGCGGCGAAACACGCGGTCTCCTGCGTGATCAGCACGTTGCGCGCGCCGAGCTCGACGATCGCGTCGAGCGCCATCCGGAAGTCCTCGTCGTCCTCGAACTCCTGGCCGACGAGGCTCTCCGCCTCGCGCTGGTTCGGCGAGACGATGTACGGCTCCGCGTCGACGCCGTGCCGCAGCGGCTCGCCCTCGGTGTCGAGCACGCACATGACGCCGCGGCGGTTCAGGTCGCGGATCGCCTCGGCGTAGAAGTCGTCCGGGACGTCGCGCGGCAGCGAGCCGGAGAACACGACGTACGTGGCGACCCGCGCGAGGTAGCGCAGCTTGTCGAACAGCATGTCGAGCTCCTCGGGCCGCACGGCCGGGCCCCACTCGTAGATCTCGCTCAGCGTGCCTGCGGTCGGGTCGACGACGGCCGACGACGTGCGCGACTCGTCGTGGATGCGGACGAAGTCGTTCAGCAGCGCCTCGTACGCGAGCTCCTCGATGATCCTGTCCCCCGTCCGCCCGCCCGCGAGGCCCGTCGAGATGACCGGCGCGTCGAGCCGCTTGAGCGCCCGCGCGACGTTGATCCCCTTGCCGCCGGCGGAGGTCAGGCTCGCGCTGGCGCGATGCCGGTGGCCGGGCTGGAAGTTCGGCACCGTGAGGGTGCGGTCGATCGCAGCGTTGAGGGTGACCGTGACGATCAAAAGATTCCAGCCAGATGATGCATGGTCCGGCCGGCGTACCAGCCGAGCCGTGCCGCGGCCCCGGGCTTCGCGACCGCTCGCCCCGCCAGCAAGAGCCTCGAACCGAGCAATTTCCGGCCCCGCCAGATCTCGACGCGTCCGACCGGCTGCCCGAGCCGTAGCGGCAACTGCACGGCCGCCGGGGCGACGATCCGCTCGAGGAGCGGCTTCCCGACGCGCACGACCTGCCGCAGCGGCTTCCTCGCGACGAGCGGCACCGGCTGCCGTCCGTACGGCGCGGCCGCCCACGCGTACGTCCTGGCCCGGATGAGCTGGACGGCCTTGTACTCCGAGACGCCCCACGACAGGAGCCGTGCGAGGTCGGCGTTCCGCTGCGACCGGGTCGGGCTGCCGAGCACCACCGCATAGATCGTGTAGCCCGGTCGCCGCGCTGCGGCGACCTCGCACCAGCCGGCGTCGTCCGTGTGTCCCGTCTTCACGCCGATCAGCCCCGGGAAGACGCCGAGCAGGTCGTTCCAGGTGTGCACGGTCACCGTCCCGTCCTCGATCGTGTCGCTTCGCTTCGCGACGATCTCCCGGACGACCGGCAGGCGCATCGCGATGCGCGCGAGTGTGGCGACGTCGCGCGCGCTCGACACGTGGCCGGGCGCGTCCAGGCCGTCGGGCCGGACGAAATGCGTGTCGCGCAGGCCCAGCTCTCGCGCCCGCACGTTCATCCAGCCGACGAAGCGCGGAATGTCCCCGCCCGCGGCGGCCGCCGCGAGCGCGTCGGCCGCGTCGTTCGCGCTCTGGATCAGCGCTCCCTCGAGCAGGTCGTGCACGGTGATGCGCTGTCCTGCGCGCAACGGAATCCGCGACTCACCCACCGCCGCGGCCTGTGCGGTCACCGTGACGACGTCGTCTGGGCGCAGACGGCGGAGCGCGACGATCACCGTCATCAGCTTCGTGATGCTCGCGATCGGCACGCTCGCGCGCGCGTTGTGCGCGACGAGGACGTCGCCGTTCGACGCGTTGACGACGTACCAGGCACGCGCGTCCGTGAGGCGCGGCGTGGCGGCGTGGGCCACGGCGGGGAGCACGAGCGCGAGCGCGACAGCGGCGAGCAGCCGGCGCATCGCACGGGAGGCTACTTCACGCGGAGCTTCTGTCCGACCTGGAGCGAGTTCGAGCTCACGCCCGGGTTGAGCGCCTGCAGCTGCTCGATCGAGATCCCCTGCCTCGCCGCGATCGAGCCGAAGGTGTCGCCGGTCTGCACCGTCGTGTAGACGCGCTTCTTCCCGCCGGGATGGTGCGGGCGCGTCTTCGTGGTTCCGGTGGGCGTGACGGCACGGGTGTCGGCCGGGACAGGGAGGTTCTTCGAGTGCCCGTTGAGCGCCGAATGGACGAGCAGTACGGCGATCGTCACCGCGGCCAGGAACGCCGCGGGCGCGCCCCAGTGCGCCCAGCCGGCCGGCTGCTTACGCCGCCTGCGAGACATCCCAGATCTCGCGCGCCAGCCGCTCCGCCTCGGCGCCGGGGTCGTCGGCGAAGATCACCGACCGCGACGCGGAGACGAGCCCACCCGCCGGCCCGTTCGCGAATGCCGCCGCGACGTCGGCCGCGGTGGCGCCCTGCGCGCCGACGCCGGGCAGCAGGAGCGGCGCCCGCGGCAGCAGCGCCCGGGCCTCGGCGACCTCCTGCGGATACGTCGCGCCGACGACCGCGCCGACCGACGAGAGGCCGCGCTCGCCGACGAGGTCCGACCCCCAGCGGTCGACGAGCTCGGCAACGCGCTCCCAGACGCGGCGGCCATCCTCGAGCCGGACGTCCTGCAGGTCGCCGCTGCCCGGGTTCGACGTCTTGACGAGCACGAAGATCCCGGCGCCGCGGCGGCACGCGTCGAGGAACGGCTCGACGGCGTCGCCGCCGAGGTAGGGATTGACCGTCGCCGCGTCGGCGTGCGGCGTGAACGCCGCGGCGTAGGCGGCGGCCGTCGAGCCGATGTCGCCGCGCTTGACGTCGGCGATCACGAGCAGCCCGGCGTCGCGGGCGTACGCGCAGGCGGCCTCGAACGACCGGACGCCTTGCCAGCCGCGCGCCTCGAAGAACGCCGACTGCGGCTTCACCGCGACCGCGTGCGGGGCCACGGCGTCGATGATCCCGCGGCAGAAGGCGTCGACGTCCCTGACGCGGTCGGGGAAGGGATCGAGGCCGACGACGAGCTGGCTGCGCTTGCGCTCGACGGCCTCGGCGAGCCGATCCGAGAAGGTGTCCGTCAGGACAGCTTGTCAGCTCTGCTTGACGGCGGACTTCAGCGAGCTGCCGGCGGAGAACTTCGGCACCCGGGCGGCCGGGATCTGGACCTTTTCGCCGGGGTTGCGCGGATTGACGCCCTCGCGGGCAGCGCGCTGCTGCGTCGTGAACTTCCCGAAGCCGGTGAAGCTGACCTCGCCGCCGCGCTTGAGGGTGTCCGTGATCGTGTCGAGGAAGGCGTCGACCGCCTTGCCTGCGTCGCGCGACGTGAGCTGGCTGCGGCGGGCGACCTCGGAAACGAATTCCTGCTTCGTCATCTGCTGGACCCTATCGCAGCAGCTCGCTCGCGCGAAAGAGCGGCCGCAACCGGACGGCCTGGCGTGCGAGCGCGTCGGCGCCGCCCTCTTCGCGGTCGACGACGCACACAGCCGTGTGGACGACGACGCCCGCGTTGCGGAGCGCCTCGACCGAGTCGAGCAGCGCGCCGCCCGAGGTGACGACGTCCTCGACGAGGCAGACGCACTCCCCGGGCTCGAACGGGCCCTCGATCCGCTTCGTCGTTCCGTACTCCTTCGCGGCCTTGCGGACGATGAGGAACGGCAGCCCGGACGCGAGCGAGGCCGATGCGGCGAGCGCGACCGCGCCGAGCTCCGGCCCTGCGAGCCGCGTCGCGTCGGCGGCATGCTCGCGCACGACGCCGGCGATCCGCTCTCCCAACGGGCGCAGCAGCTCGGGCCGTGTCTCGAAGCGGTACTTGTCGAGGTAGTACTTGGACCGCTTGCCCGACCGGAGGACGAAGTCGCCCTCGAGATACGCGTGCTCGACGAGCGCTGCCGCGAGCTCGTCGCTCACTGCTGCCGGCTGGTCTGGCGTGCGGCGCGGAGCGCGTCGCGGGCCGGCTGCAGCAGCGAGTCGGCCTCAGGCGAGCCGTCGACGTACGAGATCATCGAACCGTCGTCGAAGTAGACCTCGACGCGGTCGCGGCGCTTGCCGAACGACCGGCGCAGGACGACGCTGCCGGCGAGGATGCCGGCGCCGAAGCCGAGGACAGCGAGGAGCCTACGCTTCATCGTCGGCCGCCTTCTTCCGTGGGCGCTTCGCCTTCGGCTTCTCCGCGTCGGGCTCCGGAGCCGAGTCTCGCAGGCAGGACTTGAGGTCGTAGAAGACGAGACCGACCGTCGGATTCGCCACCGAGGTTGCGGCGATCAGCCGCTCGCCCTCGCGGACGACGAACACGCAGCCGTCGGCAAGCGCCGCCTCGACCTGCGTCACGGTCGTGCCGTCGCTGCGAGATGCGTCGGCGCGCTCGAGGAGCCGGGCCGCGCCGTCGGCGAGCGCGCCGGCGGCGGCCTCGTCCGGGAGGGTGGAGCCCTGCACCGAGCCGTCGGCGTCGAAGAGGACGGCCGCCTCGATCTGCGACGAGATCTCGGTCAGATCGGCGAGTGCCTGCTGCACGTCCATCGAGCCGCAGGCTAACAGCCTGCGAAACTCCGCCGGTGCGTCTTCGCAAGCGGCAGCTCGTCCTCAAGTTCTTCTCGGACCGCGGTACGCACCTCGCGGCGATGGTCGCGTACTACGCGCTCCTCTCGTTCGTCCCGCTGACGTTCCTCGCGCTCGCGTTGCTCGGCCTCGTGCACCGGGCGGACGCGTCGGATTTCCTCGTCAGAGAGCTCTCGCGCGCCTTCCCGTCGACGTCGCTCGACAGCATCCTCAAGCTCGTCCACCAGGTGCAGGACAACGCGGCGACACTCGGGATCATCGGCGGCGTCGCGCTGCTCTGGTCGTCGCTGTCGCTCTTCAGCGCGCTCGAGTCGGCCTTCAACATCGTCTACGGCCTGCCGAACCGGTCGTTCCTGCGCGGCAAGGCACTCGCCGCGACGCTGATGGTGGCCACGATCACGACGCTCTTCGCAAGCCTGGTCGTCGGCGCGGTGGGGGTCGAGGTCGTGAAGCGGTATGCGCCCGGCGTGGCGGGCAACTCCGTCGTCGCGTACATCCTCTCGATCGCCGTCTCCGTGGTCGGCGTCTTCCTGTTCCTCCTTGCGGTGTACCGGCTCCTGCCGACGGCCGACGTGACGCTGAGGGACGCGCTCCCCGGGGCGATCGCGGCGTCGATCGTCCTCGAGGCGTCGTTCCAGGTGGTGCCGGTCTTCGTCCGGCTCGCCGCGGTCAATCCGGTTCTGCGCGCACTTGGCGGCCCCGCGATCCTGCTGCTCTGGCTCTACGTGATGGCGAACGTCATCGTGCTCGGCGCCGAGCTCAACTGGTGGCGGTCGCGACGGAGCGAGCTACGCGCCGAGCAGCCGCCGCCGCTCGAGGGCCTCGCGTAGAGCCCGCGCCGCCCGGGCTCGGTGCGAGTGCTCGTTCTTCCACCCGTCTCCGAGCTCGCCGACCGTCGAGTTCTCGCCGTCCGGCACGAAGACGGGGTCGTAGCCGAAGCCGCCCTCGCCGCGCGGAGCGTCCGAGATCGTCCCGGCCGCGATCCCGGTGCCGCGGATCTCCTCGCCGTCCGGTGAGATCGCGACGAGCTCGCAGACGTACCGCGCGCGGCGGTCGTCGACGCCCTCGAGCTCGCGGAGCAGCTTCGCCACGGCCGGCGGGCCCTCTGGGGCATACCGGGCCGAGTGCACGCCGGGCCGGCCGCCGAGCGCCGCGACCTCGATCCCCGAGTCGTCGCCGAGGGTCCAGCCCCCCGCGCGCTCGTGGCCGAACCGGGCCTTGAGCAGCGCGTTCTCGTAGTACGTGTCCCCGTCCTCCGGCGGATAGTCGTCGGCGTCCAGCGTCGCGATCGACCAGCCCGGTAGCAGCCCTTCGAGCTCGCGCGCCTTGTGCGCATTGCGCGAGCAGAGGACGACGCTCATTCGTTCCATCGCACCTCGAGCACGCCTTCGAGATCAGCGACGGCTGCGACGACGCGCGGCGAGTTCGACTCGTGCAGTGCGACGTCGATCGCAACCGACCTCCGGTCGCCCTCCTGCGCGACGTCGAGCGACACGACGCGGCCGAACCGCTCGATCGCCTCGATCAGTGGTGCGGGGCTGCCGCCGGCGGGCAGCTCGACGAGCAGTCGCTCCGTCTCGTCGCGGAAGCGCCGCGTCAGGCGGTACGCGACGATGCGCAGCGGGCCGAGGGTGAGGAGCGCGCCGGCCGTGGCGATGATCGCCGCCGAGTAGTAGCCCGCCCCCGAGGCCATGCCGATCGCGGCCACGAGCCAGAGCGTCGCCGCCGTCGTGAGGCCGCGCACCGACAGGCCCTGCCGGATGATCGCGCCGGCGCCGAGGAAGCCGATGCCGCTGACGATCTGGGCGGCGATCCGCGTCGGGTCGATGCGGGTGCCGGCGGCCGCGAAGAAGTCCTCGAACCCGTAGGCCGACACGAGCGTGAACAGCGCCGCGCCGACGCACACGACGAGATGCGTGCGGAGGCCGGCGCCGCGCTCCCGCAGCTCGCGCTCGAGCCCGATCGCACCGCCGAGCGCCGCGGCGACCACCAGCCGCGCCAGGACGTGCGGCCAGCCGAGCTGCGGGACGGTACTAAGGAAGATCGCGTGCAACCGCTTCGGCCTGCTTCCCGCCGATCAGCCGGGTGCCGCGCTCGGCAAGGTCGAGCAGCTCGCTCAGAAGCTCCCGCGTGAACGGGTCCTTCTCTGCGGTGGCCTGCACCTCGATCAGCCGCCCGTCGCCCGTCATGACGACATTCATGTCTGTGTCGGCGTTCGAGTCCTCCGAGTAGTCGAGGTCGAGCAGCGGCTCGCCGCCGACGACGCCGACCGAGACCGCGGCGACCGAGTCGGTGAACGCCCGCGAGAGCCCGAAGCGGTCGAGCGCGCGCTTGCCGGCGACGTACGCGCCGCAGATCGACGCGCAGCGGGTGCCGCCGTCGGCCTGCAGCACGTCGCAGTCGAGCCACATCGTCCGTTCGCCGAGCGCCTTGAAGTCGACGACGGCCCGCATCGCGCGCCCGATCAGCCGCTGGATCTCGACCGTGCGGCCCTGCTGCTTGCCGCGCGCGGCCTCGCGATCGACGCGGTCGCCGGTCGACGCGGGCAGCAGCGAGTACTCGGCCGTCATCCAGCCGCGTCCCTGGTTGCGCAGCCAGCGCGGCACCTCCTCGGCGATCATCGCCGTGCAGAGGACGATCGTCTTGCCCTGTGTGATCAGGGCCGAGCCGTGCGGGTTCTCGAGGTAGTCGATCTCGATCGTGAGCGGACGCAGCGCGTCGGCTCTCCGGCCGTCGTTGCGGCTCATGCGGCTGTCAGCTCCTTGAGGGCGACGTGCTCGACGTCGGCGATCGGCAACTGGAGGAATCTGCGTCCCATCTCGCGGAAGGCTGCCTGATCTCCCGTCGTCAGGAAGCGGTAGGCGCCGTCGCGGTCACGATCGTGCTCGATGCCCTTGCGCGCGAGCGTCTCGGCGACCTCCCGCGCGGTCTCCTCCGCGGAGAAGACGAGCGTCACGTCGCGGCCGAACACCCGCTGCAGGATCGGGCGGATCAGCGGGTAGTGCGTGCAGCCGAGGATGACCGTGTCGACACGCGCTTCCTTCAGCGGCGCCGCGTACTCGCGGACGGCGGACTCGGTCTCCTCGCCGTACGGGTCGTCGCTCTCGATCAGCGGCACGAGGCGCGGGCACGCGACGGGGTGGAACGCGACGCCGGCGTCGAGGGCGCGCACGAGCGAGGCGTACCTGCCCGACTCGACCGTGCCCTGCGTGGCGAGGAGGCCGATCCGGCGGTTGCGCGTCGCCTGCACGGCCGCATGCGCCTCGGGCGTGATGACGCCGATCACCGGCACCCTCAGCTCCTCCTGCAGTTGCGGCAGCGCCGCCGAGGTGGCGGTGTTGCAGGCGACGACGATCAGCTTCACGTCCTGCCGCTCGAGAAAGGAGCCGATCTCCCGCGAGAACTCGCGCACCTCGGCGAGCGGCCGCGGCCCGTACGGCAGCCGTGCGTGGTCGCCGAGGTAGACGAAGTCCTCGTTCGGCATCGTCACGAGGCACTCGTGCAGGACGGTCAAGCCCCCGACGCCGGAGTCGAACACGCCGACAGGACGCGGATCCATCCGGCGGAGGCTACCCTGGCGCCGTGCTTCGGAGGGCCCTCTGCATCGCTGCGCTCGCGCTCGTCTGGACGGCCGCGGCAAACGCCGCGACGCCGCAGCAGCTGACGATCGCGGCCTCCGACGGTGCGAAGCTCTCGTGCTCGCTGACCGAGCCGGACGGCACCGCACCGGCGGGCGGCTGGCCGGCGGTCATGCTCTTCCACGGGCTCGGCGGCCGCCACCAGGACATGGAGGCGGCGGCGACGACGTTCCTCGCCCCGGCCGGCTACGCGTCGCTCGCCTGCGACGCCCGCGGCCACGGCACCTCGGAGGGGCAGTTCGGCCTCGACGGGCCGCGTGACGTGCAGGACACGAAGGACCTCTTCGCCTGGCTGACGGCCCGCCCCGAGATCTCGGACACGCAGATCGCGGCGCTCGGCATCTCGCTCGGCGGCGGCGCCGTCTGGAACGCGCTGACGAACGGCGTGCCGTTCGTGGCGGCGGTCCCGATCATCACCTGGACGAACCTCATCACGGCGCTCGCGCCGCAGAACCTGTCGAAGTCCGGCCTCGTCCAGTACCTCGCCGGCCTCGTGCCGACGACGAAATGGGAGCCCGACCTGCTCGCGGCGGCCCAGGGGCTGACGACGAGCGCCGACCTCACGGCCGCGAATGCGCTCGGCGCCGCGCGCTCGCCGCTCGCGAAGCTGCCGTCGATCACGACGCCGACGCTGCTCGTGCAGGGGCGCCACGACTTCCTGTTCGACATCGACCAGGCGCTTGCCGCCTACCGCTCGCTCGGCGGCCCGAAGGCCCTCTACCTCGGCGACGTCGGCCATTCGCCGGCTCCGAACCCGACCGCCGAGCTGCCGACGCTCTACGGCACGGCGGTCAAGTGGTTCGACCGGTTCCTGAAGGGCACGCCGAACGGGATCGACAGGACGAAGATCCTGCTGGCGCACGATCCGTGGGACGGCAAGACGACGGCGTATGCGACGGTGCCGCCGACGAAGACGATCTCGGTCAACCTGCCCGGCTCGACGACGATCGCCGGCGCGACCGGCCACGCGATCCGGAGCGTCCGGATCACCGGCGGCCCCCACGAGACGTTCGGCGACTCGACGGTGACCGTGAAGTACTCCGGCGCGAAGGCGTGGGACCGGCTCGTCGCGGTGCTCGCCGTGCAAGGCAGCACGACGCCGATCACGGCCGGTGGGACGAGGATCACCCGGGCCTCCGGTACGGCGACGATCCGGCTGATGGACGAGTCGGTGCGGTTCGCGGCCGGCAAGAAGCTCGTCGTCTACCTCGCGTCGACCTCGACCGACCAGAACGGCAACCCGCTCTATCTCGCGGCCGTCAGCGACCCGGCGGCGCAGATCACGCTCGGCAAGGTCACGCTGAAGCTGTCGGTGCTGAAGAAGGCCGTCTCGAGGTGAGGCTCCTCGCCGTTGCGGCGCTCGCACTGACGTTCGCCTCGACGGCCCTCGCGACACCCGGCGTCACGAAGACGCAGATCGTCCTCGGCGCGACGGGGCCGCTGACCGGCACCGAGTCGGCCTACGAGCCCGTGCTGACCGGCGCGAAGGCGTACTTCGACTACGTCAATGCGCACGGCGGCGTCTACGGGCGCAAGGTCGTCTACAAGGTCGAGGACGACCAGTACGACCCGGTGCAGACCGTCCAGAAGACCCAGAAGCTCGTCGAGCAGGACAAGGTGTTCGCAATCTTCAACTCGATCGGCACCGAGCATTCGATCGCCGTCCGCGACTACCTGAACCAGCGCAAGGTCCCGCAGCTCTTCGTCGGCAGCGGTGCGACGACGCTCGGCACCGGGCACGCGAAGTACCCGTGGACGCTGCCGCTGCTGCCGAACAACGTCGGCGAGGGGACGCTCGAGGGACGGCAGATCGCGAAGCAGCACCCGGGCGCGAAGATCGCCGTGCTCTACGAGAACGACGTCTACGGCAAGGAGCTGCTCGCCGGGCTGAAGAAGGGCCTCGGCGCGCGCGCGAAGCAGATCGTCTCGGCGGTCTCGTACGCGCTGCTCGACGACAACGTGCTGCCGCAGGTGCAGCAGCTGAAGGCCTCGGGCGCTGACACCTTCGTGATCTTCGCGCTGCCGAAGGAGGCGATCCAGGCCTTCGTCGGCGCCTCGAAGCTCGGCTGGCGGCCGTTCGAGTACCTGAGCTCCGTCTCGATCGACCCGGCGGTCATGCAGATCGTCCGGCTCAACACCGACGCGAGCACCGGCGCCGGCGCACAGTCGATGGCCTTTCTGCACGACCCGACGAACCCGACGCAGCAGCGCTCGGCGGGCGTGAAGCTCTACCTCCAGATCATGAAGCGCTACCTGCCGGGCGAGGATCCGAAGGCCGCGGCGCACATCTACGGGATGATGGCCGCATACGCCATGGTCGACTCGCTGAAGAAGGCGGGCAGGAACCCGACCCGCGCCGGCGTGCTGAAGGCGGCCACGAGCCTGAACGAGACCAATCCGTTCCTCCTGCCGGGGCTGAAGCTGACGACGACGCGGACGAACTACTTCCCGATCGCGAAGGCGTACCTCGTGAAGTTCGAGCACGGCTACTGGAACGTGCTCGGCCGGCCGGTCCGCGTCGGGTAGTTCGGATTCCGTCGCCGCGGGGAACGTAGTCTCCGCCGACGGTTTCTTGGACGAAAGGAAGACACGAATGAGATATGGCCTCGCCGCCCTCGTGGCGGTTTCCGCGCTCGTGTTCGCGCAGGGAGCGTTCGCGGCGAACACCGCGTCGATCTCCGTGACGCACGACGCGATGCTCCTGAACGGCACCAAGTCGACGACGATCCATGTCGCGATCCCCCAGGCGACCGACCCGATCGCCGCGATCAACATCTTCGTGCCGAACGGCTACACCGCGAACCTGACGCAGGCGGCGGGCACCACGATCGGCACGGTCGACGCGACCGCCTTCTCGCGCGACGCGGGCCTGACGCTGCCGCTGAGCGGCAACGTCGTCGTCGACTCGCCGGCGAGCCACGCGGCCGACTCGACCCAGTGCGCCGGCACGCCGAACAGTCAGGCGGTCTGGATCCTGCAGCTGAGCGTCGCAGGACAGGCCATCAATCTGCCGCTGTACGTCAACCCGACGGTCGGCCCGCAGACCGCGCTCGGCAAGTACCGGCTGACGATCTGCCTGCCGCCGCCGGACGTGCCCGTCGGCACCCCGGGCCGTTCGGCCCAGGGCGCGCAGGTCCTCGACGCCCGCTTCACGGTCAACAGCGTCTTCACGACGCCCACCGCGCAGGGCATGTACGCGTGGGAGACGCTCTTCACGCCGTACAACCCCGGCAAGGGAACGGTCAACGCGGCCGGGACGTTCGAGGCGCGCGCGATCGAGCCGCTCCCCGTCATCCTCGGCCTCTCGCCCTCGTACATCGCGAAGACGAACACCTGGCGTCTAGCCGGGACGGTCTTCGAAGGCGGGCAGCCCGTCGCCGGGCTGAAGCTGCACGTCAGCCGCGGCCTCTCGCCGGCGAGGCTCACGCAACAGTCGTCCACGGTGACCGGCACGAACGGCGGCTACCACACGGCAGGTCACCTGCAGCCGCGTAAGCGGACGTACTTCCGGATCAACGCGACGGTGCCCGAGCGGGCGTTCGCAGCCGGCTGCGCCAACCCGCAGCCCGCGGTCGCGCCGGCGGGTTGCGTCAGCGCGACGCTCTCGCCGTGGAAGGCGCAGAGCCGTGTCGTCAACATCAAGACGCCGCCGGTCAAGAAGAAGCACCACAAGTAGGGGACGACGACAACTCGCGCCTGCGTTAATGCGGGCGCGAGTTGTCCCCCATGACTCCCATCCGCATCGGCACGTGCTCGTGGGCCGACGACGCCCTCTCGAAGCACTTCTATCCGCCGAAGTTCCCGGCGAAGGAGCGGCTCGCGTACTACGCGCAGCACTTCGACACGGTCGAGGTCGACTCGACGTACTACCGGCTGCCGAGCGAGTCGATGGTGCAGGGCTGGGCGGAGCGGACGCCGGACGGCTTCACGATGCACGTGAAGGCATTCGGTCTCATGACGCGACACCCGGTGAAGGTCGAGGTGCTGCCCGAGGACCTGCGCGACGCGATGCCGGTCGACGAGCGTGGCCGCGTCGACCGGCCACCGCGCGAGCTGCGCGGCGAGGTGTTCCGCCGGTTCCTCGCGGCGCTCGAGCCGCTGCGCGCGCAGGACAAGCTGGGCGGCGTCCTGTTCCAGCTACCGCCGTACGTCGTCTTCAAGGAGCAGTCGCTCGAGTATCTCGAGTGGGCGCGCGACCAGCTGGGCGGCGACCGGATGCTCGTCGAGTTCCGGCACCGCTCGTGGCTCGACGACGAGAACCGCGCCGAGACGCTCGCATTCCTGGAGGGGATCGGCGCCGCCTATGTCACGGTCGACGCACCGAAGTCTGCGTCGGCGAAGAACCTCGTCCCCACGGTGCCGGCCGTCACCTCACCCGTTGCGTACGTCCGCTTCCACGGCCGGAATCTCGGCACATGGAACAAGCGCGGCGGCTCGGCGGCCGAGCGCTTCGACTACCTCTACTCGGACGACGAGCTCGAGGAGTGGGTGCCGACGCTGCGCGAGCTTGCCGGGCAGTCGGAGGAGGCGTACGCGTTCTTCAACAACAACTCGACGGCGCAGGATCCGGAGAACCCGCTCGGCCGGATCTCGCAGGCGGCCGACGGGGCGCGGCGGCTGCGTAAGCTGCTCGACGTGAACGGTGTCGCCGCGACGGGTGGAGCATGAGAATCCTTTCGGTCGTCCACTCGGCGCACGCGAAGACCGAGCTCTTCCGACCCGCCGGGCACGAGCTCGAGGAATGGGAGTTCGGCGTGCGCGGGACGCCGCCCGACGCCTACGACGCCTACATGGTCTTCGGCGGGTCGATGCACGCCGACCAGGACGAAGCGCATCCGTGGCTCACGCCCGAGGTGCAGTGGCTCGGCGGGCTGATCGACCGCGGCGTGCCCGTGCTCGGCGTCTGCCTCGGCGCGCAACTGCTGTCACGGGCTGCCGGCGGACGCGTGTGGCGGATCGAGTCCGGGCCCGAGATCGGCTGGTACGACGTCGAGCTCACCGTCGAGGGCGCGGCGGATCCGGTGCTCGGAACGCACGTCGTGCCGGCGCGGTTCGAGGCCTTCGAGTGGCACCACTACACGTACGAGGTGCCGGCCGGCGCGGTCGAGCTCGCACGCAGCGAGCGGTGCACGCAGGCGTTCCGGCTCGGCGAGGCGTGCTGGGCCGTGCAGTTCCATCCCGAGGTGTCGCACGCGCAGGTGCTCGGCTGGATCGACGAGGAGGATGATCCGCCCGCCGGCGAGGCGGTGCTGCGCGCGGAGACGGCCGAGAAGATCGGTCGCTGGAACGAGCTCGGCCTCTCCCTCTGTGACGCGTTCGTCGCGGCCGCCGAGCGGACGCTCGCGCGCGCCGCGTAGCGGCGACGTGCGGCCCGGCGCGCCCGTCACGACTTTGCAACGGGGGCAACCCCCGTTGCAGAGACGTCACACGTACGACGCGTCCGCGGTGGACAATGCCCGTTGAGGCCCTGTTGCTCGCGCTCGCTGCCGCGTTTCTGCACGCAGGCTGGAACGTTCTCCTCCGCGGCTCCGCCGACGTCGCGGGTCGAACCGTCGCCGTTCTGTGTGTATCCGTCGTCGTGTTCGCGCCGGTCGCCGCGGCGACGTGGCGCGTCGACGCGGCCGCCGTCCCGTACATCGCCGCTTCGGCGGCGCTCGAGGCCCTCTACTTCGTCCTGCTGATCGCCGCGTACAGGCGCCGAGAGCTGTCGGTGGTCTATCCCGTAGCCCGAGGATCGGCGCCGGCGCTCGTGCTGGCGGGGACGGCGCTCGTGCTCGGACGATCGGTTCCCGCGGCGGACATCGCCGGCGTCCTCCTCGTCGCCGTCGGCGTCGTGCTCGTGCGCGGGTTCCGGCGCGGCGCCGAAGGGATCGGCGTCGGGCTCGCGATCGGCGTCGCGATCGCCTCGTACACGCTCGTCGACAAGGAGGGGTTGCGCCATGCGGCCCCGATCCCCTACCTCGAGCTGGTGCTCGTGCCGGTCGCGATCGCCTCACTGCTCTGGCGCGGCGTCGCGCCGTTGCGCGAGCAGGCGTCGTGGTCGACGCTCGGTGCAGCACTCGGATCGTTCGGCGCGTACGTCCTCTTCCTGTTCGCGCTGCGACTGACCGCGGCACCGGGCGTAGCGGCGGTTCGCGAGACGAGCGTCGTCATCGCGGCGATCCTCGCAGCCGTCTTCCTGCGCGAGCGCGTCACGTGGCTCCGGTTCGGCGGTGCAGCCGCCGTCGCCGGCGGCGTCGCGATCCTGGCGGTGTCGTGAGCTGGTCGCCCGGGGAGACCGTGGTGCGGCGCGAAGTACTGAACGACGGCCGCTGCTGGCTGGAGACTGATGTCACCGTCGTGCACGACGACACGGAACTGCTCGTCACCTACCTCGCCGGCGGCACGCCGCTTCGATATCCGCTCGGCTTCCACCCGTGGCATCCGAAGGCCGCCTGGGAGGGCCACGGCGTGCTGATGCTGCATCGCCCGGACGACTGGTATTCGGTCTGGGCGTTCTGGCAAGGCGAGGCTCGCGAGTTCGCGGGTTGGTACCTCAATTTTCAGGAGCCGTTCCGTCGCGGGAAGCAGTCGTACGAGACGCAGGATCTCGAGCTCGACATCTGGATCCCGCGCGACGAGCCGTGGCAGTGGAAGGATCGCCAGCTGATCGAGGAGCGCGTGCGCGAGGGACGCTTCACCGCGGAGCAGGCGCGGACGATCCGGGCGGAAGGCGACCGCGTCGCCGCCGATCTCGACGCCGGGCGGTGGTGGTGGGATCCCGGCTGGGCCGGCTGGAGACCCCGCTGATGCGGTCGGCGAGCGAAGCCTGGGCGTGTCACGGCTTTGTAACGGGGGCAACCCCCGTTGCAGAGGCGTCACACGTACGACACGTCTGCCGTGGACGGGTCCGAACGGCGGATTGCCGCGAAGACGGGCAACGACCGCGCCGTCGGGCCCTTCTAGCCGGCCCGGCTGATCGCGCGATCCATCGCCGCCGCCGGCTCGCGCACCGCGGGACCGTGCCCGACGAGCAGGAGCCGCGGCTGGAGCGCGCGAAGCGCGCGTGCCGACTCGAGATCCTGCGCCTTGTCCTCGGTGGCCATCGCGGCGAGCGGGAAGCGCCAGTAGAAGTGATTCGAGACCTCGACCCCGCCGAAGCTCGTGAAGACGTCGCCCGCGATCAGCGTCCGGTCGCGCGTGTCGATGAACGACACGTGGCCCGGCGTGTGGCCGGGACTCGCGACCACCTCGAGGCTCCCGACCCGGTCGCCTGCGTGCAGCAGGACGTCGGGCTTCGTCGCGAGCTTCGGCCAACTGCCGGCCGTCTTCTCGCGCTCGCCCGCATGGATCTGAGCGTCGATCTCGGGCATCGACACCTGCACCTCGCCGCCGAGCCGCTGCTTCAGCCCGTCGAGGGAGCCGACGTGGTCGCCGTGGCCGTGCGTCAGCGCGATCCGCTTGATGGGAGCTCCCAGCCGCTCCGACTCGGCGAGAATCGCGTCGGCTGCCTTCATCGTCGTATCGACGAGCGTCAGCCCGTCGTCCTCACGCACGAGGTACGCGTTCACGAAGCCGTACTGCGTCAGCCGGGTGGTCGAGGCGGTGACCGTGCCCACCCTCATTCGAGCTGCCCGATCACATTCGCGGAATGGAGCCGCACGTAGCCGCAGTTGCCGCACCCGTAGACGGAGACCTTGATCCCCTTCGCGCCGCCGAGCGCTCCCTCGGCTCCCTCGTCGGGCACGAGCCGGTACGTGCCGACAGGCCCCCGCAGCACGAACTGGCACGCAGGGCAGAGCATCGTCGTTCCACGGCGTCGCAGCGCCTGCGTGATCCGGGCCTCGTCGTCCATCAGCGCTCGAGCGGCAGCTCCGGGTGGCGGCTCCACTCGTGCCACGAGCCTGCGTAGTTGCGCGCGCCGTAGCCGGCGCTTCGCAGCGCCAGCGTCGCAAGGGCCGAGCGCGAGCCCGAATGGCAGTAGGCGACGATCTCCTTGGCATCGCCGACGAGCGCGCGGATCTCGTCGGCGGGCTTCGGCATCCCGTCGGCGCCGAAGAGCTCGTCGACCTGAAGGCGCCGCGCGCCCGGGATGTGCCCCTGCCGCGGATCGCAGGCGCTCCCGGACTTGCCCGTGTACTCCTCCTGCCGCCGGACGTCGAGGATCGTGAGCTCCGGATCGTCGAGCCGCGACGCGAGCTCCTGCCGTGTCGGGAACGCGGTCATGTCGGGCTCGAGCGCGGCGGCGCGCACCGGCTCGAGCTCGACCGGCCCCTGCGAGAGCTCGCCGGGCCACGCGGCGAGACCGCCGAGCAGGATCGCCACCCGTGGATGCCCCGCGAGCTCTGCCATCTGTGCGGCAGGCATCGCTCCGACGCCGTCTCCCCGGTCGACGAGCACGAGCTTCTCCTCGCCGGTAATGCCGTGTCGGCGCAGACGAAGCGACACTTCCTTCGCGAGGTCGGCGACGCTCGACGCGTCGGCTCCCGGCGGCGGCGAGCCGAGCACGAGCGGCCGCGACCCCGGGATGTGGCCGCGCATGTGCGCGTTCGGGCCGCGCACGTCGCCGACCACGACGTCGCCGTCGCGGAGATGCTCGGCAAGCCACTCCGCGTCGACGACCCGCGGCATTTCAGAGTGCTGCAACGACCTCGACCTCCCTCGCGACCGCCGGCCGCTCTTCGAGCCGGCTGAGCCACGAGCGTAGTGCAGGAAACGCAGCGAGCGATACGCCGAGGGTGTCTCTCGCGCGCAGCACCCACGGCACGTAGGCGATGTCGGCGAGTCCGTACTCGCGCCCGGTCAGCCATTCCTGCCGGCTCAGCGCGTCGTCCAGCTTCGCGAGCTGCTCGTCGAAGCGCTCGGCCGCGCCGTCCTCGCCGCGACGCAGCGCGTAGTACGGCCCCACGAACTCGTCGTGCCGGAAGATCCAGACGCGTGCGAGCGCCCGGTCGGCGGGATCCGGCGGCAGCAGAGGCGGCTCGGGATAGCGCTCCTCGAGATACTCGAGAATCACCGAGGACTCCGGCAGGATCCACGCGTCCTCTTCGAGCACCGGCACGCGGCCGGTCGGGTTCTTCTCGAAGATCCAGGCCGGCCGGTCGGCCAGATCGATCTCCATGACCTCGTGCTCCACCCCTTTCTCGGCGAGCGCGATCCGCGCGCGGGCGCAGTAGGGACAGCGGGCGGCGTCGTACACGGTCAACATCAGTTCGTCTTCACCCCCAGAAGGTCGGCGATCTGCTCGTACAGCTCGGCGGCGGGCGGCAGCTCGGTCGGCGACGCAGCCGTGCGCGCGACCTCGCGCACGCGCCGCGGGTCGGCCCCCGTCAGGCGTGCGACGACGGTGGCGTTCGCGCCGAGCGCGACGACGTCTCCCGGTGGCAGGGGGCCGTGGAACTCCGGCACCGACGCGTACTCGTCGACCATCGAGCCGCGGTCGAAGAGCACGTAGCGGACGACATTCCCGCTCTCGACGCTCAGCGCAACCGCGACGCCGCTCGCGTACGAGAGCTCGCGGGCCAGCGTCCGTAGCTTCTCGACGTCCGCGTCGACGCGCACCCAGTTGCCGGCGTGCGTCACGTCCGGTTCGGTATGGAGCACCTTCGCCGCTTCACGGCGAACCACGTCGGCGTCGTCCGTCTGAACGTGGACGGCGCCGTACGTCGCGTCGTCGCCCTGCGCGGTGAGCATCGCGGCCAGCCGCCGCTCGACGGTCGCGTAACCGAGGTGCTCGTACAGACGGCGCGCCGGCTTGTTCGATTCGAGCACGGTCAGCTCGACCGCTTCGGCGCCTGCCGTGCGCGCGTGCTCCGCGGCGGCGCGCATCAGCTCCATCCCCAGTCCCTTCCCGCGCGCGGCGGGCCGCACGTAGAGCACGTCGACGACGAAGCAGCGTGAGCCGTCGCGGCGGAGCGAGACGATCCCGTCCTCGCCGGCGAGCAGCGAGACGTCGGGCGCGAAATCGTCCTCGTCGTCGTCACGCCACGGCAGGTCCGCAACCTCGACGTTGAACGCGCGCCAGAGCTCCCGCACGAGCTGAGAGTCGGCTTCGGCGGCGGCGCGGATCACGGGGTGCGCTGGGCGAGCAAGAGGTAGTGGGCGGCGAGATTCTCGAACGGGTGGAAGCGCTCGCGCGCCTCCCGGACGTCGAGGCCACGATAGAGATCGGCCACCGCCTTGCGGAGCGCGAGGTCGCCCCACGGCCACGCATTGGGGCGGGCGAGATGGCGCGCGAGGAACCACTCCGCCGTCCAGTCCCCGAGACCGCGAAGCGCGACGATCCGTGCCCTCACCTCGTCGTCCGGCAGCGTCCGGAGGGCGCCGAGGTCGAGCTCGCTGCGCGCGAGCCCGAGCACGTACTCCTCCTTGCGACGCGAGAAGCCGAGCGCGACGAGGGCGCCCTCGCCGAGAGCGGCGACGCGATCGCGCGACGGAAACGCCCACGCGACGTCGTGCCGCTCGCCGTACGCCTCGACGAACCGGTTGCGGATGGCGGTCGCGCTGAAGAGCGACACCTGCTGGGCCGTGATCGACCCGACCAGCATCTCCCACGGATCCGGCATCAGGGGCGGCCGGAAGCCGCGCAGCCGCACGGCGAGCGAGTGCAGCACCTCGTCGTCCGCGGCCCATGCGTAGAACGCGTCGAGGTCGAACGGGAAGCCGAGCAGCACGCGCACGGAGTCGTCGAAGGGCTCGACCTCGACGCCGCCCTCCGCCGCCTCGATCCGGACCTCGCGCCCGCCGACGACCCGGTGCAGCCCTCCCTCGTGCCACACCGTCGCGCGGTCGACGCCGAAGGCTCGGAAGCGCTCGGTCGAGAGCGCGAAGTCGTACGGCGGCGGGACGGCTAGAGGTGCGACGTCAGCCCGGCGCCCGAGGCGTCGTCCGTCGCATCCGCCGGCTGGGACGCGTTCTCGTACCACGAGCGCCAGTACGTCCCGTCGTCGAGCTTCTTCGCGAAATCGGTCAGCTTCAGCGGGTTGAACGTGTCGCACATGACAGCGAGCTCATGCGTCTCGTGGGTGCCGATCGATTTCTCCGCGAGCCCGGGCTGCGGGCCGTGCGGCAACCCCGAGGGATGCAGCGTGATCGACCCGACCTCGACGCCCTTGCGCGACCCGAAGTTGCCGGAGACGTAATAGATCATCTCCTCCGACTGCAGATTCGAGTGGTGGTACGGGATGGGCACCGCGTCCGGGTCGAAGTCGAGCTTGCGCGGGCAGAACGAGCAGATGACGAAGTTCTGGCCCGCAAACGTCTGGTGCGAGGGCGGCGGCTGGTGGATCCGACCGGTGATCGGCTCGAAGTCGTGAATCGAGAACGTCCACGGATAGAGGTAGCCGTCCCAGCCGACGACGTCGAACGGGTGGTAATCGAGCAGATATGTCTGGTAGCCGCCGCGCACGCGCACCTTCACCGGGAATTCGCCCTGCTCGCGCACGGTCTTCAGCTCGGTCGGCGGATGGATGTCGCGGTGGTAGTACGGCGCGCCTTCCATGATCTGCCCGTACTGGTTGCGGTAGCGGCGCGGGATCTCGATCAGCCCCGGCGTCTCGAACACGAGATACCGCTGCGGTGACGCCTCCGGCTGGAAGCGGTACGTCGTCCCGCGCGGGACGACGACGTAGTCGCCCTCCTTGTACGGCACGTCGCCGAACACCGTCTCGAGGACGCCGCTCCCCTCGTGGACGAAGATCACCTCGTCGCCCTCGCCGTTGCGGAAGAAGTAGTCCATCGAGTCCTTCGGGCGGCAGAGCGAGATCTCGACGTCGTTGTTCCACATCAGGAGCCGGCGGCCGGTCACCTCGTCGCCGGCGGCGTCGATCTCCTTCGTGTGGAAGTGCCTGTGCGCGTGCTGGTCGGGCACCCACTCCTTGCGCTCGATCGGCTCGAAGCCGTCGAGCTTCATGACCCGGCACGGCGACTGCAGGTGATAGAGGATCGACTCGTTGCCGGTGAAGCCCTCGAGGCCCATCACCTCCTCGGTGAGGAGGGTGCCGTTCTCGCGGAACTGGATGTGGCGCTTGCGCGGGACGTCGCCGAGGCGCTGGTAGAAGGGCACGTCTGCAGATTATCCGAGGGCCAGATCGGCCAACCGCCGCCCGATCGCCGGCGCGAACTTGAAGCCGTGACCCGAGCAGGCGGAGCCGACCACGAGCCGGCCGCGCCGTTCGAGCACGAACGAATGGTCGACGGTCGACGTGTAGAGGCACGTCTGCGCCGCGACGGGCTCCGCGTCCGCCGCCGGGAACCGATCCGCGACCCACCCCGCGATCCGCTCGAGCATCTCCTCGTCGGCGATCCCCGGCTCGTCGGGATCCGCCGCGGCGCCGCCGAAATGGACCCCCGCTTTCAGCCCGTGCACCGGGTCGTGCAGCGCATACATCGCATGACCGCGTTGCGCGTTCAGCTCGACGACGGAAGGGAGCGGCGGCCCGTCGTGGCGGAAGTACGCGACCGTCTCGCGCGTCACCTGCGTCTCCAGGTGGGGCAGGAAGCGCCGGATCCAGGCGCCGACCGTGAGCACGACGGCGTCGGCGTCGAGCTCGTCAGGCGACTCGATCCGCACTCCGGTGCGCACGTCGACACCGCGCAGGAACGCGCGGCGCGCCCGGTCGGCGTAGACCACTCCCGCGGTGGGCTGCCAGAGCGCGACGGCTCCGGTGGGCACGCGCACCCGCTCGTCCGGCGGCTCGAACGAGAACTCGGCGCCGCAGCGCTCGAGCGCGTCCGCCGAGGTCAGCGCACGGGACGGCGCGAGCTCGATGAGGCCGTGCAGCGAGAGAAGGTCGCCGTCGAGCTCGCGCCACCCGTCGAGCGACTCCTGGCAGAGCCGGACCCACTCGTCCTCCGGATACGCGAGCCGGAAGATGCGCGTCCGGCCGTGAGAGGATCCGCGCTCGTGCTCGACGTCGTCGAACTGCTCGTAGACGGTGACCTCGGCTCCACGCTCGCGCAGCGACCAGGCGGTCGCACTGCCCATCACCCCCGCTCCGACGACCGCGACGCGCGTCACGGCGCCGCCACGCGGTTGCGCAGCGTGCCGATCGGGTCGAAGCCGACCTCGACGAGGTCGCCGTCGTGGAACGGCCCGATCAGCTCACCGCCTGCGGCGAGCACGTCGCCGGGATAGAGGCGCGTGTTGCGGCCGGCGTGCTCGACGAGCGGATTCCAGTCGCGGGCCGTCTCGAGCTCGTCGGGCGTGACGAGCAGCGGCCCGAGCGAGATCGCGAAGTCGTGTGTCTTCATTCCGCGGAGCTGCGGCGCGTGGAACTCGTTCAGCAGAGTGAAGCCCCCGATCGCCCCTGCGTCACCGATCACGGCGGCGAGCCGGAGCTGCGCCTCGATCGCTTCGACGCCCGCCGGGAGCACGATCGTGTCCTCCGGTCCGTGCACGGCGGCGGGGTTCGCGAACGAGAAGTCGCCTTCGGCGCCGAAGATGCGGATCGACGGCGGGTGCAGCACCGGCGCGCGCAGCGTGACGTCGGCCACCGGATACGTCGCGTGCTCGCGCGCGTCGCCGCCGCCCGTGAAGTACGCCTGCAGGGTCTGCGCGGCGAGCTGGACGACGACGTCACCGTCGATGCGCCCGGGCCAGCCGCGCTCCAGGTTCTGGTCACCCGGCGAGAACATGCACAGCTTCACGGGCGTGGCTCCGTGTGCACGACGACGTCGGCGATCTCGGGCAGCTCGCGGCGAAGCGTCTCCTCGATTCGGCTCGCGACCGCATGCGCATCCGCCAGCGGTGTCGCCGAGTCGAGCGCGAGCGTCAGGTGCGCGACGAGCCCTTCGTCGGTGTGCAGAAAGCGCAGCTCGTCGGGCAGGCCGCCCGTGGCGTCGTTGACGACGCGGTTGACCGTCGCCGTGTCGCCGGCGACCTCGGCCGCGGACGCCTCCTCGCTCAGCGGCTCGAGGTGCGTCTGCACGGCCGACACCTCGGGCACGGCCGCGAGGATCGCATGCTCGACCTGCTCGGCGATCGCGTGCGCCTCGTCGAGACCGAGGTCGCCCGGCAGCTTCAGGTGGAGCGACAGCTCCGTGCCCGATGCGAGCGCGACGACGGCGACGTTGTGCACCTCGCGCACGCGCGGGATGCCGAGCGCCGCCGCGTGCGCGCGCTCGCGCACGTCGCCGTGGGTCGACATCGGCTCTACGTGCACGACGACGTCGGCCTCCGGCAGTGCCGACTCGAGCGCGCGCTCGACGGCGTCGGCTGCCGCGTGGCCCTGGCCGACCACGGCGTCGGGCGACACGCCGATCACGACGTCCGCGAACACACGCCCCGCCGCCTGCCGCATCCGCAGGCGGCGCAGCTCGACCGCGGGGACGATCCCGGCGATCGCGCTGTGGGCTGCGGCCTCGGCGTCGGCGGGCACGCGGTCCATCAGGACGTCGATGTTGCCGCGCATCAGCCGCGCCGCCGCCGACGTGACGATGCACGCGACGAAGAGCGCCGCGATCGAGTCCGCCTTGTCGTAGCCGGCCCGCACGAAGAGCAGGCCGACGAGCACGGCGATCGAGCCGCCGAGATCCGAGCCGAAGTGGAGTGCGTTCGAGGACATTGCCGCCGAGTGGAAGCGGCGCGCGGCGCGTGTCGACGCGACGGTCCGGCCGACGTCGATCGCGATCACGACGCCGATCACGACGAGGGCGTACCAGCGCGCGTGGACCGGCTGGTGCGAGCTGCCGGCGAGGCGCGCGATCGCGCGCCAGGCGATCAGGAGGCTCGCGAGCACGAGCACGGCCGCCTCGGCGAGCGCGGAGAGGTGCTCGGCCTTCCCGTGCCCGTACTGGTGACCGACGTCGGCCGGCCGCGCTGCGACGCCGACGGCGAAGAACGTCAGCAAGGCCGCCACGAGGTCCGTGCCGGAGTGCGCAGCCTCCGACAGGAGGCCGAGGCTGTGGGTCGCGAGGCCGGTGCCGAGCTTGAGCGCGATGAGCGCTGCGGCGGCGACGACGGACGCGAGCGCGGTGCGGCGCTGCGGTGTCACCGCAGCAGCCTATTCAGGCAGGCGTTCGAGCGGCCAGATGACGACGTCCTGGCGGCGCGAGAAGTGGAGCACCGGTTCGCCGCGGAGCTCGAGCGGCGAGATCGACGCGAGCTCGATCGTCGCCTCCGCCGGTTGCAGCGGCCACAGCTCGTGGTGGATGTCGGCGCGCGCGAGCACGCCTCGGTCGGTCGTGTAGAGGCAGTAGCGCTCGGTGAGGAACCACTCGAGGGAGCCGGGCTCGGCGTACGACACCGAACCGCTGGGTCGGTAGCTGCCGCTGAACACGCGGCCCGCCTCCTCGATCCGCGCGCACTCGTAGTCGATCGACTCGCCGCGGCGGTTCGCCGACATGCGCGCGTGGAAGTACGGCAGCCGGTACGTGCGGCGCGCGACCTCAACCGCCGCGCGGCTCGATGCATCGAGGCTGAAAAACCAGATGCCCGGCTTGTCGCCGGCGCGGACGTACGTGCGGACGTTCAGCTCGAGGAAGCTCGACAGGTACGGCAGCGGCAGCGTGCCGCGGGCGCGCAGGCTCGTCAGGCGGAAGGGCGTGATGCCGAGCCACGCGGTGTCGTCGTGCTGTTCCACCTCGAGCCCCGGCGGGACGTGCGGCCTGATCTCCTCGACCGGCACGCGCCAGTGCGCGAACAGCAGGTCCTCCCACGTCTGCCCCATCACCCAACCGCGCGGCGGCACCGGCCACGGCCGGTGCTCGAGGCGCTCGAGCGAACGAGCCTGCCGCGCAGCTGCGTCGAGATCGAACACTGCTTGGATCATGCCGCCTGCGGCGAGCCGAAAACGGCTCTCGACCGCGCCCGATCGCGGCGGCCGCTCCAACCGAGCGACGCGTCAGACGCCCGCGGTCGTCCCGGTGGCCGAAGCAGGCACTGTATTGCGGTTGCCCCGCCAGGCCTGATGCGCGAGCCAGGCCGAGAGAGCCAGGATGGTGATCCCGTCCAGCGCGTGCAGCCCTGCGACCCACGGATGGCTGGGTAGCGCGAAGAGATGCTGGAGGATCTCCGCCATCACTGCGAGCGCGAACGTGACGGCGATGAGTCGCTTGTCTCGCCAGTACGCGAGCGCTGCGAGCAAGGCGAGCACGGCCAGGATCCCGATGATCTCTCCAAGCACTCGATGAGGGTCGAAGCTCGCCTGGTCGTCCAGCTTGGCAGATCCATGGACCCCGAACGCGCCCCTGCCCGCGAGGAAGATCTGGACGACGCACGCCGCTGCGATCAACGCAATCAGGGAGCGCCAGAGTTGGTACGCACCGCTCCGCATCGGTTCGAAGCTACTCGCTTCGCCCACGAGTTTCAAATGCCTTCGGCTGCCTACCCGCAGGCGCGAACCGACGACTACAGGTTGCCGCGCAACGCCTGCTCGCGCTCGATCGCCTCGAACAGCGCCTTGAAGTTGCCTTCGCCGAACGTCGTGGCGCCGTGCCGTTCGATCACCTCGAAGAAGACGGTCGGCCGGTCCTGCGCGGTCTTCGTGAAGATCTGCAGCAGGTAGCCGTCGTCGTCGCGGTCGACGAGGATCTTGTGGCGCTGCAGGACGGCGTAGTCCTCCTCGATCTCGCCCACGCGCTCGACCGCGTCGTCGTAGTACACGTCCGGCGTGTCGAGGAAGTTGAACCCGCGTCCCTTCATCGCCTCCACCGTCCGGACGATGTCGTTGCTCGCGAGTGCGATGTGCTGCGCGCCGGCGCCGCCGTAGAACTCGAGGTACTCGTCGATCTGGCTCTTGCGCTTGCCCTCGGCCGGCTCGTTGATCGGGAACTTGATCTTCCCGGCTCCGTCCGACATGACCTTCGACATCAGCGCCGAGTACTCGGTCTGGATCTGGTCGTCTCCGAAGTGGATGATGTTCGTCATCCCGAAGACGCGCTCGTAGAACTCGACCCACTCGTTCATCCGGCCGAGCTCGACGTTGCCGACGACATGGTCGATGTTCATCAGCCCGACCCCGCCGGGCGCGTGGCCGTTCGACGACTGCGACACGAAGCCCGGCTTGAACGGGCCGGCGTAGTCGCTGCGGTCGACGAACGTGTGGATCGTGTCGCCGTAGGTCGCAATCGAAGCCGTCTCGATCGTGCCGTACTCGTCGTCGACGCGCAGCGGCTCGGCGATGCTGTCGGCACCGCGCGATATCGCTTCGCGGTAGGCGTGCCCCGCGTTCGGCACGGTCAGCGCGATGTCGCGCACCCCGTCGCCGTGGCGCGCATGATGCCTTGCGATCTCGTGGTCCTCGCTGAGCGCCGACGTGAGCACGAACCGGATGTCGCCCTGCTCGAGCACATACGACGCGCGGTCGCGCACCCCCGTCTCGGGCCCCGCGTACGCCGTGCGGGTGAAGCCCATCGCGTGCTCGTAGAAGTACGCGGCCTGCTTCGCGTTGCCGACCCAGAACTCGATGTGGTCCCAGCCGAGGAGAGGCATCAGGTCTTCGCTCATGACCCCGATTGTACGGTTATTCGGGAAGCACGACGTCACGCGGACGGCGCCAGACGCGCTCGAGCGCGATGCCCCCGAAGATCAGCAGCCCGCCGGCGATCTCCATCGGGTGGAGGGTCTCGGAGAGCAGGATCAGCGCGAAGAAGACGGAGAAGAACGGCTGCAGGTTCGCGAAGAGCGACGCCCTCGGCGCGCCGACCCGGTCGATCGCGGTGAACCAGAGGATGTTCGTCAGGAAGAGCGGCCCGGTCACCGCGAACCCGAACGCGATCCAGACGAGGGCGCCGAAGTGGAAGGATTGGTGGGTCGCCTGCGGCAGGCCCCAGGCGGCGAGCGGCACCCAGCCGACCGGCAGCACGACCGAGCTGATCCGGTACGGGCTGTACCGCCGCATCAGCGGGGCGATCGAGGTCGAGTAGCAGGCCCACGTGAAGGCGGTCGCGATGCCGAGGATGCTGCCGGCGAGCGTCGATCCGCCGAGACCCCCGCCCGACGCGACGGCGATCAGCGTCACGCCGCCCATCGTGACGGCGGCGCCGATCCAGAACGTCCCCTGCAGCCGCTCGAGCCCGAAGGCGGCGGCGATCAGCCCCATGAAGACCGGCGTCGCGCCGAGGAGGAGGGCGACCATCGACGCGGTCGCGAGCTTCACGGCGTAGACGAAGCAGATCTGGTTGCCGAAGATCCCGATCGCGGCCACCAGGACGAGCCACCAGTCGCCCCGTTCGATCCGGAACGAGCGCTCGCGCCACCAGGTGAAGGCCCAGAAGAAGAGGATCGCGACGAAATAGCGCAGCGTCCCGTAGGCGACCGGCTGCCAGCCGTGCTCGAACATGAACTTCGTGACGGTGACGTTGAGCGCCCACAGCAGCACCGTCCCGAGCAACATCGCGTCCACGGCAGATGCTCGGCGCACGCCGCCGAAGCTACCGATTACGCTTGTGCCGATGCCGGAGCCCACGATCACCGAGATCGACGCCCTCGTCGGGCCCGCGACGCCGCAGTTCGCGTACCAGCTGCGGGCGCGTGTCCGCCGGCTCGTGGAGGGCCTCGGCGAGGACGATCCGGTCCGCCGGTACGGCGAAGAGAAGATGGAGCTGCTCGACCGGCTCGGCTACGCCTCCTCGAAGGCGGAGCAGGGCGGTCGCGAGCCGTCGTCGCGGCCCGGCTGGGAGACGCTGCCGAGCTCCGCTCCCGTCGACGAGCGATGAACCCAGGTGGAGCGTCGGTGCTCGTCACCGGCGGCACGAGGGGCATCGGGCTCGCGATCGCGAAGCGCCTCGTCGCGGACGGCGCCTCGAAGGCGGTGCTCGGCTACATGCGGAACGACGCGGCCGCGGCGGCTGCTGCGCAGGAGATCGAGGCCGAGGTCGTGCTCGTCCGCGGCGAGGTGTCGAAGCCGGCGGTCGTCGAGGAGCTCGCCTCGCACGGGCCGTACGCCGTCGTCGTGCACAACGCGGCGACGGGAGTGATCGAGCCCGCGCTCGACACGACCGACAAGCACTGGGACTGGACGCTCAATGCCAACGCGCGGGCGCTGCTCTCGCTCGCACGCGCCTGCGCGCCGTCGATGGCGGAGGGGTCGTCGATCGTCGCGATCTCGTCGCTCGGCTCGCAGCGCGTGCTCGAGAACTACGTGCTCGTCGGGACGTCGAAGGCGGCGCTCGAGTCGGTCGTCCGCTACCTCGGCGTCGAGCTGTCGGCGAGCGGCATCCGCGTCAACGCGGTGTCGGGCGGCGTCGTCGCAACCGGCGCGCTCGAGCACTTCCCGAACAAGGACGAGATGCTCGCGTCGGTCGAGCGCACCCCGGCGGGACGGCTCGTCGAGCCGGACGACATCGCGGGCGCAGTGTCGTTTCTCTGCTCGGAGGACGCGGCGATGGTCCGCGGCCAGACACTGATCGTCGACGGCGGCTTCTCACTGGGTGTCTGATTTGTTGGGGGCCTGATGGAGCCGACCGACGTCAACCGGCGCGCGTTCGACGACCTGCACCGCAGACGGCGGCACAGCGGCGCCGGCCTGCCGCCGATCGTCAAGGCGACGCTCGGCGATCTCACGGAGCGCCGCGTTCTGCACCTGCACTCCGCGGGCGGTGAGGCGAGCGCAGAGCTCGCCGAGCAAGGGGCCGTCGTCACTGCCGTCGACCCCTCCGAGGCGGCGCTCGACGCGGCCCGCGAGCAGTGGCCGAAGATCCTCTGGATCCAGGGCGACGCCGAGCGGCTGCCGGCCGAGCTGCGCCGCGGTCGCTTCGACCTCGTGTACTCGCCGGAGGGAACGCTCTGGCAGCTCGACGACCTCGACGCGTGGGCGGCGAACGTCGTCGCCGCGCTGCAGCCGCGCGGCGAGCTGCTCGTCTACGAGACGCATCCGGTCGCGCTGTGCGTCGACGGGCTGCAGCGCTGGCACTACGACTACTTCGCCGAGGGGTTCTGGCGGCTGGGCAGGATCGTCACCGTTTTGATCCGTGCCGGCTTCCGCATCGAGGCGCTCGAGGAGTACCCGGGCGAGCGGCGACTGCCGGGGACGTTCCTGCTCTACGCACGCCGCTAGCCGAGCAGGCGCAGCGCTTCGTCCACCTCGTCGTCGGCGAGCGTGAAGGGCGGCGTCGCCTGAATCAGCGAGCCGTCGACCCCGGCAGGCACGACGAGCACACCGCGCGCGAGCGCGTCGTCGGCGCTGCCGGTCTTCGCGCGCAGCAGACCACGGCCATGCCAACCGGCCTGCTCGAAGCGGTCGCCGAGCTCGCGCACACGATCGAGCAGCGCCGGCGCTTCGTCGAGCAGCACGAGCGCGGCCGCACACGCGAGCGGGTTGCCGACGTGCGTGTGCGTGTAGACGTCCTCCGGCCCGAGCTCCCAGAGCTCGGCGAGGCCCCGCTGCACGAACAGGGCCGCCGAGAGCGGGATGCCGCCGCCGAGCGCCTTGCCGACGCAGAGGACGTCCGCGACCTCGGCGCCGGGCCAGAGCTCGCCCACCCGGCCGAGCCCGGCGTAGATCGCGTCGACGACGAGCAGCGCCCCCGCCTCGTCGCAGCGCGCGCGCAGCAGCTCGAGAAAGCCGTCGGGTGGCACGCGCGAGCCGGCGCGGCCCTGCACCGGCTCGACGATCACGCACGCCGTGTCGCCAGGCAAGCGGCCTGGATCGGCGCCGTACGGATGCCGGTCGACGGGCCCCGGCAGCCAGTCGCGCCACGGCGCCTTGAAGTGGTCGAAGTCGGTCGCGGCGAGCGCCAGGAGACCGGTGCCGTGGTACGCCCCGTCGAACGCGACGATGCGTGTGCGCCCGGTCGCGAGGCCGGCGGTGCGCAGCGCGACCTCGACCGCGTCCTCGCCGGTGACGCCCAGCTTCGCCGGCCACGGCAGGGCCTCACGCAACCGCACCGTCACCTCGGCGTCGGCGAGATCGCCGAGCGCGTGCACGACCTCCTGCTCGCGCCACGCCGCGAGGATCCTCGGATTGCGATGGCCGAGTGCGGCGACGCCGAAGCCGCCGGTCAGGTCGAGCAGCTCCCGCCCGTCCGACAGCGTGACGCGGCAGCCCTCGGCCTTCGCCCAGATCATCCGCCGCGGCCGAGCAGGCGCCCGACCGTCGAGCGCGCGATCGTCCCGGCCATCGCCGGATTCTCCTGGAGCCGCCGCAACGAGTAGCGGTACCACTGCTCGCCGAACGGCACGTAGACGCGCAGCCGGTGGCCCTCGTGCACGAGCTGGGTCGCCCGCTCCTCGCGCACGCCGAGCAGCATCTGGAACTCGTAGCTCGGCGGCAGCAGACGTAGCGCCTCGCCGATCAGCCACTCGTCGTGCGTCGCGATCGCGACATGCGCGCCGTCGACCACGCTCAGTGCACGCAACGCCTTGACGTAGTTCGCGCGCACCGCCTCGTAATCGGTGAACGCGAGCGCGGGTGGCTCCACGTAGATCCCCTTGCACAGCCGCACGTTGGGGCGCAGATCAGCGATCGCGTAGATGTCGTCCAGCGTGCGGCGCAAGTACGCCTGCAGCACGATGCCGACGTTCTCGTGACCGTCCTCGCGCAGCTCGCGATAGAGGCGCAACGTCTCGTCGGTCGTCGACGAGTCCTCCATGTCGATACGGACGAACTGCCCTTGCGCGAGGATCGACTCGAGGTTCTCGCGGCACAGGTCGTACGCAAGCTTGAGCCCGAGCCCGGTCAGCTTGACGCTCACGTTCGACGCGAGCCCCTCGCGCTCGATCGCGGCGAAGACGTCGCGGTACGCCTGCGCGATCGCGCGCGCCTCCTCCTCGCGCGTGATCTCCTCGCCGAGCACGTCGATGGTCGCGAGCTTCCCCTCGGCGTTCAGCCGCCGCACGACCCGGACCGCGTCGGCGAGCGTCGAGCCGGCGATGTAGCGCGCGGAGAAGAGCTGGACGACCGGCTTCGGCACGGCCGGCAGGACACTGACCAGCGCTCGGTCGAGCAGGGTCACGCGTCGCGCATGAGGCCCTGGCGGGCTGCGCTGACGAGCGCCACCGCCTCGGGGAAGAGCACGCGCATCGCGTCGCGGAGCGCCATCGCCTGCTCGTCGACCGAGCCCTGAGGGGCGATCTGGCCGAGCGCCGCGGAAGTCAGCTCGACCGCGGTGTCGAGCGTCTCCTGCGCGAAGTGCTTCGTCTGCACCTCGGCCTGCTGCTCGCCTGCGCGCTCCATCGCCTCCTGCATCGCGCGCAGGAACTCCTCCGGATCGCCGCCGCCGAACAGATTGAAGCCGCCGCCTTCCATAGCCCGGACTCTAGCCGCCGCCGTGACGGACGAACGTGGGTGCGAAGACCGAGACCCCCACGATCCTGACGCGCGGCGCGGCCGGTGAGAGGTCGCCGGCCGACCCCACCTCGCGAAGGGGGGCGAAGATCGGCAGCATCGTCACGTCGACCTCGACGTGCTCGGGCACGACGACCGTCACCGGCGCGAAGACGCTGAGGATCGTGATCGTGGCCGTCTCGGCCCCGAACGTCGCCGCACGCAGGTCGAGCTTCGTGGGCGCGAAGACCGAGAGGACGACTGTGTGCTTGCGGAGCCGCCAGCGCTTGCGGCGCGACACGGGTGCGAAGATTCCGACGACGATCCCAGGCCACGAACGGCCGCGGGCCGGCATCGAACCGGCGGCGGGCGCCGGCAGATCCGCGGTCACGGCGACGAGCTCGCCGCGGGTGCGCGCGGCGTACGCCGAACCGGTACGCAGCGCCAGCTCGTCGAGCGTCAGCCGCCCTTCGGCCGACGCCTCCCGCAGTCGCGCGACGGCGGTCTCGCGCTCTGCGTCGGAGGTGCGCAGGTCATCGCTCACGGTGTCCGTCCTTTGTAGTTGCGCTCGACGTCGGCGGCAAGCTCCTCGACGGCCCCGAGCGCCTGCTGCATGGCGGCGCCGAAGGGCGACGCGGCATCGGTTCCGAGCGTGTGCTCGAGCCGGCGCGCGAGCGCCCCGAGCCGGTCGAGGAACTCCGTCGTCGCGACGCGCGGCTCGGCGGCGAGCTCCTCCGCGACGGCGGCGGCGGCGGCCTCGGCCTCCTCGATGCCGGGCGGAGCCTCGCGCTCGCGCAACTCGCGGAGCCGGAGCCGCAGCTCGTCGAGCTCCTCGCCGCCCGCGGTGTCGGCCGCGACCTCGCAGAGCGCGGCAAGCTGCGCGGCGTCGCGCACCCGCCGCAGGTCGGCGACCGGCCGGCCGTCGTCGTCGAGCGCAAGCCAGGCGTGCGCGCCGTCGCCGGTGTCGTACGCGCACAGGTAGACCCGCGGAGCACCGAGCGGCTCGGCCGCGACGACGCCGATCACCCGCTCTCCCGGCCCAGCGAGCGCCTGCGCTGCGGCACCGATCCGGTCGAGGTCGTCGGTCAGCGCCATGCGGCCAGCGTAGACTCGGACCGTGTCCGCGAGGACCGCCCATGCCCGGCAGCTCTTCGCTCCGCTCGGGCCGAACTACGACCGCTTCGCCGACCTCCTGTCCTTCCGGCAGGACCCGCGCTGGCGCCGCTTCCTCGTCTCGCGCATCCCCGACGACGCGCTCCGCGTGCTCGACGTCGCGAGCGGGACGGCCGCCGTCGCGATCGAGCTCGCACGGCGCTCGCCGGAGCGCCGCATCGTCGGCATCGACCAGAGCGCCGAAATGCTCGCGGCCGGCCGGACACGCGTCGAACGGGCCGGGCTCGGGTCGCGAATCGAGCTGCGCGAAGGCCGGGCCGAGGAGCTGCCGTTCGGCGACGGAGAGTTCGACGCGCTGACCTTCACCTATCTCTTGCGGTACGTCGACGACCCCGCTGCGACGATGCGCGAGCTCGCGCGCGTCGTACGTCCCGGCGGGACGATCGCGATGCTCGAGTTCGCCGTGCCGCGTGGCCTGTGGCGGCCGCTCTGGGAGCTGTACGTGCGCGCACTCCTCCCCGCGGCCGGCTACGCCGTCGGCGGAAGAGGCTGGTGGGACGTCGGGCGCTTCCTGGGACCGAGCATCCGCGGGTTCCACGCGCGCGTGCCGCTGCTCGACCTGTGGCGCGACGCGGGGATCGTCGACGTGCACGCGCGACGGTTGAGCGTCGGCGGCGGCATCGTCGTCTGGGGCGTGCGCGCGTGAGCTCGCCCGCGCGGCCGGCGTTCTACGCGCTTCGGCCGGGCGGCTGGCGCGACTACGTGACGCTGCTCCACCCGCCGTACACGCTCTGGCACCTCTCGTACGTCGCGATCGGCGCCGCGCTTGCTCCGCATATGAACTGGCCGATCCTCGGCTGGACGACACTGGCGTTCCTGTTCGCGATGGGCGTCGGAGCGCACGCGCTCGACGAGCTGAACGGACGGCCGCTGCAGACACGGATACCGTCGGCGCTCCTCGTCGCGCTGGCGGCCGTGTCGATCGTCGCGGCCTGCGCGATCGGGATCGCGGTCGCCGCGCGGCACACGTGGTGGCTGCTCGCGTTCGTCGCCGTCGGCGCATTCGTCGTCGTCGCCTACAACCTCGAGCTCTGGGAAGGCCGCTTCCACTCCGACGTCTGGTTCGCGCTCACGTGGGGCGCGTTCCCGCTGCTCACCGGGTATTTCGCGGTCGCGGAGCGGTTGCGCTGGGAGGCCGCGGCCGGCGCAGCCTTCGCCTTCGCCACGAGCCTCGCGCAGCGAACGCTTTCGACGCCTGTGCGCTTCGCGCGGCGCTCCCAAGGCGATCCCACGACGACGGCGCCGCTCGAGCGGGCGCTGGAGCTGCTCGCCGCCGCGATGCCGCTGCTGGCGGGAGCGCTCCTGGTCGCGCGCGCCGCCTGACGTCGTACGATGGGGGCCGTGGCGCTGCCCACGATCTTCGACATCGCCTTCGCCGTCGCCGCAGGGGTCGCTGCGGTCGCCCTTGGGCTCGCCGCCCTGCGCCGCATCGCCCTGCGGCCGCTCCTGGCGCTGATCGCAGTGGCCGGCGCAGGCGCCATCGCCGCCTGGGTGTTCTACGCGCTGCGCCAGCAGCGCGAGCTCGCGATCTCTGCCGCCGGACTGTGCGCGAGCACGCTCGTGCTCGCGGCGGCAGCGGCGCTGCGGCGCGCGCACGCGCAGACCGCCGCGTACGACGAGCATCTCGCCGCCGCACAGGCGCGGTTGCGCGAGCAGGTCGACGCCGAGGCGCGCGATCGCGCTGCCGAGCTCGAGCGCGTGCTCGCCCGCGCGCGCGCCGAGTCCGTCTCGCTGCTGCAGCAGGAGGAGAGCACGCTCGCCGAACAGCACCGTCGCGAGTTCGTCGGCCGGCAGCGCTCGATCGCCGACGAGCTCACGGCCGGGCTGACGACGACGCAAGCGCAGGTCGAGCAGCGGCTCGCCGGTTGGGCGCAGGATCTCGAGCGCGCCTCGGCGGCGACGAAGACGCACATCGCCGAGCTCGCGGCGCGCCAGAAGCAACTCGTCTCCGACGTCGAGCTGCGGCTCGCGGCCGACGCCGACCGCCTCTCGGCCGAGAGCGAGGAGCAGCGTGCCGCGCTGTCGCGGCTGCGAACCGAGGTCGAGAAGGCGCTCGAGGCCGCGCTCGGCCAGGCGCACACCGAGGTCGAGGCGCACGCCGCAGAACGACGACGCGCGCTGCACGAGCTCGACGAGCGGCTGCGCCGGCGCGAGCGGGAGCTGCTCGAACGCGTCGAGCGGGAGGAGGTCGACGCCGCCGCACGCGTGCGCGCCGGTTTCGAGGACGTCGTGCGCCGCCAGGTCGAGCAGATGGCAAGGATCGTCGAGCGTTCGACTGCGACCTATTCCGACGAGGCGACGCAGCAGTTCGCGACGCTCGTCAAGGCGAGCCGCGAGGACGCGGCGCGCCGGCTCGGACGCGAGCTCGACCGATCGGTCGAGGTGTTCGCACGTGAGGCGGAGGCGGTGCTCGCTGAGCGGCTCGCGCATGTCGGCGATGCCGGTGCGCAGCGGCTCGAGCGGCGGCTCGAGGATGCGACGAAGGTGCTCGAGCGGCAGCGCGACGAATGGCTCGCGGCGCTCGATGCCCGAATCGGCGAGCTCGAGTCAGAAGTGCGCCGCCGGCTCGAAGAGCTCGCCGCCGACGCCGACGCCGAGCGCGCGGTGCTCGAGGCCCGCGTGCAGGAACTGCTTCGCAGGCTCGACTCGGCCGCGCTCCAGCAGTCGTAAGAAGTTCTTTAGGGGCCGACTACCCGCCAACAAACGCGGGGAGGGTTCGTCGTAGGAAGCACGAACCAGGGAGGCCATGAGCGAAGTGTCGGAAGTCGTCGAGATCGAATCCCAGCAGAGCAAGGTCGAAGGCTGGCGGCTGCACGTGCTCATCGAGGCCGGCTATCCGCTGCACCTTGCGGAGCGCCTGGCGGCGAGCGACGCGGATCTCCATCTGTGCGTCGAGCTCGTCGGCAACGGCTGCGAGCACGAGACCGCCGCCGAGATCCTGCTCTAGCAGCGCCTGGTTTCACGGCCGGCGCTGCGGCAATAAACAAATCGTAGTCCGATTTGTTTTCGCCGAGGAGCATGCGATGCGCTGGTGGTACGGCAACCCCTATTTCGAGTTCGGACGGCGCCCGTTCCGCGAGGCGCGTCTGCGCGCCTACATCGTTCGCGAGCATCGGGCGGGACGGCCGCTGCTCGACATCCTCGCCGACGCCTACGTCGCGCGGTGCGGCAACGAGAGCTTCTGCTGGCGGGTGCTGCAGGACCCCGGCACGCTCGAGCTACTGCGCCGGAACGACCTCGACGCACTCGAGCGCCTGTCCGGCGAGTTGACGGCGGCGAAGGAAGGCCGGGTCACCGCCGACTAACCTGAGCGCGTGAGCAAGGTCGCGCCGCTGCCCTACGACGACCGCAAGGTCTTCACCGTGGGCAGCTTCAACCGCGGCGTCTCGACGTGGCTCGCGAAGCTCCCGACCGTGTGGGTCGAGGGCGAGGTCACCGAGCTCAAGCGGCACGATCGCTGGGCGAGCGTCTTCTTCACGCTCAAGGATCCCGAGGACGGCTCCTGCGTTCCGGCGACGATGGCGCGTGGGAAGTTCGACGCGCTCAAGCTCGGCCTCGCCGACGGCGAGCGCGTGCACGTCTTCGGCAGGCCCGAGCTGTTCGAGCAGAAGGGCGACTTCCGGCTACGCCTCCTGACGATCGAGCGCTTCGGCGTCGGCGCGCACCTCGCCGCGCTCGAGCGACTGAAGACGAAGCTCGCCGGCGAGGGGCTCTTCGCGCAGGAGCGAAAGCGAGCGCTGCCGCTGCTTCCCCGCCGCATCGGGCTCGTCACCGGGAACGACGCCGCCGCCAAGCGCGACGTCCTGACGACGATCCAGTCGCGGTTCCCGGCCGCGAACGTCCTCGTGGCGGAGACGCTCGTCCAGGGGCCGCGGGCCGCGCTCGGCATCGTCGACGCGCTCCGCGCGCTCTGCGAGCACCCGGACGTCGACGTGATCGTCCTGACGCGCGGCGGCGGCAGCTTTGAGGATCTGCTCCCGTTCAGCGACGAGCGGCTCGTGCGAGCAGTTGCGGCCTGCCGCGTGCCCGTCGTCTCGGCGGTCGGGCACGAGCAGGACACGCCGCTCTGCGACCTCGCCGCCGACGTTCGCGCGTCGACGCCGACGATGGCGGGGAAGGTCGTCGTCCCCGAGCTCTCTGAATTGTCCGGCAGGCTCGACCGGGCGCGCGCGTCGCTCGCGCGCGGCGTCGCACGAACGCTCGAGCGCGACGCGCTGAGGCTCGAGCGCGATGCGGAGCGGCTGCGGGCGGCGCCGCAACGCATCCTCGAGCGGGAACGCGAGCGGGTCGAGCGTGCACACGAGCGGCTTCGGACGGCCCCTGCGCTCGCGGTCGAGCGGAAGCGGGCGGTGCTCGAGACGACCGCCGGTAAGCTGCGCGTGTTGTCACCGTTGCAAACACTCGAGCGAGGGTACGCAATCGTCCGGACGGAGTCACATGTCGTCACGGACGCATCCTCGCTGGCCGTGGGCGGCGCCGTCGACGTCCGGGTTGCAAGCGGCTCGTTCGACGCGCGAGTCGAAGAGGTGCGCGCCGAGTGAGCGCGTCCGAGCCGACCTTCGAGCAGGCGCAGGCCGAGCTCGAGCAGATCGTCGCGCGACTCGAGCAGGGGCAGGCGTCGCTCGACGACGCGATCGCGCTGTGGGAGCGCGGCGAGCAGCTCTATGCGTTCTGCCGGCAGCGGCTGGACGCCGCGCAGGGCAAGGTCGAGGAGCTAGCTCGGCGCGTCGAGCAGACGAAGCCCGAGCCGTCGTCCTAGCGCGACGAGATCCTCGCGCGCACGCGACGGGTCGCCCGACAGTGCGACCGTCTCGGCGCCGCGCACCGGGGCGTCGACGACGCCGCCGAACACGACGCACGCCACGCCCGCCCGAGCGCAGCGCCGCGCCACCTCGGCCGGGGCCTTCCCCTCCCCCGTCGTCGCGTCGACCCGCCCTTCGCCGGTCACGACGAGCGCGTGGCGCGCGGGATCGAAGCCGAGGAGGTCGAGGACGGCCGGCGCACCCGGCACGAGCTCGGCCCCGAGGGCCGCGAGCGCCGCGCCGAGCCCGCCCGCCGCGCCGGCGCCGGGCAGCGCGGCGTACGGGGCGAGCCGCGGGTCGGCGCGGAAGCGCGCCTCCAGCTCGACGACCTGCTCGGGCGACGCGCCCTTTTGCGGGCCGAAGAGACGCGGCGCGTCGTAGAGCGTCGTCTGGACGTCGCACAGCACCGTCGTGGGCGCCGGCAGCCTGTCGAGCACCTCGAGCAGCCCGGCGCCGGCGTCCATGTTCGCCGTGCCGCCCAAGCCGATCAGAAGCCGTCCGGCGATCGGCTGCTCGGCGTCCTGCATGGACGCGAGCAGCTCGCCGAGCGGTCGGGACGACTGCACCGTCACGTCGCGACGCGCGGGGTCGAACGGGATGACGGACGCGGCCTCGACGACGGCGGCGCCCACGAGGCGGCCCGAGAGCGCGTCGATCGTCCCCTCGCCGCCGTCCGCGAGCGGCAACTCGTCGCAGACGGCACCGACCTCGGCGAAGCCC
>JAICLU010000037.1 GCA_025925195.1 Thermoleophilia bacterium
CCGCGACGGCGACATCCTGTCCGACCTCGTGCTGCCCCTCTACGGATCGATCGCGGGCTCGGAGTCGCTGCTCGTCGCGTTCGAGGACGATTTCGAGCCGGCCGCGATCATGGCGGAGGCCGCGCACGGGACCGCGCCGTCGCTGCAGGGGAAGAACGTCGCGAATCCGATGGCGATGATCCTCGCCGGGGCGGCGCTCCTGTCGCACGGCGGCGAGCGCTCGCAACAGGCCGGGCGGGCGATCCGCGAGGCCGCCCTCGAGGCGGTACACGCCGGGAATCGCACCTCCGACCTCGGCGGTCACCTCGGCACCTCCGAGTTCACCGACGACGTGATCGCGCGCGTCCGCGCGAAGCTCGACGTCTGGGCCTCGCTCTAGGCCCCAAACGGCCACGTCCGGGGCCAGGCCCGGTTACGGAACCGTCACGGATCCCGCACGGAAGACGGTTTCCACCCGCTTCGGCCGTCGCGAAGTCGGCACGTTCCCGTGACGGGGCCTGGCCCCGGCCGTGCCGGTTCAGGACGCGGCTGCGACGGACTGCGACGACCAGATCTCGCAGAAGAGCCCGGCGATCTGCGGGTCGAACTGCGTGCCTGAGCACGCGTCGATCTCCTGCAGCGCCCGGCCGGTCGTGAGCGCGTGGCGGTACGGCCGCGCCGACGTCATCGCGTCGAACGCGTCGGCGACGGCGAGCAAGCGCGCCTCCTCCGGGATCGCGCGCCCGCGCATCCCGGTCGGGTAGCCGCTCCCGTCCCACCACTCGTGGTGGAACAGCACGTACGGCAGCGCGTGCCAGGCGCAGCGCATCGGCAGGACGAGCTCGGCGCCGGCCCGCGGATGCAACCGGATCTCGCCCAGCTCGTCGAGCGTCAGCGGCCCGGCCTTCAAAAGGACGTCCCGCCGCACGCTCACCTTGCCGATGTCGTGCAGCGGGGCGCCGAAGCGGAGGCGTGCGATCCGATCCTCGTCCCAGCCGAGCCGGTGCGCGAGCGGCTCGGCCAGCGAGGCGACGCGCGCCCCATGGCCGTGTGTCTGGTCGCGCTCCTCGAGCGCCCGCGAAATCGCTGCCAGCATTGCCCGGAGCGGATTCCGCGCCGCCGCGGCGATTCCTTCGCACCCTAGGCGACCGCCCTCGCCTCGAGCGCGATCCGCCGCCGCTTCTCCGCGACGACCGAGAGCCAGATCGACGACTCGAAGAGGATGAACAGCGGGATCATCTCCATCGTCGTCGTGATCGGGTCGACACCGGGCAGGCAGACGGCGATCACCGCGACGATCGCGTAGCCGATCCGCCGGTGGCTCCGGAGCGACTGCGACTTGACGATGCCGAGCCGGGCGAGGGTCACGATCACCGCCGGCAGCTCGAAGACGACGCCGACGGCGACGAGCACGGCGACCGCGAACGAGATGTACTCCTTCGCCCGGATCTGGATGTCGTAGATGTGCGAGTCGTAGTTCGTGAGGAACTGCAGCGCCGCCGGCAGCGCGATGACGTAGCCGAAGGCGATGCCGGCCGCGAAGAGCAGGGTCGCGAAGCCGACGCACCACGTCACGGCGCGCTGCGCGTTCGGCTCGATCGCCGGCGCGAGGAAACTCCATAGCTGCCAGAGGACGATCGGCAGCGCGAGCGCGATGCCCGCGGCGAGCGACACCTGCAGCGACGTGAGGAACGGTTCGGCCACGCCGTACGTGACGAGCTTGCGGTGCCCGGGCAACGGCGCCTCGAGCCACGTCACGAGGCGCTGGTGCTCGGCGTAGGTGACCGCGAACGCGGCACCGACGGCGATGAGACAGATCACGAGCCGAGCGCGGAGCTCGTCGAGATGATCGACGAGCTCCGCGCCCTGGCCGTGCTGGAGACGGCGAGGGAGACGCATCAGACGGTCTCGCGCTCGCGCGTCAGCTCCTCCGGGATCACGAGGCGATCCTTCGGAGAGTCGTTCGTGACCGAGTCCTTGAACTCGCGCATCCCCTTGCCGAGCGAGCGGCCCATCTCGGGCAGCCGCTTCGGACCGAAGATCAGCAGCAGCACGAGCCCGAGGACGATGAGCTCCGGAAGTCCGATGAAGCCGGGCATCAGGCGACGATGAAGCCGGTGGACTTGACGGCTGCAAGGATCTGGGCCTTCGTCTTCGCACCCTGGAAGGCGGTCGGCGCCGGAATCGTGCCCTGCGTCTTCATCAGGCGGATGTCCCGGATCCACGCGGCGTGCCGCGCCTCGACCGGAAGGATCGAGCCGGCGGCGGCGAGGATCTTCTTGCTCTTGATGTTGCCGACCTGGCCGAGGTAGGCCTGAACGCCGGTGTCCTCGAGCACGGTCGCAGTGGCCTCGAACTTCGTCTGGTCGGACGTCGTGTCCTTGAAGTCGAACTTCGGTGATGCGACGGCCTTGCTGCCGAGCGCACCCTTGAGGAACTTCACGTGCGCGGCCTCGTGTGCGGCGACGATGCGCGCGAAGTTCTGCGTCTCGCCGTTGAAGACCTTCCCGTTCGAGATCGCCTCGTGGTAGAAGGCGGCCTCGAGATACTCGAGCGTGAGCGCGAAGTTCAGGATCGCGACGTCACTCGCCGGAACCGTCGCGGCACCTGCGAGCGACGGCAGCGCGCCGAGCACGGCACCGGAGCCGGCGACTGCGCCGAGCCCGATGCCGGCCTTCTTCAGGAACGCGGAACGCGTATCGGGATCGACCTGCTCGGCCGCCTCCTGGATCGCGCCGTCGCGGTCCATCTCTTCGAGCGTCCATAGATCGGACATGCACTGCACCCCTTTCGACCGGCAGCTGGGCTGTTGGGAGAGAACTGCTCTGCCGGATCAGAAGGCATTCGCCCGAGCCGGGCTACCGGTTCACCGATGTTCGATGCGCCGCTTGACGAACCAGCCGGCGGCCGCGACGACGACGATGCCGCCGATCGCGAACGCTCCGTCACGCTCGATCGCATCGATCACGGCTGCGCCCGCGTAGTACGCGGCGAGCCCGATCGCGACGCCCCACGCGAGGGCGCCGGCGACGTTCGCGGCGAAGAAGCGCGGCAGCGCCATCTTCCCCACCCCCGCCATCCAACCGAGCGTCGACCGGACGACCGGCACGAACCGTCCGAGCACGACCGCCTTCGCACCGTGCCGGTCGAAGAAGTGGTCGGAGCGCTCGACCGCCGGCCTGGTGGTGCGCTCGAACCAGGGCCAGAGCTTGAGCAGGCCGCGCCCGTAGCGGTGGCCGACCGCGTACGCGATCGCCGCACCGAGCACCGCGGCGCCGACGGCGGCCACGATCGTCCACACGATGCTGCCGTGACCCTGCGAGTCGAGAACGGCCGCGGCAATGAGCGCCGTCTCCCCCGGAATGAACGGCAGACCGACAACCTCGACGAGCACGACGACGAAGACGACCCACAGGCCGTAGTGCTCGACGAAGTGCGTCACGTTTCGAGGCTAGTAGACTCGCCGCAGTGAGGGCTGGAATCGTGCGTGAAACGGCGCCGGGCGAGCGCAGGGTAGCCCTCGTGCCCGAAACGGTCGGCAAGCTCGCCGCGGCGGGCTTCGACGTCGTGGTCGAGGCCGGCGCCGGAGCGGCGGCGTCGTTCCCCGACGAGCTCTACGTCGAGGCGGGAGCGCAGGTCGGATCGCCGTGGGACGCCGACGCCGTCGTCGCGGTGCGCCGGCCCGACGAGGCGTTGCTGCGCGACGGCCAGCTGCTGATCGCCTACCTCGACCCGCTCGGCGACCGCGAGGGTGTCGAGCGCCTCGCCGCGCGCGGCGTCATCGCGTTCGCGATGGAGTCGATCCCGCGCATCACGCGGGCGCAACCGATGGACGCGCTGTCCTCGCAGGCGACGGTCGGCGGCTACAAGGCCGCGCTGCTCGCCGCCGAGCAGCTGCCGAGGTTCTTCCCGATGTTGATGACCGCGGCGGGCACCGTGCCGCCGGCGAAGGTCCTGGTGATCGGCGCCGGCGTCGCCGGGTTGCAGGCGCTCGCGACCGCACGTCGCCTGGGCGCGGTCGTGACGGGCTTCGACGTGCGGCCCGCGACGCGGGAGCAGATCCAGTCCCTGGGAGCGAACTGGCTCGACCTCGGCGTGGGCGGCGCCGAGGCGGAGGGCGGCTACGCGCGCGAGCTGACGCCAGAGGAGATGCAGGCGCAGCAGCAGGCGCTCGAGGAGCGGATCGGCGAGTTCGACGTCGTGATCACCACCGCCGCCGTCCCGGGACGCGCGGCGCCGCGCATCATCCCGGCGTCCGCCGTGAGCGCCATGCGTCCGGGCTCGGTGATCGTCGACCTCGCCGCCGAGACCGGCGGCAACTGCGAGCTGACCGTCCCCGGCGAGATCGTCGAGCGCGAAGGCGTGACGCTCGTCGGCCTGACGAATCTGCCGTCGACGATGCCGTACCACGCGTCGATGCTGTACTCCCGCAACGTGCAGGCCTTGCTCCTGCACCTGGCGCCGGGCGGCGAGTTGAACCTGAACTGGAGCGACGAGATAACGGCGGGCGCCTGCGTCGCCGGCAAACAGGAGGTGCGGGGATGAGCCATTCGACGCTGCTCGTGTTCGAGGTGACGATCCTCGTGCTGGCGATCTTCCTCGGCATCGAGGTGATCTCGAAGGTGCCGGCGCTCCTGCACACGCCGCTGATGTCCGGCACGAATGCGATCCACGGTGTCGTGATCGTCGGCGCGATGCTCGTGCTCGGCTCCGGCCACAAGGGGCCGTTCACATGGATCGTCGGCTTCGTCGCGGTCGTGCTCGCGTCGGCCAACGTCGTCGGCGGGTTCGTCGTCACCGATCGCATGCTCGAGATGTTCAAGAAGCGCGAGAAGCCGAAGCGCGAGGACTGATGGGCTACAACGCTTCGAACCTGCTCTACCTGATCTCGATCGTGACGTTCATCCTCGCGTTGCGGTTCCTGTCGACGCCTGCGCACGCGCGGCGCGGCAACCAGATCGGCGCGGTCGGGATGCTGATTGCGATCGTCGTCACGTGGGTCAAGACCGGCGGGACGAGCTGGTGGGCCCTCGTGCTCGGCATGGTGGTCGGCGGCGGCTTCGGCGCCGTTGCAGCACGTCGCGTGAAGATGACCGCGATGCCGCAGATGGTCGCGCTGTTCAACGGCGTCGGCGGCGGCGCGGCCGCATTGATCTCGCTCGCGGAGCTCCACCGCATCCTCCCCGATCCCGGCCGCCCGAAGACCGACATCGGCATCGCGATCGTCCTGTCCGGCCTGATCGGCGCGATCTCGTTCGCGGGCTCCGGCGTCGCGTTCGCGAAGCTCCAGGAGCTGATCGGCGGCCGACCGATCACCTACCGCGGACAGCAGTTCGTCAACGCAGGCCTCTTCCTCGCGTGCATCGCGGCCGGTGTCGCGCTCGTCGCGGGGGTGCAGCACGAGTGGCTGCTGTGGGCGCTGACCGCGGGGGCTGCCGTGTTCGGGATCCTGTTCGTGCTGCCGATCGGCGGTGCCGACATGCCGGTCGTCATCTCGCTGCTGAACGCGTTCACCGGTCTCGCCGTCGCGCTCGGCGGCTTCGAGCTCGAGTCGAACGTGCTGATCGTCTCTGGCATGCTCGTCGGCGCGTCGGGGACGCTGCTGACGCTGATGATGGGCCGGGCGATGAACCGGTCGATCACGAACGTCCTGTTCGGCGCGTTCGGCCAGGTCAGCGCGCAGGCGGCGGCGGTCGCGGCCGGCGACGGCGGCACGGTCCGGAGCGCGAGCGCGGAGGACGTCGCGGTCATGCTCGCGTACGCGAACAAGGTCGTCTTCGTGCCGGGCTACGGGCTCGCGGTCGCGCAAGCGCAGCACGACGTGCGCCAGCTCGCCGACCTGCTCGAGGCCAAGGGGGTCGAGGTGTCCTACGCGATCCACCCCGTCGCGGGACGGATGCCGGGCCACATGAACGTGCTGCTCGCCGAGGCCAACGTGCCCTACCCGCAGCTGAAGGAGATGGACGACGCCAACCCCGAGTTCTCGCGCACCGACGTGGCCGTCGTCGTCGGCGCGAACGACGTCGTCAACCCCGACGCGCGCAACAACCAGGGCTCGCCGATCTACGGCATGCCGATCCTGAACGTCGACGACGCACAGACGGTGGTCGTCCTGAAGCGCTCGATGAACCCGGGCTTCGCCGGAATCGAGAATCCCCTCTTCTACAACCCGAAGACGGTCATGCTCTTCGGCGACGCCAAGGCGTCGATCGTCGAGCTCGCGCAGAACGTCAAAACGCTCTAGCGAGCGACAGTCGCAACATCTCCCGCGTCGCGGGGTGCATCTCGAGCTCCTCGGCCTCGGCGGCCGTGAACCAACCGACGGCCTGGGTCTCCTCCCGGTCGGGCGCCGGCTCGCCGCTCACGAGCTCTGCCGCGAAGACGACCGGAACGAAGCCGATCTCGTCGCCGTTCGCATACGTCGCGCGATACCGGTCGCCGCCGAAGGCGCCGAGCACCTCGCCGATCCGGACGACGATGTTCGCTTCCTCGCGACACTCGCGCGCAGCAGCCTCTTGCGGGCTCTCGCCGGGGTCGACCGCACCCCCCGGGATCTGCCACCGCCCTTCGACGTGCTGGACGAGCAGCACGCGGCCGCCCTCGTCGCGGACGATCGCTGCAACGGACGGAATCAGGAGGAAGTCGGTGCCGATCTTCTCGCGCAGCCGACGAACGTATTCCGACATCGCCATACGGCGGACGCTATGCGAAGAAGCGCGCGGGCTCGAACAGCTTCAGCTGCGGCGACGAGGTGTCACCGAGGATCGCGTCCGCCACGAGCTCGCCGCACGCGAAGCCGAGCACGTTGCCGTGGCCCGAGTAGCCGCCGGCCACCCAGACGTCCTCGTGGTTCGGCACGCGACCGACGAGGGGGAGCATGTCCTGCGTCAGCCCGAAGATGCCCGCCCAGCGATGGCTGATCCGCGGCTCCTCGCCGATCAGCTCGCCGAGAAAGCGCTCGAGCGAGGCCTGGATCGTCGGCGTCGTCTCCTCGACGTCGGTCAGCTCGTCCATGATCGAGACGTCGCGGAAGCCGCCGAGCAGCACGCGCCCATCGGGAAGCTGCTGCCAGTAGTCGAAGCCCTGCCGTGCGTAGTGCGGGCGCTCGTACAGCACGCGGTCGATCGGCTCGCTGACGATCACCTGCCCCCGCGTCGGCCAAATCAGGTCGGCGAGCTCGGGGACGAGGCCGTGTCCGTAGCCGTCGGTCGCGACGACGACGTGCTCGGCGTCGAGCGCCGCGACGTCGTCGACGCCCTCGTGCTCGCGGATCTCGGCGCCGGCCGCCGCCGCACGCGCCGCGAGCCGCCGGACGAACCGCGCCGGCTGCAATGCGCCGTCGTGCTCGTGGAGGATCGCGCCGTGGAACGTGACCGGTACCTCGTCCGGCAGCTGGTCGAGCCACTCCGCGCCGACGCCGTCCTCGCGCATCGCCTCGTACTCGCCGCGGATCTGCTCGCGCTCCTCCTCGTCGAACGCGAGCCGCAGGCTGCCCGTCCGGCGGAGGGCGTCGCCGGCGAGCTCGCTCATGCGGTCGAGGGCGCGCTCGGTCCAGTGCCACAGCCCGGCCGCCTGCTCTGCGCCGTACGTCTCGCGCGCGACGTCGTAGCGCGACGCGCCGCCGCGCAACGCGAAGCCGCCGTTGCGACCGCTCGCCCCCTCGGCCACGGCGCGCCGGTCGTAGACGCGGACGCGGAGGCCTGCGTCCGCGAGCCGCAACGCGGCCGAGCAGCCCGTGACGCCGGCGCCGACGATCGCGACGTCGACGCGTCCCGCATGGCGCTGCGCCGCGCGCGGCGGCGCCTCGTCCTCCAGCCAGTACGGATTCATCAGCTCGTCAGCTCGCGCGCCACGTCGGCGGCGAGCCCGATCTTGCGGACGATCACGAACGCATCGCTGCGGTAGATCACGCGCTCGACGAGCGGCGTCGCTTCGTGCCCGGGTCGCACGACGAACCGGGCGGGGATGCCCCTGACGTCGTCGTACTGCTCGGTCGTGAGCTCGACGCGCTCGACGCACGTCTCGTCGGAGCATTCGCAGAGGAACGCCAGCGGGTCGCCCGGTTCCTGGCCGAAGCGCGCGGCGAGCTCGCGAATGCGTTCGTTGATGGCACGGAACATGACTTCGTTCCGCGCGAGGCGGGCTTCGAGCGACGGCACCGGACGATTGTGTCACGGGGGCCGGGCATCACTGCACGCGATAGACGCCCTCGTGCTGGACGACACGACCGGCGAGCTCGAGCTCGACGAGCGCCTGCGACACCTCCGCCGTGGCGCGCCCCGTTCGGCGCACGAGCTCGTCCGCGGTCGCGGGCAGCAGGCCGAGCAGCCCGGCGCGGTCGGGCTCCTCTGCGGCCTCGAGCCCGTACGACATCAGCACGTCGTCGGGGCTCGTGAGGGGTGACGCACCGAGCTTCAGGAGCGCGTTCGTGCCTTCGGAGAGCGCGCTGCCGATCTCACCCGGCACCGCGAAGACCTCGCGTCCCTCCTCGAGCGCAAGATCGGCGGTGATGAGGGCGCCGCTTCGCGACCGCGCCTCGACGACGACCGTAGCCGCGCACAGGCCGGCGATGATCCGGTTGCGCGCCGGGAACCGCCACGGCGCAGGGTCGACGCCCGGCGCGTACTCAGAGACGACGAGCCCGCGGCCGGCCGCGATCCTGGCCGCGAGCTCGCGGTGCGCGGAGGGATAGTCCCGGTCGACGCCGCAGCCGAGCACGGCGACGGTGGTGCCGCCCGCGTCGAGCGCGCCGCGGTGCGCCTCGGCGTCGACCCCGCGGGCGAGACCCGAGACGACGACGAGCCCCGCGGCGGCGAGCTCGCGTCCGAGCATCCGCGCCGTCGACGCACCGTAGCCGGAGCAGGCGCGCGCGCCGACGACCGCCACGGCGGGCCGCCCGAGCACGGCCGGATCTGCAGCGCCGCGGAGGAAGAGGCCAGGCGGCGGGTCGTGGATCGCCGCGAGGAGCGACGGGAACTGCGACCGCGGGAGAAAGCGCAAGCCGCGCGCGGCGAGCTCCGCCGCGTAACGGCCGGCGTCGAAGTGCCGTAGATGGTCGCGCCAGCTCCGGCCGTTCGGCGGCAGGACGAGATGCGCGCCGGTGCGCGCCGCGAACACCGAGAGCGCGAGCTCGCTCATGCCGCGAGCTCCGCGGGCGAACGATACGACAGCGCCTCTGCCACGTGCTCGGCCTCGACCCGCTCGGCGGCGGCGAGCGCGGCGATCGTGCGCGAGACGCGGACGACCCGCGCACGGCCGCGGCCCGACAACGGCAGCCGGTCGACCGCGCGGGAGAGCAGCTCGTCGGCCTCCCTCGACCGGCCGGCCGGCTTTCGGCCTCGCGCCACGCCGACCCGCGCCGCGACCGTGGGCGTCGATTCCCCCGCCGCCGCGGCGAGCTCCTCCGACCGCGCGCGCGGCAGCGTGACCACGAGGTCGAAGCGGTCGAGCAGGGCGCGCGACAGCTTGTCGCGGTACGCGGCCAGCCGCTGCGGCGAGCACGTGCACGAGAGCGCCGCATCGCCGCGCGCCCCGCAGGCACACAGGTTCATCGTCCCGACGAGCTGAAAGCGCGCCGGGAACACCGATCGGCCGGCTGCTCGGGCGATCGCGACGATTCCGTCCTCGAGCGGCTGGCGCAGCGCCTCGAGCGTCGGCCGGGAGAACTCGGCGAGCTCGTCCAGCAGCAGGACGCCACGGTGCGCGAGCGTCGCCTCGCCGGGCCGGATCCCCGGCCCACCGCCGACCACGGCGGCGGTCGACGCGCTGTGGTGCGGCGCCCTGAACGGCGGCCGCAGCACGAGGCCGTGCTCGGGCGGCAGCGTCCCCGCCACCGAGTGGATGCGCGTCACCTCGAGCGCCTGCGCCGGCGAGAGCAGCGGCAGCAGACCGGGGAGACGTCGCGCGAGCATCGTCTTCCCCGTCCCCGGCGGGCCGGCGAGCAGCAGGTTGTGCGAGCCGGCAGCGGCGATCTCGAGCGCCCGGCGCGCGCGCTCCTGGCCGCGGACATCCGCGAGGTCGGGCGGCGCCTCCGCTTCCTCGGCGGTGGCGGGCTCGACGCCGTCGGGCTCGATCTCGCCACGCAGGTATGCGACCGCCTCGGCGAGGTGGCGCACGGGAACGACGTCGACGCCGGCGAGCGACGCCTCCGGCGCCGCGTCGCGTGGACAGAGCACGTGCGTGAGACCGGCCCGGCGCGCGCCCTCCGCGACCGCGAGCACGCCGCCGACCCGGCGCACGCGGCCGTCGAGCGCGAGCTCGCCGACCGACGCGTGGAGGGCGAGCCGGTCGCGGGGCACCTGCCGCGACGCCGCGAGGATCGCGAGCGCGATCGCGAGGTCGAACCCGGATCCTTCCTTCCTGAGGCCCGCAGGCGCGAGGTTGACCGTCACCCGCCCGGTGGGAAAGCGGAGCTCGGCCGACGCGATTCCGCTGCGCACGCGCTGCCGCGCCTCGGCACACGCGCGGTCGGGCAGGCCGACGATCACGAACGACGGCAGGCCCTGGTCGTTGACGTCCGCCTCGACCTCGACGCGGCGCGGATCGAGGCCGACGAGCGCATGCGTGATGGCACGTGCGAGCACCGTCCGACGCTACGACGAAAACCGTCACGTATGTGTGCCGTCTTCTACGCAGCTCGTGCGACGAGCACGTCTTCGTAGTACTCGCCGGCGCGTCGACCCGTGCGGCGGTTGACGTGACGGCGCAGGCGGTTCTCGAGCCGGAGACCGGCGCGCTCGAGAATGCCGGGATAGAGCTCACGGCGGTCGTTGACGACGATCAGGATCGGCGCGTCACTCGCGCACGCTGCGGCGGCGTTCGCGAGCGCGGCCGCAACGCCGGCCGAGTACGCCTCGATCGCCGCGCGCGAGGTGCCGCCGGCCGCGGCGCCGAGCTCGAGCTCGCGGCGGTCGTCCAGGTCGAGCAGCTCGTACGCGTAGCGGTGCTGCTCGTGGTAGTCGATCAGACCCGGATACGGCGGCGAGGTGATCACGCCGTCGAACGTGTCGTCGTACACGACGTCGCGCGAGTCGCCGTGCAGGACCTGCGCGGTGCAGCCGTCCTCCCGGATCTCTGCGAAGTCCTCGATGCGCGCGAGCGTGTCGAGCGTGTACCGGCGGAGGAAGCCCGCAGCGGTCGCGACGGGCCGGCACGTCCGCTTGTGCTTGTGGCACCAGTACTCGCCCGTCTGCGGCTTGCGCGGAGCCTCGAGGTCGAAGTGCGTCGTGCGCCGCGCGGACCGCGCTGCGCGCGAGAGGACGACGCGCAGCACGTCGCTGTACACGTACTCGCCGATCAGGTCGGCGAACGCCAGGAGCTCGGCGCGCGCCTGCGGCGCGTACCACGACCGAACGTACCTCGACGCCTGCCGCCCGCGCGTCGGCTGGACGCCGATCCGCTCGTAGACGTCGTTCAGCTCCTCACGCAGCAGCGGTAACTCGTACTCGGCCGTCTTGACGCCGACGAGCAAGCAGTTGAACGCGGCAAGCTCGGCCCCCGTCGCGTCGAGGCCGGACTCGAGCGCCTGCACGAGCGTCGTGCCGGACCCTGCGAACGGGTCGAGCACGTGGGCGCCGCGCTCGAAGTAGCGGTCCAGCAGCACCTCGACGAGCTGCGGGATGAACTTGCCGTGGTAGGGGTGCAGGCGGTGCACGTGCTTCGTGCGCACGTGCTCCGGCAGCGCGCGCTCCGACCACGAGAGCTCGAGGTCAAGCGCGGCGTACAGCTCGTCCTGGGTGACGGCCACAGTGACGAGCGACTTCGCTAGCCCGTCAGGAACTCCTCGCGGAACTCGACGTCGGGCGCCGGCCGCGTGAACCGCGCGTACGCCTCGTTCGGGTGCGGCGTCTCCTGCTCGACGCCCGCGCCGTGCGCGAGCGCGGTCTCGTCGCGCGGGTACAGGATCACGTCCGGGCCGAGCCGGTTCCCGACCGCGAGCACGAGCGACGGTCCGTCCCCCGCGCCGACGATCGCATGGGACACGTCGGGCGGACAGTGGAAGTAATCCCACTGCTTCATCGGCACCTCCTCGCCCTCGACGATCAGCAGGCAGTCGCCGCGAAGGACGAGAAACCCCTCCTGATAGCGCTCGCGGTGGTACATCGTCATCGGCTGCCCGGGCTGCAGCACCGTCAGGTTGATGCCGAACTCGTCGAACCGCTCCTGGTGCTTGTCGAACTCGCAGGTCGCGCCGAGCTCGTTCTCCTGCCAGCGCAGGTCGCGCACGTTGCGCACCCATGGCCCGGTCACAGCGGCGACTCTCGCGCCCCGACGACGACGTGCGGCACGTTCGGCGGGCAGTGGAAGTAGTCCCATTCGCGCAGCGCCGTGGTCTCGCCGTCGACGATCAGCTCGCACTCGCCGCGCAGGACGAGAAAGCCCTCCTGATGCGGCTCGTGGTGGTAGAGCGCCATCGGCTGGCCCTTCCCGAGGACGTTCAGATTGACCGCGAACTCGCCGTCGACGCCGGGCAGGAGGTCGCAGTAGGAGCCCATGCGATTCGCCGTCCAGTCGAGGTCGCGGACGTTCCGCACAGTCCAGTCCGTCATGGCCGGATCCTAGAGTGGTTGCCATGCTCTACGCGCTGCTCTTCCTGCCCGCCCTCGTGGCGATCGCGTACGTCGTCCTGCGGCCGCGACGGACGACGATCGCGGAGGAGGCGATCGTCGCGAACCCGTTCGACGTGATCGACTCGATCCTCGAGCAGCTCGAGTCGGCGACGCTCGAGGAGCGCGGCGTCGCCGAGCTCGAGCGGCTCGCGGCCGAGCTCGAGGCCGCTGCCTCGCAGCTAGAACGCGCCGCCTAGCCGCTCGAGCTTTCCCACCTGCACGGCGACGACGTCGAAACCCAGCTCGAGCGAGCGGAGCTCGGGATGCCGGACGAGCCACGCCTCGGCCGCGCGCCGCACCCGGCGCTGCTTCTCGACGCCGACCGCGGCCGCCGCGCCGCCGAAGCCGGCGCCCGCGCGCTCTTTCACCTCGACGAAGCGGAGCTGCCGGCCGCGGCGGACGATCAGGTCGAGCTCGTACCCGCCCGCCCGCACGTTGGCGCCGAGGATCCGCCAGCCGCGCAGGCGGTACCACCGCGCGGCACGTCGTTCACCGTCATTCACGCCCGGGCACTGTCATAGCAGAGCGCGTTGAAAGACATGCGGTGCACGTCGGACGGCCCGCGATCCCGCACCACCGCGGTGTGACCGGGCGTGATGTAGCCGACGTGCTGCGCAAAGCCGTAGGCGGGGTAGAGCGCGTCGAGCCGTCGCATCAGCCGGTCGCGCGTCACCTTCGCGACGATCGACGCGGCGGCGATCGCCGCGCTCTTCGTGTCGCCGTCGACGACCGCCGTGTGCTCCGGGGCCGTCGGCCCGAGGCGAAAGCCGTCGACGAGGCACGCCTCGGCCGGCGGCGTCAGCGCGTGCAGCATTGCCCGCAGCCCGGCGAGGTTGGACTTGTGCAGCCCGTTGCGGTCGATGTCGCCCGGCGGGATCACGCGCACGGCGACTCGCTCGGCGCACTCGAGGACGCCGCGGAACAGCTGCTCGCGGAGCTCCTCGCTGCACTGCTTCGAATCGTTCAGGTACGTGAGCGGCCGCACGCGGTGCTCTTTCAGACAGGCGTAGTCGAGAAGCACGCCCGCGACGACGAGCGGCCCGGCGAGCGAGCCGCGACCCGCCTCGTCGGTGCCCGCGACGAAGCGCGCGCCGAGCTTGCGGTCGAAGCGGAGGAGCTTCTGGCCGGTCGCCTTCACGGCGTCCGACGATAGCGCGAGGCCCAGCCGGTGACTATTCGGCCGGAACGGGCTCGTCCGCGGGCGTCTCGTCCGCAGCGGCCTCGGCGACATCGGCCTCGGCCACAGGAGCGTCGGCCTCGAGGGCCTCGACCTCGGGGGCCTCGGTCTCGTCGACCACGGGCTCTTCGAGGTCGGCCGGCTCGGTGACGGTCGGCAAGTCTTCGGTCTTCTTGACCTTCTTCGCGGCGCCGGACTCGGCTGCGGTGAGGCCGTACCGCTTCTCGCGGACGCGGGCCTTCTTGCCGACACGGCCGCGCAGGTAGTAGAGCTTCGCGCGACTGACGTCGCCGATCGCCGCCACCTCGATCTTCTCGATCTTCGGCGAGTGCAGCGGGAACGTGCGCTCGACGCCGACGCCGAACGACTGCTTGCGGACGGTGAACGTCTCGCGGGCGCCCGAGCCCTGCCGCTTGATCACGATGCCCTCGAAGACCTGGACGCGGCGGCGCGTGCCCTCGATCACCTGGAAGTGGACGCGGACGGTGTCCCCGGCCTTGAAGCGGGGCACGTCGCGCAGCTGGGCGCGCTCGATCGATTCGATGACGTTGCTCATGGCAAAGGGGGCCGGAGGCCGACGGCCAGATTAGCGGAAGCCGATCCGGTTCGGCGGCCAGTAGACGAAGAACACCTCGCCGATCAGGTTCTTGCGCGGGACCGGGCCCCACACGCGGGAGTCGCAGGACTGGGAGCGATTGTCGCCCATGAAGAAGTAGTCGCCCTTCGGCACGTGCCAGGTATGCGCCGGCTGATGGTCGCGGCGGTCGGGGGCGATGTAGGGCTCGTTCAGCTGCTGCCCGTTGATGAAGACGATCCCGTCGCGCTCGCTGACCGTCTCGCCCGGCAGGCCGATCAGGCGCTTGACGAACGTGCCGCCGGCGCCGCAGCGGAGCCTCGCCTCCGGCGGCGTGTTGAAGACGATGATCTCGCCCCGCTTCGGGTTGCGAAAGCGGTAGACGAACCGGTTCGCCAGGACGCGGTCGCTGAACCGGGCCTCGCAGCCGGGCGCCGGACGAGCGCAGTGGAGGCTCGGCTCCATCGACGACGACGGGATCCGGTACGGGTTGACGACCCAGGCCTTCAGCGCGAGGACGATCAGGATCGCGCCGCCGATCGTGACCACCCAGTCGAGGACGACGCGGACGTTGCGTGGCAAATTCGGAGCGACGCGGCCGAGTGGATCCCTCACCTGACGTGCTCCTTGCGCCACGCCTCGATGCGCGCATGGTCGCCCGAGAGGAGCACGTCGGGAACCTGCCACCCGCGGAACTCGGCGGGCCGGGTGTAGTGCGGGTACTCGAGGCCGCCGCCGAGCTCGTCGCTGAAGCTCTCGACCTCGCCGCTGCCGGCCGCGAGCGCGCCCGGCAGCCGCCGTGCGACCGCATCGAGCAGCACCATCGCCGGCAGGTCGCCGTTCGAGAGGACGTACGGACCGATCGAGATCGCGTCGGTCGCGAGATGCTCGACGATTCGCTCGTCGAACCCTTCGAAGCGCGCGGACAGGAGGGTCAGGTGCCGCTCGCCTGCGAGCTCCTCGACGACGGCCTGCGTGAGCGGGCGTCCCTGCGGCGACATCGCGATCACGCGCGCAGGCGACGCATCGCCGTAGACACGTTCGAGTGCCGCCGCGACGACGTCGACGCGCAGCACCATGCCTGCCCCGCCGCCGTACGGCTCGTCGTCGACCTGTCCGGCGCGCAGGGGCGTCGATTCCCGGTAGTTCAACAGCCGCAACTCGAGCTCGGTGCCGAGGATCCCGGCGATCGGACGCTGCTCGGTGAGCCACGCGAAAGCGTGCGGGACGAGTGTGAAGACGTCGATTCTCATTCGGGATCCGCGAAGCCTGCCGCGACGACGATTCGGCCGCCGGCGAGGTCGACCTGGCGGACGCACGCCTCGACGAGCGGGAGCGACACGCCCGAATCGAGCTCGAGCACGTCGTTCGCAGGGTAGTCGAGGACGTCGCGGACCCGCCCGAGCGCCCGACCGCCCTCCTCCTCGACCGCGAGCCCGACGAGCTGGAAGGCGTAGTACTCGTCGTCGCCGAGCGCGGGCAGGTCGGCCCGTGGCACCGCGAGCGTCGCGCCGCGGGCCACGGTCCGCTCGAGCTTGATCACCGGCCGACCCTGCGCGCCGCGCTTCGACACGACGATCTCGGCCGGGACGCCGTCGACGTGGACGATCGCGCCACGGGCGAACGCCTCGGGCCGCTCGCTCGGCTCCTCGACGAAGAAGGAGCCGTCGAGACCGTGCGGCTTGCCGACCTTGCCGATCGGGACGAGGTCAGAGCCCACGTTCGGTGAACAGCGCGAGTGCCTCCTCGCGCGTCGCGCGCACGGTCGCGCCCTCGTAGGGCGTGAAGCGGTGCTCGAGATCGAGCGTCCAGTATGCGCCCGGCCGTTCCTCGTACGGCATCCCGACGCTGCCACTGTTGACGACGCGCCTGCCTGCGATCTCACGGTCGAACTGCATGTGCGTATGGCCGCACACGACGACGTCGGCGTCGACGTCCTCGAACAGGAACGTGAGCCGCTCCTCGGGCGTGCGCTCGGTGAAGATGTCGACGTCGTTGCGCGGCGACGCATGCACGTAGAGCACGCGTTCGAGCTGGACGCTCGGCGGGTTGCGGTACAGAAACTCGATCTGCTCCTCGCTCAGCTGTGAGCGCGTCGGCTCGATGACGTCGGGCGGAACGATGCCCTCTTCGCCGGGATGCAGCTCGCGGTCGGCGTTGCCGCGCAGCCAGTGGACGCGGTCGCCGAGCGCGCGCAGCCGCTCGAGCGTCTCCGACGGCTGCTCACCCCCGGCGCAGACGTCGCCACCGACGACGATCGTGGCGTCGTCCGGGATCTGCGCGAGCACGGCCTCGAGCGCACGGAGGTTCCCGTGCACGTCGTAGAGCGTGGCGACGGGCACTAGCCCACGATCTCGAGCTGCAGGCGATGCCCGGCGTGCGGGCCGCCGGCACGGACGAGCGTGCGGAGCGCACGCGCGAGCCGGCCCTGGCGGCCGATCACCTTGCCGACGTCCCCCTCCGCGACGTGCAGGCGCAGCACGAGCGCGCCGTCGTCCCCTTCGACCTCCTCGACGCGCACGGCGTCCGGCTCGTCGACGAGCCGGCGCGCGAGCTCGGCGAGCAGCTCGGCCATCTACTTGGAGATGCCCTTGGCCTTCAGCAGCCGGGCGACCGGCTCCGTCGGCTGCGCGCCCTTGTCGAGCCAGCCCCGGACCTTCTCCTCGTCGAACTCGATGAGGGACGGCTCGGACTGCGGGTTGTACCGGCCGACGATCTCGAGGAACTTGCCGTCGCGCGGCGAGCGCGTGTCGGCCGCGACCACGCGATAGATCGGATTCTTCTTCGAGCCGATCCGCGTCAATCTGAGCTTCACTGCCATCTGGTTACCTCTTCGCTTTCTTCTTTCGCTTGCTACTCGCCTTGCGAGTCGCACTCGGTCTCGGTTTGCCTGTACTGGATTGAGATTGGGGCATGGTAGGGGCTTGTGCGCCGGGTAGCGACGGCATCTTGCCGGAGCCCATCGCCTTCATCATCTTCGCCATCTGCTTGCGGGCCTCGATCAGCTGGTTCACCTGCTGGACGGTGCTGCCGCTGCCGGCCGCGATCCGCTTGCGACGCGAGCCGTCGATCACGTGCGGCACACGTCGCTCGTGCGGCGTCATCGAGAGGATGATCGCCTCGACCCGGGCGAGCTGCTTCTCGTCGACCTGGTCGAGGCCCTCCAGCTGCTTGCCGAGGCCGGGGATCAGTTTCAGCACGCCCTGGAGCGGGCCCATCCGGCGCAGCATCTTGTAGCTCTTCAGGAAGTCGTCGAACGAGAACTCGCCGGCCATCATCCGCTTCTCGAGCTCTTCCTTCTCGTCATCGGCGACCGCCGCCTCGGCGCGCTCGATCAGCGTCAGGACGTCGCCCATGCCGAGGATGCGGCCGGCCATCCGGTCCGGGTGGAACCACTCGAGCTGGTCGAGCTTCTCCCCGACCGACGCCAGTTTGATCGGCTTGCCCGTGACCGCCTTGACCGAGAGCGCCGCACCGCCGCGCGCGTCGCCGTCGAGCTTCGTCATCACGACGCCGTCGAAGTCGATGCGCTCCTGGAACGCCTGCGCGACGTTGACCGCTTCCTGACCGGTCATCGCGTCGAGCACGAGCAACACGTTCGTCGGCTTCGCCTCTCGGCGTACGGCGGCGAGCTCCTCCATCAGCGCCTCGTCGACGTGCAGCCGGCCGGCGGTGTCGAGGACGACGACGTCGCGGCCCTCCGTGCGCGCTCTCTCGATGCCGTCGCGCACCGCCTTCACCGGGTCGGCGCGCTCGTCGGCGTACACCGGCACGCCGACCTGCGCGCCGAGCTGGATCAGCTGGTCGATCGCGGCGGGGCGTTGCAGGTCTGCGGCGACGAGGGCGGGCTTCTTCCCCTCCTTCTGCAGCAGTAGCGCGAGCTTGCCGGCCGTCGTCGTCTTGCCGGAGCCCTGCAGGCCTGCGAGCAGGATCGTGGTCGGCGGCCGCTGCGAGAACGCGATCTGCGACGAGCCCTCGCCGAGCAGGCGTGCGAGCTCGTCGTGGACGATCTTCACGACCTGCTGCCCCGGCGTGAGGCTCTTCAGGACGTCCTCGCCCAGCGCGAGCTCACGTACGCGCGCGACGAACTCCTTGACGACGTTGAAGTTGACGTCCGCCTCGAGCAGCGCGAGGCGCACCTCGCGCATCGCGCGCGAGATCGCCTCGTCGTCGAGCGTTCCGCGGCCGCGCAGGTCGCCGAGCGCGCTCTGGAGCTTCTCGGAAAGCGTGTCGAACATCAGCGGGCCAGTGTAGTCCCGGCTAGAAGCGATCGAATGCCGCGTAGGCGGCGGCGACGCCGGCGCCGTATACGAGGTGGTACGAGACGTCGAGCGCGAGCTTCTGAGGCGGATACTTCCACGGCGGCTCGTAGATCCCGAGCGGTGCCAGTTCCGCGTACGACGCGCCCCAGAGCGAGGTGCCGAGCACGGCGCCGCCGATCACTGCCGGGGGCTGCGCCCGCCGGGCCGCGAGGCCGTAGACGATGCCCCACCAGGTGCCGTACCCCCAGTGCATGAGATTCGTGACGAGCGGGACGTCCTTCTTCGTCACGGCGCGCGGCCGGCCCGCGAGCTCGGCCGCCTTCTTCGCGACCTGGGCCGGCGCGGGCGCGTCCGCCCAGGTGCGCGGCCCCGGCGTATCGAGCCGCTGCCCGCGCGCCTTCGCGACGGCGAGCTGGTAGGCCGTCATGACGGCGGTGCCGGCAAGCCCTGCGACGAGGCCGCGGCCGAGCGCGGCTGAGATCGACGACCGCGCCGCGCTAGGAGCCCACGAGAGCACGGGCGAAGTCTTCCGCGTCGAACGGCCGTAAATCGTCGATCTGCTCCCCGACGCCGACGAGCTTGACCGGCAAGCCGAGCTCGTACGCGATCGGAATCGCGACGCCGCCCTTCGCCGACCCGTCCAGCTTCGTCAGCACGACGCCCGTGACGCCCGCCGCCTCGCCGAAGAGGCGCGCCTGCGTGAGACCGTTCTGGCCGGTGGTCGCGTCGACGACGAGCAGCGTCTCGTGCGGCGCCCCGTCGAGCTTCTGCGCGATGACGCGACGGACCTTCGCGAGCTCCTCCATCAGGTTCGTCTGGGTGTGCAGGCGGCCTGCGGTGTCGACGATCACGACGTCTTTGCCGCGCGCCTGCGCCGCCTCGATCGCGTCGTACGCGACCGCCGCGGGATCGCCGCCGCGCTCGCTGCCGACGAAGTCGGCATTCGCGCGCTGTGCCCAGATCTCGAGCTGCTCCTCCGCGGCCGCGCGGAATGTGTCGGCTGCACCGACGACGACGGAGTGGCCGTGCTGAGCGAGCTTCGACGCGAGCTTGCCGATCGTCGTCGTCTTGCCGGTGCCGTTGACGCCGACAACGAGGATCACGGCCGGCGCACCGTCCACGTGCAGCACCGGCGGCTCGCCCACGAGTGAAGCAACTTCGTCCGCGAGCGCAGCCCCGAGGTCGCCGAGCTCGCCGCGCGCCTCGAGCCGTCGCACCAGCTCCGCCGTCGCAGGCACGCCGACGTCGGCCTGGATCAGCGCCTCCTCGAGCCGCTCCCACGCGAGATCGTCGCCGGGATCGAACGCTGCGACGGCGATCTGCTCCGTGAGCGCGCGACGCGACTTCGAGAGCGACTCGCGCAGGCGGGCGAACCGGCCCGCGCGCTCTGCCTCCGG
>JAICLU010000010.1 GCA_025925195.1 Thermoleophilia bacterium
AGATCGCACAGGTCTCCTCCTCGGTCAGGTTGCCGCACTCGCGACAGAAGCGCACCCGCCGCTTCACCTCGACGAGCGCCTCGGCCAGGGCGTTCGCCTCCTGCGTCGACACCTGCAGCAGATGGAACGCGAGCCGCTGCGCGGTGCGCGAGCCGATGCCGGGCAGCCGCGTCAGCTGCGCGACGAGGTTGTCGATCGCCGGGCTCAGCATTCCCGGAGGGTACAAGCCCCCTCCGGACAGTCAGGAAGCGTCAGCTTCCCAGGCCCGGAAGACCGAGCCCGCCGAGCAGCTCGCTCTGCATCTGCGACGCCTTCGCCTCCACCTTCGCGGAGGCGGCGCGGAGCGCCTCGTTGACGCCGGCGAGCACGAGATCCTGCAGGCCTTCGGGATCGGACGGGTCGATCGCGTCGGGCGAGATCGAGATCGAGAGCACCTGGCCGGCCCCGTTGGCGCTCACCTTGACCATGCCGCCGCCGACCGAGGCCTCGGCGGTCTCGTTCTGCGCCTCGTCCTGCATCTTCTGCACCTGCTCCTGCATCTGCGCGGCCTGCTGCATCAGCTTGTTCATGTCGAAGCTCATGATTCGTCACGCTCCGTTGCGTCGAAGGTCTCCTTGAGCAGCTCGAGGAACTTCTCCTCGCCGACCGGCTCATCGGCGAGGTCGTCGGCCGCCTCGCCGTCCTCGCCGAGTGCGAAGGCGACGGCGAGCCGCCTGCCGGTGACCTCGTAGAGGGCGTCCCGCAGCATCGTCGCGTTCTTCGGGTCCTCGGCGAGCTTGCGATGGAAGTCGGCATTCGGCGGGAACTCGACGGTCAGCGTGTCGCCCGCCAGCACGGCGGGGCGCGCCTCGCCGAAGATCGACGAGGTCGGGATCGACTTCTCGGCGACGGCGGGCACGATCGTGCGGGCCCACGCCTCCTGGAGCTGCTCGAGCTCGACGCCCGGAGCTGCCACGGTCGGAGCAGCGGCGGTCGGCATCGGCGCTGCCGGAGGCGGCGGCTCGATCGTGCGCACGGGCGGCGCGACGGTCGCCGGAGCCCCGCGCGTCTCGAGCTGCTCGAGCCGGTATGCGATCGACTCGCGTGAGAGATCCGCGGCCGGTCGCGTGACCTTGACGATCGCGAGCTCGAGCGGCAGCCGCGGGTCGGCGCCCTGGCGCATGTCGTCGACGGCAAGGGCGAGCAGGTCGAGCAGCCGGATCACGGTCGGTTCGCCGAGCTGGTTCGCCTGCGCACGCAGCCGCTCGCGCGCCTCCTCGGTGACGGGCAGGGCCTCGGGCACCTCGCCCATGTGCTGAACGAGCAGTAGGTGGCGCAGGTGCTCGATCAACTCGGTGACGAGGCGGCCGAGGTCGTGCCCCTGTTCGGAGAGCTCCTCGACGAACGTCAGCGCGCCCGCCGTGTCCCGGTCGACGACGAGGTCGCAGAGCCGGAAGAGCGCCTCCTCCTCGACCGTGCCGAGCAGCTGGAGGACGTCCTGCACGGTGATCGTCCCGCCGGTCGCCGCTGCGAGCTGGTCGAGCGAGGAGAGCGCGTCGCGGTACGCGCCGCTCGCGCTGCGTGCGACGAGGGCGAGCGCCTGGTCGGGGGCGTCGATCGTCTCGGCGTCGGCGACCATGCGCAGGACTTTCAGCAGCTCCTGCAGGCGAGGACGCTGGAAGACAAAGGTCTGGCAGCGTGAGCGCACGGTCGGCAGCACCTTCGAGAGGTCGGTGGTGCAGAAGACGAAGACGAGGTGGGGCGGCGGCTCCTCGATCAGCTTCAGGAGCGCATTCCAGGCGGCATCCGTGAGCTGGTGTGCTTCGTCGAGGATGTAGACCTTGTAGCGCCCTTCGACCGGCTGCAGGACGACCCGGTCGCGGATCTCGCGGATGTCGTCGATCCCGCGCTGCGAGGCGGCGTCCATCTCGATCACGTCGAGCGACGTGCCGGAGGCGATGCCGACGCAAGCCGGGCACGTGCCGTCCGGGTGCGCCGTCGGGCCCTGCGCGCAGTTCAGCGACTTCGCGAGGATGCGCGCCATCGACGTCTTCCCGGTCCCGCGCGGGCCGGCGAAGAGGTAGGCCTGGCGGATCTGGTCGCCGGCGATCGCGTTCTTCAGCGTCCGGACGACCGCTTCCTGACCGACGACGTCGTCGAAGGTCTGGGGACGGTACTTCCGGTAGAGCGCGGCCACCGAACGATTCAAGCACACCCCGGCTGCCGTAACCGAAACCGCCATTTTGCCGTTTGTAACTCATGTTCAACGGATTACGATTTGAAGCGGAGGGGTCGATGAAACGTCTGTTGATCGTCACGATCGTCGCGCTCGGGATCGCCGTTCCCGCGGCGTCCGCGAGCACGACCACGTTCCGGTTGCGGGCCGGTGGGATCGTCCAGGACCGGAACATGAACATGAGTCAGGCCGCATTCGGCGTCAACTTCAAGAAGGGCCCCGGCCACAAGGTCACGTACGTGGACTCGACCTCGGGGATCACGTTCCGTTCGCTCAGCCTGTCGAGCGTCAAGCTCGTCCGCAACGCGGTGAAGATCACGGGCATCGGCCTTGCGAACGGCCGGCGCGTCCACTTCGCCGCCATCGCAGCCGCTCACAACACCACCGCGGGCGACTGGTTCACGATCGCCTGGGATCACATGGCGTCGCACGGCGGCAAGGTCGTGAGCGGGAACATCCGCATCACGCCCGTCTCCACCACCGGTTAGAGAACGACACAGCGACCGTGCCCGGCCGCGCCCGACCCGTACGGGGCGCGGCCAGGCCCGGGTCCCACCGCCGGACCGCGCGCGCAGCGCGCCCCGAGCGGAAAGCGACGTGCAGCAGAGTGGGAGAGATGGGCCGGGCTGGCCGCACACCTGGGAGGGAATGCTTAGCGCTGCTTCCTCCCGGATCTGACGCGGTTCGCAGGCTCCCACTGCGCGGAGCCCGACCCGGACGACACTGTAGCGTTGCCGCTCGTGAGTGCCCGCCGTGCGCTGCTCGTGTCGCTGTTCGACCACGCGGCGATGTTCCCGCCCGCGAGCCTGCCGCTCGACGAGGCGCTCGCCGAGGACCGGCGGGCGCAGGCGAGCCCGCATGCATGGCTGCTCGGCCGCTTCGTCGTCCCGGCGGGCGTCGCCGTCGAGGGTCGCGAGCTGGCCGTCGTCGGCGACGGCGTCGAGCGACAGGACGACGTCGTGTTCGTGGAGGGCGAGACGAAGGTGCGCTGCGGCGGCGCGCGGACGCCGCCGGTCGAGGAGCTGGCCGCGTTCGTGCGGCGGTGCCGCGAGCGAGGCCTCGTCTTCAAGGCGACGGCGGGGCTTCATCACGCCTACCCGACGCTCGCCGGCGAGCACGGCTTTCTCAATCTGCTCGCCGCGGTGACCTTCGGCGACGAGGAGGACGCGCTGCGGGCCCCGCGCGGCGCGTTCGAGCTCGACGACCGCTCGTTCCGCTGGGAGGGACGCGAGGCCGACGCCGAGCAGATCGCGACGACGCGCGAGACGCTCTTCCATTCGATCGGCTCGTGCTCGTTCTTCGAGCCGGTGGCCGAGCTCGAGGAGCTCGGGATCCTGTGACGGGCTTCGGCGCCGGGACAGGCGGGCTGCTCTGGCGTGAGAGCGGCGACACCGTCGACCTCTCCGGGCTCGGCGACGTCTTCGCGCAACCCACCCTGAACCCGTTGCTCGCGCTCGGGCCTGCCGGCTGGCGCCAGGCGGTCGACGCGGCACGCGCGCACGACGGCCCGCGCAGCGACGCGCAGCTGCGGCTGCCGTTCGAGGTCGCCGACTACGTCGACTTCTACTCCTCGCTCGAGCACGCGACGAACCTCGGCCGCCTCTTCCGGCCGACGCAGGATCCGCTGCTTCCGAACTGGCGCTGGCTGCCGATCGGCTATCACGGCCGCGCCGGAACGGTCGTCGTCAGCGGGACCGACGTCGTGCGGCCGAAGGGACAGCTGAAAGGGGAGGGTGACCCGGTCTACGCGGCCTCGCGCCGGCTCGACATCGAGCTCGAGCTGGGCTTCGTCGTCGGCGTGCCGAGCGAGCCCGGCGAGCCGGTTCCGCCCGAGCGGTTCGCCGAGCATGTCTTCGGCGTCGTGCTCGTCAACGACTGGAGCGCCCGCGACATCCAGGCGTGGGAGTACCAGCCGCTCGGGCCGTTCCTCGGCAAGTCGTTCCAGACGTCGATCTCCGCGTGGGTGACCCCGCTCGTCCTGCTCGAGGGCGCACGCGTCGCCGCCCCGCCGCAGGAGCCGCCGCCGCTGCCCCACCTGCAGGGCGGCTCCGACTGGGGCCTCGACATCGCGCTCGAGGTCGAGCTGAACGGCGAGGTCGTCTCGCGCGGCAATTCGCGCTCCCTCTACTGGACGATGCCGCAGCAGCTCGCCCACGCGACCTCGAACGGGGGGACGATCCGGACCGGCGATCTGATGGCGACCGGGACGATCTCCGGCGCAGAGCCAGGCTCGGAAGGATCGCTCATCGAGCTGTGGCGCAACGCACGCTTCCTGGAAGACGGCGACGAGGTCGTGCTGCGCGGCCGCGCAGGCGCGATCGAGCTCGGCGACGTGCGCGGCCGGGTTCTGCCGGCCCGCTAGAACATCCGTTTTTCATACCGGGCAGGCGCCCTCGTTCCCACGTGCTCGTCACAGGATCGGTGCATGGCGATGGCGAGAATCCTGGTGAGCGAGGTGGAGCCCGACGTACGGCGGCTGCTGGTCGTCCTGATCGAGCGGCAAGGGCACGAGGCGTTCGTGCTCGAGCCGGACGTCGTGGTTCCGCCTCCTGCGGACGTGCTCCTTTGCGACCCGGTGGCGCGCACGAGCGTCGAGCACGCGCGGCTCGTGCGGGCGTTCGTCCCCGAGCTGCCGATCCTGTGCCTCAACCCGCTGCCCGACACGGCCGGATTCCTCGGGCGCGGTCCGACGCTCTTCCTGCCGAAGCCGTTCGCTCCGGATCAGCTGCACGCCATGCTCGACCGGGCGCTTACGTCTCCGGCGGCATCACCCCTCTAGGGGAGATCGGCTACGCCGTCGCGCGGATGCTTGGCTCGGCTTTTGTGCCGATGTTCACAGCATGAACGCGAAGCCGCTCGTACTCGTCGCCGACGACGACCCCGACATCCGGCAGCTCGTGCGGCTACGACTCGAGCGCTCGGGCCACGACGTCGGCCGCGAACTTCCCGCCGCCCGTGTTTGACCACCTCTCGGTACGCGCACGGTCGCGCACCGGTGATTCGGGGCAGGGCTCATCTCGCTCGAGGAGCTGCATCGTGTCGTTCCTCGCTGACGTCCGCTTCGTCCGCGGCTATCTCCTCGTCGGCATCGCGCTCGTGCTCGGCTACCACTGGGTCGACAGCACGTACGCGTACTGGGCGATCGCCGGCTACGGCTCGGCAGGAACGGTCGTCGGGGCGCTCAGGCTGCGAGGCCCCGAGCGTCTGCCCTGGCTCCTGCTCGCCGGCGGCGTGTCGCTCTTCGCGATCGGCGACATCGCGTGGTACATCCTCTCGATGCTCGGCCCCGTGCCGGGCTCACCGAACATCTCGGACTGGCTGTACTTCTGCGCGTACCCGCTCGTTGCGGTGGCGCTCGTCCTGCTCTCTCGCCAGATGTCGCACGGCGGCGTAGGCACGACGATCGACGCGCTGATCGTCGCGCTCGCCGTGTCCGCGATGCTGTGGCCGGTCCTGTTCGCGACGGTGATGAACGGCAGCAACCAGCCGATCGGCACCCGCCTCACCGTCGGCGTCTATCCGTGCTGGGACATCCTCTTCTGCATCCTCGCGGTGCGGATCGCGCTGATGCGGTCCCTGCACACGCGCCGCACGATGCTGCTGGTCGGCGCCGTCGTCCTCTACTTCACGGGGGATCTCTTCTGGTTCAAGTCGATCGACACGTACGCGCTCGGCGACTGGATGGACTACGCGTGGCTCGGCGCCTACGTCTGCTTCGGGGGAGCCGCACTGCACCCGAGCCCGGTCAGGCCCGTGACCGGCACCGCGTCGTCCCCGGTGCGCAGATTCATGCTGCTCGCGGTTCCCGTCACCCTGCTCCCCGCCGCGATCGTCGCCGAAATGCTGGCAGGCCGCGCGTTCAGCTACGTCGACGGCTTTCTCATCTCCGGGCTGCTGCTACTCCTGCTCGGAAGGCTCGGCTCGGTCGTCCACGGGCTCAGCGTCGCCCAGGCCGAGCTGCGCGAGCAGAACCGCCTGAAGGACGAGCTGATCTCCGTCGTCTCGCACGACCTCCGCACGCCGCTCACGTCGATCATGGGCTATCTCGAGCTGGCGCTGGCGGAGGACAGCGACCCGCGTGACGCACGCGAGTTCCTCGAGGTGGTCAAGCGCAACACCGGCCGGCTGCACAGCCTCGTCGAGGATCTGCTCTTCGTCTCGCGCGTCCAGTCCGGACGCGAGGCACTGGACGTCGCCCCGGTCGAGGTGGGCATCCTCGCCACGGAGATCGTCGGCGCCGCGCTGCCGAACGCCGAAGGGGCCGAGGTCGAGCTGCGGTGCGTCGTCGCGACCGACGACGTCGTGCTCGCCGACGCGCACCGGCTCGCCGAGGTGCTCGAGAATCTGCTCTCGAACGCGATCAAGTTCACGCCTCCCCGTGGGCGCGTCGACGTGTGGGTCGGCCGCAGCGACGGCGCGCTCGTGCTCCGCGTGACGGACACGGGGGTCGGCATCTCCGACGAGGACCGGGCGCACCTCTTCGACCGCTTCTTCCGTGCGAGCGGGGCCGAAGGCGTCCCCGGTGCGGGCCTCGGTCTGTCGATCGTCAAGTCGATCGTCGACGCCCACGGCGGCAGCATCGCCGTCCAGAGCCGCGTCGGAGCCGGCACCGTCTTCGAGGTGCGGCTGCCGGTCGCCGTCGCCGAGCCGCAGCCGGCGGCGCTGGCGTGAACGTCCCCATTCGGGGTGAGACGTCTCATCGGACGTGCGTATGGCTCGTTCGTCCGTCCTGGGGGACTATTGGTGTGTCGTTGCGATGAGCAGCCCGCTACCCCTCCACACCGAGTCGCTGATCGAGCGCCTGCCGCTCGTCAGCTACATCCTGCGGCTCGAGCCGCCCTGCCGGCTCGTCTACGTCAGCCCGCAGGTCGAGCGGACGTTCGGCGTCTCTCGCAGCGATTTCGAGGCGGACGACGAATTCTGGTCCAGGAGGATCCACGAGGACGACCGGGAGCGCTTCCTCGGCGCCCTCGCCGGGCTGGAGGAAAAGGGGGGGATGGAGGTCGAGTACCGCGTCCTCTGCGGGCCGGGCCGGACGGTCTGGGTGCGCGACGTGGCGTCGGTGACCGACGGGCACGTGCACGGCTATCTCGTCGACGTCACGCGTGAGAAGGAGCTCGAGCGCGAGCTCGCGCGTGAGCGTGCGACGCTCGACGCGTTCTTCGACCGGTCCTCGATCGGGCTCGCGATCACCGACCCGGAGGGCCGCTACCTCCGCGTCAACGACGCGCTCGCCCGCGTCGTCGGGCCGTCGCGTGAGGAGTGCCTCGGTGAACGGCTGGCGGACGTCGCTCCCGACCTCGCGGCCGTCGTCGACCCGGTGCGGGAGGCCGGCGAGACGCGCGAGTTCACGGTCGATCTCGAGCGTGAGCAGGCCACGATCCACATCCTCGTCTCGTACTTTCCGTTCGAAGTCGACGGCCGCACACATCACGGGAGGGTCGTCGTCGACCTGTCCGAGCAGCATCGCGCGCAGGCCGCCGAACGGCGCTACCGCCACCTGATCGAGCACCTACCGCTCGTCTCGTACGTCAATGACGTCCATCCCGTTCGCCGCGCGTCGTTCGTGTCGCCGCAGATCCTCGACCTGACGGGACACCCGATCGATGCGTTCCTCGGCGACCTGGAGCTGGCCGACCGGATCATCCATCCGGACGACCTCCCGGCGATCACCGAGCGCGAGCGGGCCGCGCGGGCGGTCGGCGAGCCGTTCGAGCACGAGTACCGCATCGTCCGCAAGGACGGGTCGGTGCGGTGGGTGCTCGACCGCATGGAGACCGTCTGCGACGCGGACGGCGAGCCCTTGTACGAGGAGGGCTTCCTCGTCGACGTCACCGACCGGCACGACACCGCGTCGCTCCTGCGGGCGGTATGGGACGGCGCGCTCGACGCAATGCTGATCGCCGACGACGACGGCTGCCTCGTCGACGTCAACCCGGCCGCATGTCGGCTCTTCGGCCGGTCGCGGGACGAGCTCGTCGGCCGAGGACTCGGCGAGCTCACCGGAACGCCTGACTCGCGCTGGGACGACTTCCGCGGGCAAGGCACCGCCGGAGGGGACGCCGTGATCGTCCGGCCCGACGGCGAGCAACGCGACGTCGAGGTCGCCGCCCGCGCCAACGTGATGCCCGGTCGCCACCTCTCCGTCGTGCGAGACGTAACCGGGCGCAAGCGGCTCGAGGCCGATCTCTGGCGCGCGCAGAAGCTCGAGAGCGTCGGCCGGCTCGCCGGCGGGGTGGCCCACGACTTCAACAACCTGCTGACGGCGATCCGCGGCTACGCGCAGCTGCTCGGGGCGCGCGCGGTGCCGGGCAGCGTCGAGCACCATCACACCGCCGAGATCGACCGCGCTGTCGACCGCGCCGCCGCGCTCACGGCGCAGCTGCTTGCGCTCGGGCGCCGGCAGACCGTCAACGCCCGCCCACTCGACCTCAGCCGCCTGCTCGAGGCGCGGCGGGAGACGCTCGCCGAGCTCTTCGGCCCGACGAGCGAGCTCGTCTTCGAGCTCGATCCGGAGCTGCCGCCTGTTGAGGCCGATCCCGTACTCGTCGCGCAGGCGATCTCGAGCCTCGTCGCAAACGGCGCGGAGGCGGTCGCCGCGGGCGGCCGCGTCGTCGTCGCCACGCGTACCGAGGTCGTGGCCGCGCGCGAGTCACTCGCCGACGGCAGCTATGTCGTCGTCACCGTCACCGACGACGGCCAGGGCTTCGATGCTGCAACGCTCGAGCACGTCTTCGAGCCGTTCTTCACGACCAAGGAGGTCGGGCGGGGCCTCAGTCTCGCGAGTGCATACGGGACGGTGCGCCAGAGCGGCGGCACGATCACCGTCGACAGCCGGCCCGGCGACGGAACGACCTTCTCGATCTACCTGCCCTACGCAGGCACGGGCGGTCCCTCGGTCATGCTCCCCGGTCACGGCGAGACCGTGCTCGTCGTCGAGCGCGATCCGGCGGTCCGCGACGTGGTCTTCGGGCTTCTGACCGATGCGACCTACCGCGTGCTGAGCGCGCGCACGGCGGCGGCCGCCGTGGAAACAGCGGAAAAGCACGACGGCGTCATCGATCTCCTCCTGACCGACCTCGACGAGCTTCGCGAAGCGGCCCTCTCGTCGCTGCTCCGTGGCGCCAATCCCGGGCTCCGCACGCTCTCGATCACGAAGCCGTACACCGCCGAGCGACTCGCAGCCGCGGTCGGCTCAGCTCTCGAATCCGACGACGAAGGGGTGGGACTGACCGTAATGGGGTAGACCCCGTCCACGATCGAGGGTAGCCCTCTCGTGGTTTTGTGCGCTGTTGCCACCCGTCATTCGAGGCGATGATCAACCTGACAGATCACATGAGCAACATGCCCGCCGCAAACGTCGATGAGCTCCTCTCCGACCTCCGCTCCGCCTACGAGGCGAGCGAGGCGCGTTTTCGCGCCGTGATCGAGAAGTCGGCAGACGTCACCGCGATCACCGACGCGAACGCCGTCATGACGTACGTCAGCCCCTCGATCGACCGCGTGCTCGGGTTCAAGCCCGAGGATCTCGTCGGACAGGCCGGGTTCGTCTTCATCCACCCCGACGACGAGGAGCGCATGCGCGACCTGTTCGCGACGGCGCTCCGCGACAACACGGATCCGCCGACCGCGCCGTTCCGCGCCCGCCATCGCGACGGGCGCTGGCTGCGCCTGACCGCGCAAGGGACGAACCTGCTCCAGGATCCGGCGGTCAACGGCATCGTCTACGTGATCCGGGATGTCACCCAGCAGTACGAGCTCGAGCACCGCGTCCGCCAATCGGAGCGCCTCGAGGCGATCGGGCAGCTGGCCGGCGGCATCTCGCACGACTTCAACAACGTCCTGCTCGTGATCCGCGGCTACACGAGCCTGCTGCGCTCGGCGCTCGAAGGATCGCCCCTCGTCGCGGACGTCGACGAGATCGCGAATGCCGCGGAGCGCGCCGCGCAGCTGACGCGGCAGCTCCTCGCGTTCTCGCGCCGCCAGGTCCTGCAGCCGACGCTGCTCGACCTCGGCGAGGTCGTCCGCGGCATCGAGAAGCTGCTGCGGCGGTCGATGAGCGAGGAGATCGAGATGCAGGTCGACGTCGCCGACGGCCTGCCGCCGGTGATGGCCGATCCGAGCCAGATGGAGCAGGTGCTGATGAACCTCGTCCTGAACGCACGCGACGCGATCCCTGCCGGCGGCAACGTCCGCATCTCGCTCGCCCGGGCCGTGCTCGAGGAGGGCCTGCCGCTGTCGCCGCCGGTGCCCTCCGGGGCGTACGTCGCCCTGAGTGTCGAGGACACGGGGACAGGCATCGACGAGGCCGACCTGCCGCGCATCTTCGAGCCGTTCTTCACGACGAAGGGCGAGAGCGTGGGCACGGGGCTCGGCCTGTCGACCGTGTACGGAATCGTGGCGCAGAGCGGCGGGACGATCGACGTCGCGGCCCGTCCCGCAGGCGGCACGCGGATGACCGTGTTCCTGCCGGCGGCCAGCGGCTTCGTCGCGCGGCAGGAGGAGGAGCCCGTGGCCCAGCGGTTGCCGGCCGGCACCGAGACGATCCTGCTCGTCGAGGACGAGGACCCGGTCCGCGAGCTCGTGGCCCGGGTGCTCGAGGACGTCGGCTATGTGGTGCTGCCGGCCGCGCGCCCGAGCGAGGCACAGCAGCTCGCCGCCCGCAACGGCATCGACCTGCTGCTCACCGACGTCGTCATGCCGGAGATGAGCGGCTACGACCTCGCGACGCGCGTCCGGCTGGCCCAGCCCGCGACGCGGACGCTGTTCATGTCGGGCTACGCGCACAAGGCGCTCGGCGAGGCGTCGGAGCTGCCGGAGGGCGAGCTCCTGCGGAAGCCGTTCACGCCGGAGCAGCTGACGCGTGCGGTCCGCGCCGTCCTCGACGGCGATTCCATCGCGGAGATCGCATGACCACCGGCCGCGTGCTGTGCGTCGACGACGACGAGCAGATTCGAAGGCTGATCACGCGCGTGCTCGTCGACGCGGGCCACGAGTGCGTCCCCGCGGCGAGCGTCGACGAGGCGCGAGTGCTCCTCGATCGCGAGTCGTTCGCGGCGGTGCTCTGCGACATCAACCTGCCTGGCGTCTCCGGCTTCGACCTCCTGCGCGAGCTGCGCGAGAACTATCCGAGCATCGCACCGGTCATGGTCACCGGTCGCGACGACCCACGCGTTGCGAACCGCGCACTCGACCTCGGCGCATTCGGCTACATCACGAAGCCGTTCGCGCCGAACGAGCTCCTGATCGACCTGGCGAACGCCCTGCACCGGCAGCGCTCGGAGGCCGCGCAACGAGCAGAGGCCGAGACCGCCGTCCAGAATGCGCACCTCGGGACGCTGCGCCGGCTGAGTCGCACGGTCGAGTTCCACGACGGCGAAACGGGCGCGCACATCGAGCGCGTCGGCGCGCACGCGGTCAGGATCGGCCTCGGGCTCGGTCTGCCGGCGCCCGAAGTCGAGCTCCTCCGGCTGGCCGCGCCCCTGCACGACATCGGCAAGGTCGGAGTCCCGGCGACGCTCCTGCGCAAGCCCGGCCCCCTGAGCCGCGCGGAGCGCGTCACCATGCAGCAGCACGCGGACATCGGCCGCGAGCTGCTCGGCGGCTCCGGCAACCACATGCTGGAGCTGGCCGCGACGATCGCGTGGACCCATCACGAGCGCTGGGACGGCGGCGGATATCCGCGCAGCCTCGCGGCCAAGGACATCCCGCTGGCCGGGCGCATCGTCGCCGTCGCCGACGTCTTCGACGCGATCACGAGCGACCGCCCGTACCGCGCGGCCCGTACCGTCGAGGAGGCGTTCTCGACGATCGCCGCCGAGCGTGCCGGCGCTTTCGATCCCGACGTCGTGGACGCGTTTCTGGCATGAGCATCACATGCGTCCTCGCCGACGACCATCCGTCGGTCCTGCAGTTTCTCTCGCGCTATCTGAGCAACAACGGGATCGCGATCACCGCGAGCACGCGCGACGGGGAGGAGGCGCTGCGGAAGATCGAAGAGACGCACCCGTCGGTCGCCGTGCTCGACGCGCGGATGCCGCGGCTCTCGGGCCTCGACGTTCTCAACCGGCTCGTGGCATCCGGTGCGTCGACGCGAGTCATTCTCTACACGGGTCACGGCGACGACGCACTGATGCGGGAGGCGCTCGACGCGGGGGTCGGCGGCGTGCTCGACAAGGACGCGCCGCTCGACGATCTCGTCCGCGCGATCCACGTCGTCGCCGAGGGCGGCACGTATCTCGACGGATCTGCGGCCGCCGGCCTCATCGCGCAGCAGCGCCGGACGGGCGGCCATGCGCTCACGCAGCGCGAGCGCGAGGTACTGCGCCTCCTCGCCGACGGGAACACGAACGAGAAGATCGGCGCCGAGCTGTCGATCTCGCCGCAGACCGTGCGCACGCACATCCAGAAGGCGATGGAGAAGCTCGGCGCCCAGACCCGGGTGCAAGCCGTCGCGACGGCCCTCCGCGAGTCCCTGATCAGCTGACCGAGCGCACAGCCGGGATCTCGCTCCCGGCTGTGCGCCGCTAGCTCTCTAGGCGCCCGTGCTGAAGCCGAAGGGCTGCATGCCCTTCGTCTTCGCGACGAACGAGGCGACGACCAGCGCGAGGATGAGGACGCGCGCGATGAGGAAAGCGTGCCGCATGTGCTTCACCTCCCCTCAGAAATGGACGTCTTGGAGGGCTGTGGCAGCGCGGCGGTAGTGGTCGGCGGCGATCTCGACGTCGCCCTGTGAGCGGGACAGGTCTCCGCGCGCGACCCACACGGACGCGAGGTGGCTCGTCGACCCGAGCCGCGTATAGGCGTCCTCGGCCCGATCGAGCCAGCCCGCGGCCTGCGCCGGCTCGCCCTCCGCCTGAAGCGACTGTGCGACCACGAGCAGCGCGTTGCCGAGCTCGTCGACGTAGTCGGCGCGTCCCTCGAGCAGCTCGACGGCACGGAGCGCGCGCGCCCTCGCCTCTGCGGGACGGTCGGTGCGCAGGTAGACCTGCGCGAGGGAGTTGACGGCCTGTGCGAGGTCGGCGTCGCTCGCGACCCCGGCGGCCGCCTCGAGCGCCTCGAGCAGCATCCGCTCGGCCGTCTCGACGTCGCCGAGCAGAAACGAGATGCCGCCGAGATTGTTGAGCACGCGGGCGATGGAAAGAGGGTTGTCGAGCCGGTGGTACAGATCGAGCGCCTGCTCGCCGTAGCACCGCGCGGTCAGCCATTGGCTCGCGCGCTCGGAAACGATCGAGGCCTGGAAGAGCGCGTTGGCCTGCGCCTCGACGTCGTCGGCGGCCGTCGCCAGCTCGAGCGACCGCTCGACGTCGCGCTGCGCCGCGTCCCAGTCGCGCTGCAGGAGGTGGCAGCGCGACCGCCACTCGTGGGCCCGCGCCGCGAGACCCGCGCGCGGTCGCGTCGACCGCTCGTTCGTCTCGAGCGCGCGGGTGAGGAGCGCCGTCGCGTCGGACACGCGGCTCTGCTTGAGCGCGACACAGCCCTGCCTGTAGGCGACCTCCGCGCGGTCGGCGGCGTCGAAGTGTGGCGACTGTGCGATCGCGTCCGCCTGGGCGAACAGGCGCTCGGCCTGTACGAGCTCGCCGCTGTAGAGCTCGACCCAACCGAGTGCGAGTCGCTGCCGCAGCGCCAGCGCTCCGTCGTGCCGCACGTCGCCCCAGAGATCCTCGAGGGCGGCGCGCGCCTCCGCGTAGCGGTGCTGCGCGACGAGCGCCTCGGCGGCCGTGAGGCCGTCGTCGGTGCGGACGAGCGTCAGCGCCGTGACGGGCGGAAGCTCGGCGAGGATTGCGGCTGCTGCCATCTGCTTCCAAGCATGAGCAGCCACAGACATCTGTCGATTCTCAGGAGCGCGCGATCGCGATCACCCGTCCGCGGGAGGGTCCGCCGTTTTTCGCTCGGCAACCCGATTTGACGCATGCCGGCCGTGCGCGACCGCGACAGCCGGTATCTCCGGCTGTGCGTCCCGGCCGGGCTCCGGATCGGCGAGGACAGGGACAGCGTGTTCAAGCGTCTCCTCATCGTCCTTGCCGCCGCCCTGGCGCTCGCCCCGGCGACCGCCTTCGCGAAGGGCGGAAACTACGTCTTCGACGGCGGCAGCCGCGCCGAGCGGGCACAGGTCGTGAGCGCGCTCGACGTGAGCTCGTTCGACTTCTCGCTCGTACCGGGGCCGGTCACGATCCACATCGCTCCGGGCGTGGACGCCCATTCGACGCCCGGTCAGATCTGGCTCGACGGCCGTCTGGTCGACGCAGGTCGCCTCGCCTGGGGCGTCGTCCAGCACGAGTACGGCCACCAGGTCGACTTCTCGCTGCTCGACGACGCCGACCGGTCGGCGCTCCACGCCGCGCTCGGCGGAGCCGCGTGGTGCTCGGGCGCGCCGCACGCCCTGCTCGACTGCGAGCGCTTCGCCGACCTCGTCTCGTGGGCCTACTGGACCTCTCCGGACAACGTCCTGAAGCCCGTCGGAGCGTCGGACGAGGGCGGCCAGCTGTCAGCGGCCGCGTTCCGCGCGCTGCTCGCGCGGCTCCTGCCGGCGACGGCGGTTGCCCCGCCGCTGCGGCTCACCGCGGCGATCTCGTCGTGGACGCGTCCCCGGAAAGGGTGAGCCCCGTTACGCCGGACTGCGGATGGCCGCCGCGCTGTGGACGGACGACAACATGAGCATGGACGCCGCCGCCGTCTCCCCTCTCACCGTCGTGGTCGCCGATGACCACCCGCCGATCATCGACGCCGTGCGCCGATTCCTCGAAGCCGCGGGGCTCAACGTGGTCGGAACGGCTCGCGACGGGCAGACCGCCCTCGCAGCGGTCGAGGCGCACCGGCCGCGAGTGTGCCTCGCGGACGTCCGCATGCCTCACATCGACGGGCTCGAGCTCGCCCGCCGCGTGCCTGCGGTCAGTCCGGAAACGGCCGTCCTGCTCTATTCCGGCGTCGCCGACGCCGCGCTCGTCTCGGACGCACTCGACGCCGGCGCCCGCGGGTTCGCGCTGAAGGATGCGCCGCTCGAGGACGTCGTCCGCGCGATCACGACGGTCGCACGCGGAGACCTCTACATCGATCCGGTGCTCGCCGCGGCGCTCGCGACCGGTCGCCGCGGCAACGATCGCCGTGCGCTGTCGCAGCGCGAACGCGAGGTGCTGCGGCTCCTCGCCGAGGGCGGTTCGTATGCCGAGATCGGCAGCATGCTCTTCCTGTCGCCGGACACCGTTCGAGCGCACGCGCAACGCGCGATGACGAAGCTCGGGGCGCGGACGCGCACCCAGGCCGTCGCCGTCGCGATGCGCGAAGCGATGATCGCCTAAATCCGATCTCGCTCGGCAGGCGTAGGAGGGGCATGAGCCGCTTCCTTCCCGTCGTCGCAGTTGCACTCGTCGCCGTCTCCGCCTCGTGGGCGGCGGCGCCGCCCGCGAAGGTCGGCATCCGCGCGACCTCGCTCGGCCTCGTGCTCGTGGACGCACACGGGCGCACGCTCTACGCATTCGATCTCGACAAGGCCGGCAGGAGCGCCTGCTCGGGCGCGTGCGCCGCGGCCTGGCCGCCGCTCGTGACGAGCGGCAAGCCGCGCGCCGCGGGCATCCCGGCGTCGAAGCTCCGGACCGTCAAGCGGAGCGACGGCCGTCTGCAGGTGACCTTCGCGGGCCATCCGCTGTATTTCTTCGCCAAGGACCGCAAGGCCGGCCAGGTCGCCGGCGCGGCGGTCGCGCACTGGGCGGCGCTGTCGCCCGGCGGCGTGAAGGTGCACGCGACGAGCGCGGGCGGAGCCGTGCCGCCGCCCGTCACGTCTACCGACCCCGGTTACGGCGGCGGCGACGGCTATTGACCCGCGCCGCCGCCGTGCCGGCGGCAGCGCGGTCTGAATCAGGCGGCCGAGTAGCCCTCGCGCAGGAGTAGCCGCCGCGCGCGCTCGAGGTTGTCGGCGCCCGCGACGAGCACCACGAGCACGCCGCCGTACTCCGGCGAGACGTGGCGCAGCTCGAAGTCCTCGATGTTGATCCCGGCCGCGCCGAGTGTCTGCGTGATCCGCGCCAGCACACCCGGCTTGTCGGGGACGCGTACGCGAAGCCGGTGCAGCTGCTTCGCGTCGGTCTGGTACGCGTACTCGAGCATCCGGGTTCGCGTGGCCGCGGCGCGCTCGATCCACTGCTCGAGGAAGGCGCGATCGCCCGCGCGTAGCGCGGCGACGACGCAGGTCGCCGCCTCGGCGTGCGCGTCGAGCGCGGCCGCCAGCTCGTCGGCGTTCTCGACGAAGATGTCGGCCCAGATGCCCGCGTTCGCACCCGCGACGCGGGTCATCTCGCGCAGCGCCGCCCCGGCGTAGCCGAGCGTCTCCTCGCCGCCCGCCGCGACGTCCTGCATGAGGAGGTTCGCGAGCGCGTGCGGGAGATGGCTCGTGAGGGAGAGGACGCGGTCGTGCGTCTCGGCGTCGAGCCGCACCGGGCGTGCGCCGACCGACTCGACGAACCGCTCGACGAGCTGCACGCGGCGGGCGTCGCTCGTCGCGGTCGGCGTCAGGATCCACGTCGCGCCGTCGAAGAGGTCGGCGGTCGCGCGTCCTGGGCCGCCGGTCGCGCCACCGGCGAGCGGATGGCCGGGCACGAAGCGCCCGTCCTCGATCACGGCGACGCCGCGCTTCGTCGAGCCGACGTCGGTGATCGTCGCGCCCTCGGTCCGCGCGAGCGCGTCGCGCACGGCGCCGGGCAGCGCGCCCACGGGCACCGCGACCACGACCAGCTCGACGTCGAGCGAATCCGCCGGCGCGAGGCCCGACGCCCGTAGCGCTGCCGGATCCTCGTCCCAGCCGACGATGTGCTCGACCCCGGCGCGCTTCGCGGCAAGCCCGATCGACGTTCCGACGAGGCCGGTCCCGATCACGGCGAGCGACTTCACCGCGGCCCGGCGCGGCGCCACGGCCGCGACCGGCGCTGCGGCCGGGCGGCCGGCCCGGAGCTCCTGCTTCATCACGTCGAGCAGGGCGGAGAAGGCCGTCCGCACGCCCTGTTCCGACAACGGGCCGGCGTTCGCGCCCGCCAGATCGGCGAGCAGATCGGCCTCGCGCTTCGCATCGATCGGCGGCGCGCCCGTCTCCGTCTTGTGCTCGGCGACGGCCTGCACGAGCGCCAGCCGGCGGTTGAGCGCGTCGAGCAGCGACCGGTCGATCGCGGCGATCTGATCCCTCAGACGTGTCAGCTCGGGGTCGGCCACGACCGCAGTCTGCCGGTAAAGACCCCTGCAACGCGGCAAAAACGGCGGGTGGAGGGGCGCGCCGTCCTGTCCATGCGCTTCAATTGGCCACGGTATTGACCCGGAGGAGGCTCTGAATGGCAATGACGCAGACTCAGCTCGCCGATGCAGTCGCCGAAAAGGCGGGGCTCTCGCGCGCCGATGCAAAGAAGGCGATCACGGCTCTCGAGGACGTCGTGGTCGAGCAGATCGGCCAGGCCGAGAAGGTGAAGATCGGCGGGATCGTCCAGATCGAGGCGCGGATGCGCCCGGCGACGCAGGAGCGACAGGGCCGCAACCCGGCGACGGGCGAGGAGATCACGATCTCCGCGAAGCCGGCGTCGGTCGCAGTGAAGGCCCGCCCGCTGGCGAAGGCCAAGAACGCGGCACCGTCGGTGTCGGCACTGCAGAACCGCTAGCGGTTCGACGACACGGGGTCTCTGAGAAATCGGCGAGGGCGGGGCCGCTACGGCTCCGCCCTCGTTGCTCCGTCGCTGGCCCGGCAGACGTATGCCGTCGCGCCGGCGCGTTCGGCGGCTGCCCGCGCGTCGTCGACCGCAGCGACGGCGACGAGGGCGACCGTGCAGCCGCCGAAGCCGCCGCCCGTCAGTCGCGACCCGTAGCAGCCGTCGACCGCGCGAACGCGCGCGGCGAGCTCGTCGAGCTCGTCGGGGACGATCTCGTAGTCGTCGCGCATGCTGACGTGCGACTCGAGCATCAGCTCGCCGACGCTTTCGAGGTCGCCGGCTCCGAGCGCACGAGCGGCGGCGAGTGTGCGCGCATTCTCGGTCACGACGTGTCGTGCGCGCTTGCGTAGCTCCTCCGGCAGCGCCGCGACCTGCTCGAGCGTCGCGTCGCGGAGCGCCGTGACGCCGAGCAGCCGGGCCGCCTCCTCGCACGCCGCTCGGCGGTCGTTGTAGCCGGACGACGCGAGGCGGCGCTCGACGTGGCTGTCGCACACGACGATCGCGACGCCGTCCGGGATCGGAATGTGGCGGTAGCTCAGGTCGCGGCAGTCGAGCAGCAGTGCGTGCCCGGCGCGGGCGAGCGCGGCCGTGAACTGGTCCATGATCCCGCACTGGACGCCGACGAACTCGTTCTCGGCCCGCTGGGCGAGCAGGGCGAGCCGGTCGCCGGGGAGGTCCGAGAGCGCGCGGCCGACAGCGACCTCGAGCGCCGCCGACGACGAGAGGCCGGCGCCGCGCGGGACGTCGCTCTCGATTAGCAGGTCGGCGCCGTGCTCGAGCGCGAGCAGGTCCACGACGCCGCGGACGTAGTCGCGCCACGAGCCGGTGCGATCGATCGCGTCGAGCGTGAACGCGTCGCGCTCGTCGAGGTCGGCGGCGTCGACCTCGACGATTCGGTCGGTGCGCGGTCGAACGTCGACGGTCGTGAACCGGTCGATCGCGGCCGGCAGCACGAAGCCGTCGTTGTAGTCCGTGTGCTCGCCGATCAGGTTGACGCGCCCGGGCGCGCGGGCTCTCATACGGCGCGCAGCCGCTCGGCCGCCTGCTCCGGCGTCAGGTCACGCTGCGGCTCTGCGAGCAGCTCGTAGCCGACCATGAACTTGCGCACCGTCGCCGATCGCAGCAGCGGCGGATAGAAGTGCACGTGCAGGTGCGCCGACTGGTGCAATCCCATCGAGTACGGGAAGCGCGTGTCGAAGAGCCGGTCGTAGCGCTGCACGAGCGCCTTGAGGATCGAAGCGAGCGCGGCGCGCTCGTCGCCGTCGAGCTCGAGCAGCGACGGCACGACGCGCCGCGACGCGACGAGCGTCTCGAACGGCCAGACCGCCCAGTACGGGACGACGGCGACGAAGTGCTCGTTCGCCTCGACCACGCGCTCACGCTCGTCGGCGAGCTGGTCGGCGAGCAAGCTCGGCTCGGCCGCGAAGCGCTCCTGCTCGCGGGCGACGTGCATCGGCACGTGCTCGGTCGCCCAGATCTGGCCGTGCGGGTGCGGGTTGCTCGCACCCATCATCTCGCCGCGGTTCTCGAAGATCTGCACGTGGCCGATCCGTGGATCGTCCAGGAGCTCCGCGTATTGCTCCGTCCAGACGCGGACGACCCGCTCCACGTCCCGCAGCGGCAGGTCGCCGAGCCCGAGGTCGTGCCTCGGGGAGTAGCAGACGACGCGACACGTGCCGTACTCGCCGTCACCGGACGGCACGAGCGCGGGATAGTCGTTCGTGAAGACAAACGTCCCCTCGTAGCCGGGGTTGCGCTCGCCGCCCGCGCGCTCGTTGCCGGGGCACAGGTAGCACCCCGGGTCGTAACGGGGCAGCGACGACGGCGCTGCGCTCTCGACCTGTCCCTGCCAGGGACGGTCGGTGCGCTGCGGGGAGACGAGGACCCATTCGCCGTTCAACGGGTTGTAGCGCCGGTGAGGGTGCACGCTCACACACTTACACTCCGGCCGTGAGGCTCGGCGTCGCCTATGCGCTCGTCGACGGCGTGCTTCTGCCCGGCGACGTCGAGATCGAGGACGGCCGCATCACGGCGGTCGGGCTTGCCGGAACCGGAACGGGGATCGCGGCGCCCGGCTTCGTCGACGTCCACATCCACGGCTTCGCCGGCGTCGACTTCGCGACCGCAGACGCGGAGGGCTACCGGCACGCGACCGAGGCGCTGCTCGCGACCGGCGTCACGTCGTATCGCCCGTCGTTCATCACCGCGAGCGAGGACGAGCTCGTCGCGGCGCTCGCGGAGGTACCGCCCGGTCTCGGCGCCCATCTCGAGGGACCCTTCATCGCATCGGTGCGACTCGGCATGCATCCCGCCGACGCGCGGCGCGATCCCGACGTCGCGCTGCTCGAGCGGCTGCTCGCCGCCGGCCCCGTCGCGCACGTCACGCTCGCGCCCGAGCTCCCCGGCGCCGCCGGCCTGATCGACGTGCTCGTCGCGCGCGGGATCGTCGTCGCCTGCGGCCACACGAACGCGACCGCCGAGCAGGCGTACGAGGCGTTCGACCGCGGCGCCCGCCACGTGACGCACCTGTTCAACGCGATGCGGCCGTTCACGCACCGCGATCCCGGAATCGCCGGCGCGGCGCTGACCCGCGACGACGTGACGGTCGAGCTGATCCTCGACGGCCATCACCTCTCCGACGAGGCCGTGCGCATCGCGCTGCGCGCGGCACCCGACCGGCTCGTCCTCGTCACCGACGGGCTCGCGGCGGCGGGAATGGGGGACGGCGACTGGCGGCTGGGACCGCAGCCGGTGTTCGTCCGGGACGGCGTCGCGCGTCTCGAGAACGGCGTGCTGGCCGGCAGCGTGCTGACGATGCCGCGCGCGATCCGCGAGCTCGTCCGCATCGGCGCGTCGATCGAGCAGGCGCTGCAGGCTGCGTCACGGCGGACGCTCGGGCCGGGCGCCGCGGGCGACGTCGTCGTTCTCGACGACGGGCTCGAGCCGACGGCGGTGTACCTAGGCGGCGTACGCCGAAGCTTGTAGCGCGTACAGCTCGGCGTAGATGCCGTTGTGCGCGACGAGCTCCTCGTGCGTGCCCTGCTCGGCGACCCGGCCGCCGGCGACGACGACGATCCGGTCGGCCATGCGGACGGTCGAGAAGCGGTGCGAGACGAAGACGGCGATCCCGCCGGTGGCCTGCGCGACGGCGCGGGCCGACTCGGCGTAGCGCTCGAACAGCTCGTGCTCGGCGCTCGCGTCGAGGGCAGACGTCGGCTCGTCGAGGATCAGGAGCAGCGGCCGCTCGCGCATCATCGCGCGCGCGAGCGCGAGCTTCTGCCACTGACCGCCCGAGAGCTCCGTGCCGCCCTCCGGGTGTGAGGTGCCGACGGGCGTCGCGAGCCCGGCCGGGAGATCCGCCACGACGTCGTGCGCCGCGCCGCGTTCGACCGCCCGGTCGACTGCGTCGAGATCGCCGATCAGCGGCAGGTCGCCGACGCCCACGCTCTCGCCGGCGAGCAGCTCGAAGCGGACGAAGTCCTGGAATCCGGCCGCGATCCGCCCGCGCCATGCGCCCGGCTCGATCGTCGCGAGGTCGACGCCGTCGACCGTGATCCGGCCGCGGGTCGGATCGTAGAAGCGGCAGAGGAGCTTGACGAGCGTCGACTTGCCGGCGCCGTTCTCGCCGACGAAGGCCACGGTCGAGCCGGCGGGGAGGTCGAGATCGACGCCCTCGAGAACCGGCGAATCCGTCGCCGGGTACGTGAACGCGAGGCCTTCGACGCGGACGCCGCGCTCGATGCGCGCCGGGGCTGCCGCCGCGCCGTGCGTGCCGGGTGGATACAGCTCGCGCAGAAGCTTGCGCATCTCGCGCATCCGGTCCGCGGCGGTCGACGCACGCTGCAGCCGCTGCATCGCCGAGACGACGCCGAAGACGAGCTGGTTCGTCTGGCTCGCGAGCGAAACCGCGAGTACGACGTCGCCCGTCGTGTGCGCCCCTCGGACCGCGCCACGGACGACGATCAGGAGCGCACCGACGTAGCCGACCCCAAATACGAGGAAGCCTGCGGCGCGTGCGAGCACGCCGCTCAGCTCGGAGCGGAAGAAGATCTGCCGCAGCTCCGACCGAGCCGCCCGCAGGCGGTTGCCGATCTCCTCGTCGAGCCCGAACAGACGGACCTCCTTCGCGGCGTCTGCGCGCAGCGCGAGATCGGCGTAGTGGCTCGCGCGACGCTGCCGGTCCGCGCTCGCCTGCCAGCTCTTCGTGAAATGCTGCCACGACCAGCGCGTCCCGACGAGGGGCGGGAGCGCGAACAGCAGCAGGAGCAGCAGGATCGGCTGCAGCCGGGCGAGCAGCAGGACAGTCAACGCGAGCTGGACGGCGACCCCGATCGCGACGACCGCCGACCGCACCGACATGTAGCGCCACGCGCCTTCGTTCCGGATCAGCTCGAGCTCGTCCGAGTACTTCGCATTCTCGAGATGAGCAAGTCCCGACGGGCCTTGCGCGATCTCCGCGATGTCGTCGGTGAGATCGATCACGTTCTGGTCGGCGACCTCGACGAAGAGAACGTGCAGCAGGTGGTAGCCGATCGCGTTCAGCAAGGCGAGCAGCGGCAGGGCGATCGCCCAGCGCGTTGCGGTGTGGCCGTCGTGCGCGAGCACGGCGTCGGTGACGTGCTTCAGCGTGAGCGGCGTCAGCGGCGCGCTCGCGTAGCTCAGCAGGGTCAGCCCGAAGATCCCGACGAGCCGCGGTGGGCTCGCGCGCCAGGCACCGCCCAGGATCGTGATGAAGCCGCGGATGAAGCTCACGACTGGAACCTCGCCGCCTGGAGGTGGAAGAGCTCCGCGTAGCGCCCGTCGAGGGCGAGCAGTTGGGCATGCGTCCCGTCCTCGACCACCCGGCCGTGCTCGAGCACGACGATCCGGTCCGCACGGCGCACCGTCGAGAACCGATGGGAGATCAGGATCGTCGTCAGGCCGCGCGTCAGCTCGAGGAAGCGGTCGAAGAACGCAGCCTCGGCGCGAACGTCGAGGTTCGCGGTCGGCTCGTCGAGCACGAGAACGCTCGCTCCGCCCTCGACGGCCATCAAGGCGCGCGCGATCGCGACCCGCTGCCACTGTCCACCCGAGAGCTCGGCGCCGCCGTCGTACGACCGTGAGAGCGGCGTCTCGAGCCCCTGCGGCAACTCCTCCACGAAGTCGAGTGCCCCGGCCCGATCGAGCGACGAGCGGATCTTGTCGGTGTCGTGCAGGTGGGCGACGGAGCCGAAGCCGACGTTGTCGCGGACGGAGAGCTCGTAGTGCACGAAATCCTGGAAGATCGCCGCGACCCGGCGCCGCCAGGAACGCACGTCGAAGTCGGTGATCGGCCGTCCGTCGACCAGGATGCGGCCCGCCTGCGGCTCGTAGAGCCGCGCCAGCAGCTTGACGAGCGTCGTCTTCCCGGCCCCGTTCAGGCCCACGATCGCGAGCGATCTGCCGGCCTCGATCGTCAGGTCGAGGTCACGCAACACCGGCGTCTCGCCGTAGCCGAAGCCCACGTGCTCGAAGCGCACGGAGTTCCGCGGCAGCCCGTCGGCGGCGGCGGTCCCGGCGGTCTCGGTCTCGGCGGCCACCCGGGCCTCCAGGCGCTCCAGCCCGACGAACGAGCGCACGCCCCATTCGGTCTGAAAGTCGGAGCTGTCGTTGAACGTCCCGAGCGTCCCGATCAGCGAGATTCCCTGCAGCACGTACGCGAGCTCGCCGATCGAGAGCGAACCGTGTGCGGCGGCGCGCGCCGCGCCGATCGTCGCGACCGCACACAGTACGAGCCACACCGGCGACGACAGCGCATACGAGCCGTAGATCCGCCGCCGGCGTGAGCGCCAGACGGGGAGGAGCGCGGCGTACGACGTCGCGCGGTAATGGTCGCGCAGCCAGCTGCGCAGGCCGAACACGCGGATCTCCTTGCCGGCGGCGGAGGAGGTGATGAGGTCGCGGAAATAGCTCTTGCGCCGGCGAAGCCGGTGGAAGCTGCCTTCGAAACGGGAATGGATCCCGAACCCCGTACGGATGGCGACGCGCATCGTCAGCGATCCGGCCGCAAGGAGGACCGCCGCCCACCAGGCATAGACGACGCCGATGAGGATCGACGCGACCGCCCATTGCAGATACATGGAGAGCAGCACGAGCGTGCCCCAGCACGCCGAGCCGGGCGTGAAACCGGTCCCGCGCTGGGGGTCCGAAAGATCGGTGAGCGTGTCGAAGGTGTCGGATTCCTCGAGCGCGCCCACGCCGATCGGGCCGAACGACGCCGCAGCTGCACGTTCGCGGAGGCGATCGTCGATCTTCCACGCGAGCATGAACTCGGCTGTGAACTGCAACGGGCCGACCACCTGCTGGACGACGAAGAGCAGGCCGGCGAGGATCAGCATGTCGCGCAACGACCGCCATTCAGGCGAGCCCAGACCCGCACGCACCGCTCCCGGGACGCGGCCGACCACGGCGCTCGTCGTGACGATGAATGCGACCGGCATCAGACCCGCGAGAACTTGCAGCCCGATCCCGAGCGGCACCATCCGGCCCCCGTACGGGAACAGCCGCAGCACCGCGAGCCGGAAGCGAATGCGCTCACGCACCGAGGAACGCCTCGTTCACGGCGCGGATCGCCGCCGGGTCAGCCTTCCACTCGCGGTCGTACGTCAGCAGCCCGTTCTGCTCCTGCTCGACGTCGCTCAGCTGCGTCCAGCAGAACCCGCACACGTCGTCGGGGATCTGCTCGACGATCCGCCGGTAGCCGTCCGCGAGGTCGTCGACGTGGCGGTAGACGAACTCGCCGGTTCCCAGCGAAAGCCCTCCGAGCTCGCCGATCCAGAGCGGGATCTCGTCGCGGCGCTTCTCGACGTGCTTCGTCAGCTCGGCGCCGTAGTCGTGCACGTCGACGAGGTCGGTGTCGTCGAGCTGCTTCCACCCCGACGCGTCGATCACGAGCCGGCTCGCGTCGGCCGCCCGCGTGCGACGTACGAGCTCGCGCTGGAAATCGGGGGGCGGCTCGCCCCAGTCCTCGTTGATCGGAATCCAGATGACGACCGAGGGGTGATTCCGGAGCTGTTCGACGATCTCGAGCCACTCCCCGGTGAACTGTGTGCGGGCCGCGTCGGTCGCGAGCGAATGGCTGCTCGGCATGTCCTGCGCCACGAGCAGACCGAGCCGGTCGCAGTGCGCGTACCAGCGCGGATCCTCGACCTTCACGTGCTTGCGCGCGAGGTTGAAGCCGAGCGCCTTCGCGGCCTCGACGTCTGCGCGCAGCTGCTCGTCCGTCGCGCTGTAGACCGAGCCGGGCCAGAACCCCTGGTCGAGGACGCCTGCGATCCGCAGCCGCTCGCCGTTCAGATAGAGGTCGCGGCCGCGCTTCTCGATCGTGCGGAAGCCGACGTAGGAATGGACGACGTCGTCGCCGAGGCGCAGGTCGACGTCATACAGATGGGGATCGGACGGCGACCAGAGTCGGGGCTCGCCGACGTCGAGGATGCAGTCGCCGTTCCACCAGACGGTGCCGTCCATGCGCACGTCGAGCGTCGTGTCCGTGATGTAGCGGTCGGGGACGCCCTCGATCCACACCGGCCGCCAGATGCCGGTCGTGCGCGTGTACCAGATGTCGTGTGAACCGCGCTGCTTGCCCTTCGCCTGCCCGAACGCGTCGTCGAACGGGTCGTACGCCTCGACGACGAGCTCGTGCTCGCTGCCGGGCTCGAGCTTGCCCGCGTCGAACGTGAAGTGCGCGTAGCCGCCCTCGTGCGTGCCGAGCTCGATGCCGTCGAGCGTCACGGTCGCGCGCCAGTCGACCGCGCCGAAGCGGAGCAGCGTCCGCTCGCGCCAGTCATCCGGCACGCGGAAGATCGTCCGCGCACGGAGCCGTTCCTCGTCGTGAGCCACCGTCACGTCGAGGACTCCCACCCAGAGGTCGCGCCGAGCCTGCGGTAGCGGATGGCTCACGGTGCCGGCTGCGCCGTACACGTCGGGCCGTGCACGACCGGCTTGCCGTTCGCCCAGTCGAGGCGGTCGATCCAGAGCTCGCGCTCGTCGCCGGCGTGGTTCGGACGCCACGCGTGGTAGACGATCCACGTCTGCCCGTCGACCTCGATCAGGGCGTTGTGCCCGGGGCCGTGGGCGCGGCACTTCGTCTTCAGGATCGGGTTACCGGGCGAATCCGTGCACGGGCCGAGCGGCCCCTTGCACGTCGCGTAGCCGACCCCGTACGTGTCGTCCGCATAGTTGCCGCCCGAGTAGAAGAGGAGGTAGCGGCCGTCGTGCTTCCACATCACCGGGCCTTCGACGACGTTCGCCTCCCACACCTGGTCGTTCGTCTCGCCGGTCGCCACGGCCGCGCCGACGAGCCGCGTGCCGTCGGCGGAGAGCCGTTGCGCCCAGATCTTCGTCGGCTCGCCGAGCGAGTTCCCGTCGTTCTTCCAGTAGAGGTAGAGGCGGCCGTCGCTGTCGCGGAACGGGCTCGGGTCGATCGAGCCGCCGTCGCTGTGCTGGCAGACGAGCGGCGCCGTCCACGAGTCGACGAACGGCCCCTGCGGCGTCTTCGACAAGGCGCGGCCGACGCACTGCTGGCCGGCGCTCGCCGTGTAGTAGAGGACGTAGGTGCCGTCGTCGCGCGCGAGCACCTCGGGCGCCCACGTCTGGCTCGGCTGCGCCCAGGCGCCGAGCTTCGGGATCGCGTCGGGACCGGGCTTCCAGTGGACGAGATCGGTCGAGGTAGCCGTCTGGATGTTCGCGCCGTTGCCGTTCGTCGCGTACGCGTAGTACGTGCCGTCCGCTTTCAGGACGAACGGGTCGGGGAAGTCGCGCGGGTACACCGGGTTCGTGAACGTCGCGTGCTTCGCACCACCGCAGCCGGCGACGGCGAGGACTGCGAGCGCAGCGAGCGCCCGTCTCACCGGCGCATCCAGACGGCCGTGTTCTCGTCGTCGCTCGCGAGCACGACGTTCTCGAGCGGCAGGCGCTCGTCGGTGAAATGGACGACGCAGGTCAGGCCGTCGCGGTCGAAGGCCAGCGTTCCCGGCGGTGACTCGCGCCACGCGAAGCCGCCCTGCGGTCGCAGCTCGAGCGCACGGCGGTACAGCTCGAGGAACGAGCCGTCGCGACCGGTCTGCGCCTCGACCGACTTGTCGCTCCACGACGGCGGCTGTGGCAGCCACGCGTTCGGCTGCAGGCGGCGTGTCCACGGGATCGGCACGCGGCACCCGTCCCGCCCGAGGCGCTCACCGTTCGTCCGCTTGAAGATCGGATCCTGCCGCACCTCGTCGGGCAGGTCGACCTCCTCGAGCCCGAGCTCCTGCCCCTGGTAGACGAAGACCGGGCCCGGGAGCGCGAGCAGGAGCAGCGCCGCTGCGCGCGCCTGGCGCTCGCCCTCGAACCGCGTGACGATGCGCGTCACGTCGTGGTTCTCGAAGACCCACGTGACGATCGGGAGCTGCGCGAGCGACTCGTCGATCGACGCCCGGATCCGCTCCGCGTCCCACGGCTGGAAGACGAGCGAGAAGTTGAATGCGAGGTGGAGCTCGTCGGGGCGAAGGTAGGGCGCGACGCGCGCCTGGTCGGCGAACACGACCTCGCCGACGAGCACGCGGTCGCCGTCGTATTCCGCGGCGAGCCGGTGCCAGTCGCGGTAGATCTCGTGCACCTCCGGCTGGTCGATCGCCGTGCGCCAGTCCGACGAGAACCGCGCCTCGGGGAAGGGCTCCGGCTCGTCCTCGAGCGATGCCTTCTTCACGAGCCCGTGTGCGACGTCGATGCGGAACCCGTCGACGCCGCGGTCGAGCCAGAAGCGCAGGATCGCGTCGAAGTCGTCCCGCACCTGCCGCTGGTTCCAGTCGAGGTCGGGCTGCTCGGGTGCGAACAGGTGCAGGAACCAGTGGCCGCGCTCCTCGTCGAGCGTCCACGCGGGGCCGCCCCAGTTCGACGGCCAGTTGTTCGGCAGGCCGTCGCCGGCCGGAACCGTGACGTAGCGCGAGCGGTCGCCCGTGAACCAGGCGTGCTGCGCGGACGTGTGGTTCGGGACGATGTCGACGATCACGCGGATGCCGATCTCGTGCGCGGCCTTGATCAGGTCGTCGAAGTCGGCGAGCGTTCCGAATAGCGGATCGACGTCGACGTAGTCCGAGACGTCGTAGCCGTGGTCGGCGCCCGGCGACGGGTAGAACGGCGTCAGCCAGATCGCGTCGACGCCGAGCTCCTGCAGGTACGGCAGCTTCGAGCGGATGCCCGGCAGGTCGCCGACGCCGTCGCCGTTCGAGTCGGCGAACGACCGCACATACACCTGGTAGAAGACCGCGTCCTTCCACCACCGGTCAGACACGAGCAGCCACCGCGTCGCCCACGTCGCCCGTCGTTGCACTGCCGCCGACGTCCCGCGTGCGCGGCCCTTCGCGGCAGACGCCCTCGAGCGCCAGCAGCAGTCGCTGCGACGCGTCGCGCTCGCCCAACGTGTCGAGCATGAGCGCGGCGCTCCAGATCGCGCCGACCGGATTCGCGATCCCGCGGCCGGCGATGTCGGGCGCGCTGCCGTGCACGGGCTCGAAGATCGGCGTCGTGTCGATTCCGGGCGCGACGCTGGCGCTGGCCGCCATGCCCATGCCGCCCTGCAGGACGGCGGCGATGTCGGTGAGCACGTCGCCGAACAGATTCGACGCGACGACGACGTCGAGGCTCGCCGGGTTGCTCACCATGCGCGCCGCGAGCGCGTCGACGAGGACGCGCTCGATCCGCACGTTCGAATGCGAGGCGTGCAGCTCCTCGACGATCTCGTCCCACAGCACGTAGCCGTAGCGCGATGCGTTCGACTTCGTCGCACTCGTCAGCACGCCGCGCCGTTGCTCGGCGAGCTGGAACGCGTACTCGACGACCCGACGCACGCCCTCGCGCGTGAACACGGCCGTCTCGAGCGCCACTTCGTGTGGATGGCCCTCGTGCGCGCGGCCCCCGACGCCGGCGTACTCGCCTTCGGTGTTCTCGCGGACGAACAGCATGTCGACGTCGGAGAACTTCGACGGGATGCCGTCGAGCAGCTTCGCAGGGCGGAGGTTCGCGTACAGGTCGAGGCCCTGGCGCAGCGGCAGCAGCAAGCCCCACAGCGTCACGTGGTCGGCCACCGACGGGTCGCCGACCGCGCCGAGGAGGACCGCGTCGTAGCTGCGCACGGTGTCGAGCGCGTCCGGCGGCATCATCGTGCCGTGCGCGTGGTAGTGACCTGTGCCCCAGGGGAGCTCGTGCCACGTCAGGTCGAGGCCGAGCGCGTCGACGGCCTTCCGCGCCTCGGCGACGACTTCGGGGCCGGCGCCGTCGCCCGCGATCACGGCGACGCGGTGTGTCACAGCTCGTCCCACGCCGGGATCGCCGAGCGGCCGTCGAGCGCTCGGCACGAGAGCGCGGCGCAGCGGTTGGCCGCCGTCAGCGCATCGCGTAGCTCGAGCCCGCGCGCGAACGCGGCGAGCAGCGCACCGTGGAAGACGTCGCCGGCCCCGAGCGTGCTCACGAAGCCGTCGACGCGCTCGCCCGGAACCTCGACCGTCTCGTCGCCGTCGTAGGCGACGCAGCCCTCGGCGCCGCGCGTGATCACCGTCAGCTTGGCGCGCAGACCGTCGTCTGCATTCGGCGCGTACAGGTCGACCTTCGACAGGTCGAGAGCCGGGATGGCGTTGCCGCCGTCCACGCTTAGTGACAAATTGTCACAAGCGGCAACGGCGTCGTAGCCCACGTGGTCGACGTGGACCCAGTCGGCATCGGCCAGGAGCTCCGGCGGGCAGGCAAAGGGCTCCGGCTGCTCGGTGACGATGGCGCGCGCGCCGTCGGGCTCGACGAGGATCGCGCTCTCGACCATACGCCCGGGCATCCGCACGACCTCGACGCCCGGCAGGTCGCCGTCGACAACGCCGACGAAGCGCACCGGCACGCCGAGCCTCGCGATCGCGACCGCGGCCGTGGCGGCAGGCCCGCCGCCCGCGACCGTCCGCTCGGTCGCGACGACGCGCCCGTCCGGATCGGGCAGAGCCGGCACCCGGTAGATCGTGTCGCGCGTGGCGAGACCGACGCAGACGATCATTCGTGACGCGGGCATTCGACGACGAGGGTGATGACTTCGCGCGGACGGTACGGCACGACGATCGCGCCGTCTTCGATCGCGACGTGCTCGTCGCCCTCCTCGAGCAGGTTCGTACGGCGCACCGACGAGAACGGCGCAGCGAGCGTGACGCGCGATTCGCCGCGGCCGCCGTACGGCTCGTAGAGCCGCAGGACGATCGCGTCGGAATCCTCGGCGCGCTTGACCGTGTCGAGCACGAGGTCGCCGTCGACGGTCGCGAACGAGCCGGCCGGGCCGTCGGTCGTCCACCGCAGCGGGGCGTTGAAGAGGATCGCCTCGCGCAGCACGCCGCCGTCGCGCCAGCCGCCGGCGTGGGGGAGCAGCGCGTACGAAAACTCGTGCGCGCCCATGTCGGCTTCGGGATCGGGGCTCTTCGGCGCGCGCAGCAGCGTCAGTTTCAGGTCGCCGCCGAAGCAGCTGAACCCGTACTTCGACTCGCTCAGCAGCGCGACGCCGAAGCCGTGCTCGGAGAGGTCGGCGAACCGGTGGCCCGGTACCTCGTACCGCGCCCGGTCGAACGACGTCGAGTAGTGCGTCGGCCGCTCCGCGTAGCCGAACGGCATCTCGTACGTCGCGTTCGGCGCCCGCACGCCGAGCGGGAACGACACCTTGAAGAGCGTGTGCTCCTCGTGCCAGTCGACCGTCGTGTGGAACTCGAGGCGCGGCGACGCGGCGTCGAGGCGCACGACCTGACGGACGCGACTCTTCTCGCCGAGCGGCCGCTCGAAGGCGATCTCGGCGCGCAGCGGCGTGTCGCACACGACCTCCCACGACTCGGCGGGCTGCGCGTCTCGCTGCGTCTGGAACGTGTACGGGTCGATGTCCCATGCGTCGAAGTCGACGGGACGGTCGTCGAACAGCTCGAACCGGTTGCCCGGGGCGGTCAACGCCTCTCGCCCGGACGGCTTGTGCAGGACGCTCTCGACGCGGCCGTCCCTCGCCAGCGTCACGCGGAGATGGGAGTTCTCGAGCGTCAGCCCGTCGCGGCGGACGTCGCCGGGGCCTGTGGCGCGGGTCGCGACGGCGAACGGCTCCGCCTGCCAGGCCTCGCAGTCGACGACGTCGTGTCGCGCGAAGCCGGTCGTGTTCACCGGCACGCGGCCGGCGCCGATCAGCTCACCGATCCCGCGCTCGAGCTCGGCGAAGTCCCGGCGGGCATCGTCGTAGACGAGCGTGATCGAGGAGCCGGGCAGGATGTCGTGGAACTGCTGCAGCAGCAGGAGCTTCCAGAGCCGATCGAGCTCGTGACGTGGGTAGTCGCCGTCACGGGCGACGGCGAGGAACTCGGCGTCGCGTAAGCCGAGCTCGCTCTTGCGATTGCCACGCTTGACGAACGCCTGCGTCGTGTAGACGCCTCGGTGGTACTCGAAGTACAGCTCGCCGACGACGACGGGGCGCTCGGCCCGCTCCGCCTCGAGCGTCTCGAAGAACTCGGTCGGCGACGCGATGCGCGTCCGCGGCAACCCCTGCAGGTCGCGCGCACGGCGCAGGCTCTCGAGCATCTCGCGCGTCGGTCCGCCGCCGCCGTCGCCGTGCCCGAAGACGAGCAGGCTCGTGTGCGAGTGGTCGAGGTTCTTGTACTCGCGCGCCGTCTTCAACAGCTCGTTGACGTCGGCCATCGAGCTGTAGTTGTCGGCCGGCGGGAAGTGCACGAGAACCTCGCTGCCGTCGTCGCCCTGCCAGACGAACGTGTGGTTGTCGGGCTTGTTGAACCTGTTCCACGACAGCTTCTGCGTGAAGAACCGCGTGATCCCGGCGCCGCGCATCAGCTGCGGGAGCTGGCCCGTGTAGCCGAACGCGTCGGGCGCCCAGAACTCGCGGCAACGGCTGCCGAACTCGCGCTCGAAGAACCGCTGCCCGTACAGGAGCTGCCGTACGAGCGCCTCGCCCGACGGGATGTTGAGGTCGGGCTCGACCCAGCTGCCGCCGGCGGGGACGAACTGGCCGGACTCGACCTTCGCGCGGATGCGCGCGTACAGCTCGGGATCGCGCTCCTTCACCCACGCGTACTGCTGCGCCTGCGAGCACGCGAACTTGTACTCGGGGTACTCGTCCATGTAGCGGACGGCGGTCGAGAACGTCCGCTGCGTCTTCCGGTACGTCTCGGCGAGCGGCCAGAGCCAGGCGGTGTCGATGTGCGCGTGGCCGATCGCGGCGATCTCGTGCACGTGCTCCGCGTTGTGGAGCTCGTAGAGGCCATCGACGATCGAGCGGTCGCCGGTGTCGCAGTAGCGCTCGAGCTCGCCGCGCAGCCGCCCGGCGAGCGCCGGGTCGGTTGCAGGATGCGCCTCGAGCGCGCGCAGCAGCTCGAAGTCGTGCGCGACCTTCCAGGCCTCCGCGTCCCAGCGCACGAGCTCGCAGCGCGTCAGCTCGACCGGCCGGTCCTGCTTGCCGAACAGCCCGTTGCACGCGAGCTCCACCTGATACTCGACCGGCCCGGGCACAGCCTCGTCGGCGATCGTCGCCTCGGCGTGGTGCCGGTTGAGCCCGACTACGACGCGGCCGTCGTGCCACAGCGTCGCCTCGCTGTCGGAGTGCCAGCCCAGCTCGACGCGGTCGCCGCGCCACTCCTCGGGGATCGTCCCGCGGACCCGGAACCAGTACGTGGCCCAGAGCGGGCCGAAGCGCTCGCCCAGCTCGGCGGGCCGGTAGTCGAGCGTCTGGGCCTCGTCCCACGAGATCCGGCCGACCTGCTGCGAGACGAGCAACTCGTCGACGGGTCGCGTGTCGGCGAAGACGGCGTCGCGCAGCCGCGCCGACGTCTGCTGCAACCGGCGCCGGGTGTAGTCCAGGTGTGAGATCAACGAGCGGCGAGGGCCGCAGCGCCGTCCAGCAGGCTCTCGCCGGTCTCGGGCGAGAAGAAGTACAGGCGGGACGGATCGACGGTCAGCCGCACGGTGCTGCCGACGTGCGCGTCGGTGCGCGCATCCACGCGCGCGATCATCAGGGAGCGATCCTTCTCGGCCGCGAGGATCGAGGTCTCGTCCTCGGGATCGTCGGTCAGCGCATCGTCGATCACGACCTGCTCGGCGTCGACCGCGAAGAAGACGTGCGAGTCGGAGCCGAGCTCCTCGAGCACGTCGACCTGCACGTCGATCTGCGGCAGGCCGCCGGGGGCGAACGCCGCATCCTCGAACACCTCGGGCCGGATGCCGAGGATGACGCGGCTCTCGGCGAAGCGCGGCCGCCGCTCACGGTCGAGCGGAATCGTGAAGCCGCCGAAGCTGATGCTGTCGCCGCTCAGACGCGCCTCGACGAGGTTCATCGACGGCGAGCCGATGAAGGCGGCGACGAAGGTGTTGGTCGGCTCCTCGTACAACCGCTGCGGTGCGTCGACCTGCTGCAGCTTGCCGTCGCGCATCACGGCGACGCGCTGGCCGAGCGTCATCGCCTCGACCTG
>JAICLU010000181.1 GCA_025925195.1 Thermoleophilia bacterium
CGAGACGTGCGGGACGATGTTCGGCGACACGCGCTGCCAGGACGAGATCTTCGCGCGGATGCCCGTCGCGAGGTTCTCGTCGCCGAGGTAGGAGCCCCACGGCCAGCTCATGATCACGGTCTCGACCGGGTTCCCGCGCGCCGCGACGCCGAGCTCGCCGTAGCCGTAGAACGCGATCGGCCGGATGTAGCACTCGGGCAACCCGTTCGCGCCGATCACCTCGTTCGTCGCAGCCTTCAGCTCCTCGATGGAGAACGGGATCTCCATGTACAGGAGCTTCGCCGAGTTGCGCAGGCGCTGGAGGTGCTCGTCGAGCCGGAAGACGGCGGGGCCTTTCGCGGTGTCGTAGCAGCGGATGCCCTCGAAGACCCCCGAGCCGTAGTGGAGGCCGTGAACGCCGACGTGAACCTTCGCATCGGCCCAGTCGACGAGCTCGCCGTTCATCCAGATCTTCTCGGTCTCCTGCACGCTCGAGCTCCTTTCGGGCCGGTCCGGAGACCCCAGTCTACCCGCCGGTCGTGAGGTCGAACGTGCGCGCACCGGCGAGACGGACGAGCTCCGACGGGGCGAGCGCCGCCATGTGGGCCGGCGTTCCCGCGCCGATCCAGACGACCTCGTGCGCAAGGAGCGAGCTGTCCATCAGCGTCTGCGTCACCGCTCGCTGCGGGAACGGCGCGACGCCGCCCGGCTCGAACCCCGTCGCGCGGACGACCTCCTCGGGCTTCGCGACCCGCACGTCGGAGGCGCCGAGGAGCTCCGCAACGGCGCGCTCGTCGGCGCGGCGGTCGCCGGGGACGAGCACGAGCACGTAGGCGCCGTCGCACACGAGCACGAGCGACTTGACGATCTGCGACAGGTCGCAGCCGACGGCGCGAGCCGCGTCGCGCGCGGTCGGCGTCCCCTCGTCGAACTGCTCGATGCGCGCGTCGACCGCCGCCGCCTGCAGGACGGCCGACACGCGCTCGACGGGCTCGGGCCAGCTCATGCGTGACCGATTCTGCCGCTCCGCCGTTCTACCGGGCGAAAACAACGAGCTCTCGGGGGACGAACGATGGACGAAGCGAAGATGGCACGGACGGAGTCTGCTTTCCGCGAGGTGAACGAGGCGATCGCGAAGACCGCGGCGAAGTTCGACGCAAGCGAGACGGACTTCGTCTGCGAATGCGCCGACCCGGACTGCGCACACCGCATCACAGCCGATCTCGAGGACTACGAGAAGGTGCGGGCCGACCCGACGCACTTCATCGTCGCCGACGGCCACGACGAGCCGAGGATCGAGCGCATCGTCGAGACCCACGGCGAATACACCGTCGTCGAGAAGTTCGGCGCACGCATCGCGCGCATCGTTCGCGCGCTCAACCCGCGCACGCGCCCGGCCTAGGAAGGGCTAGAACCTGGTTCGCTCCGCGAACCAGGTTCTCGGGGTTCAGCCGATCAGATACGACTCGTCCATGCCCTCGCGGAGCTGCTCCTGCAGCTCCGGGGGCGCGACCGAGTCGATCGACAGCGCCATCAGCGCCTTGCCGCCTTCGCGGTTGCGCGACACGGTCATGTTCGCGATGTTCACGCCCGCCGCGCCGAAGAGATTGCCGACGCGGCCGATCACGCCCGGGATGTCGTCGTAGAGGAGGAGCGCCATGCGCGGCGCGAGCTCCATCTCGATCTCGAACCCGAGCGCGGAGACGAGGAACGTGCGCGCGTCCTTGCCGATCGTCGTGCCCGCGACCCGCGCGCCGTCGGCCGACACCGCGACGAGGTTCGTGTAGTCCCGCGCGGAGCGCCGCTTCCCCTCGACGACGTCGACGCCGCGCTCGGCCGCGATCACGGGCGCGTTCACGTAGTTCACCGGCTGGTCGGACCGGCCCTGGAACGCGCCGTTCAGCGCGGCCACGGTGAGCAGGCGCGTGTCGTACTCGGCGAGCTCGCCGTACACCTCCACCGTGAGCGTGCGGACGTCGCCGCCGCCGAGCGCCATCGCGAGCCGGCCGAGCTTCGCCGCGAGCGGCACGTACGGCCCGAGCACCTCGAGATCCTCGGCGCCGACCGTCGGGATGTTGACGGCGTTCGTCACGAGCCCGCCCTCGAGCGCCGCCGCCACCTGCTCGGCGACGATCACGCCCGCCCGGTCCTGCGCCTCCTCCGTCGATGCAGCGAGGTGCGGAGTGACGACGACGTTCGGCGCACGGAGCAGCGGCCCGTCGTACGGCTCCTGCGGGAAGACGTCGATCGCCGCCCCGCCCACCTTCCCGCTCTCGAGCGCAGCGACGAGCGCGTCGACGTCCACGAGCTCGCCGCGCGCGGCGTTGACGATGCGCACGCCGTCGCGCATCTTCGCGATCGCGGCCGCGGCGATCGAGCCGCGCGTCTCGTCGTTCAGCGGCAGGTGGAGCGTCAGGAAGTCGGCGCGTTCGAGCACCTCGTCGAACGACGCGGGCTCGGCGCCGAGCTCGCGGAAGCGCTCCGGGGCGACGAACGGGTCGTACGCGACGACCTTCATCTGCAGACCGAGCGCCCGGCGCGCGACGAGACGGCCGATGCGCCCGAACCCGAGCACGCCGAGCACCTTGTCGGCGACCTCGACCCCGCCCCACTTCGACCGCTCCCAGCGCCCGTCGACGAGCGCCGCGTGCGCCTGCGGAATGTTGCGGGCGAGGGCGAGCAGCAGCCCGATCGCATGCTCGGCGGCGGAGACGACGTTCGACTCCGGCGCGTTCGCGACGACGATGCCGCGGCGCGTCGCCGCATCGACGTCGACGTTGTCGACGCCCACGCCCGCGCGCCCGATCACCTTGAGGCTCGTCCCGCGCTCGATCAGGTCCGCGGTCAGCTTCGACGCGGAGCGGATGACGATCGCGTCGTAGCCGCCGATGATCTCTTCGAGCGGCGAGCTCTCGTCGACGTCGACGTCGAACTTCGCGCGCAGCAGCTCGATGCCGGCGTCCGCGATCCGCTCGCGAACGAGGATTTTCATTTCACGCAGCTACAGGAGACTCGAACGCCTCGAACGCCGCCGGCACGGCGGTGCCGCGCTCGATGTCGGCGCCGAGCTCCGTCAGCGACAGCTCGACGGCGGCGAGCGCGCTCGCGATGTCGAACACGTCGACCCAGCCGATGTGGCCGATCCGGAAGATCTTCCCCTTCAGATGCTGCTGGCCGGGCGCGAGCGTGACGCCGTGGCGGTCGCGCAAATGCGCGAGCAGCTCGTCGGCGTCGACGCCGTCCGGCGCGCGGATCGCGGTCACGACCGCAGCGGTGTCGTCGTCGGGCGAGAACAGCTCGAGCCCCATCGCCTTCGCGCCCGCGCGCGCCGCGCGGCCGAGCCGCACGTGGCGCGCGAAGGCCGCGTCGAGGCCGTCCTCGAGCAGCAGCCCGAGCGCGACGTCGAGGCTGCGGATGATCGACACCGCCGGCGTGAACGCCGCGTCGAGCGCGTCCTGCGCCTTCTTGTTGCGCCGCCAGTCGAAGTAGAAGCTGCGCGACGGCTTCGTCCGCTCGAGGACGTGCGCCGGCACGGAGACCATGGCGAGACCCGGCGGCGCCATCAGCGCCTTCTGCGAGCCGGAGACGACGACGTCGATCCGCCACTCGTCCGTCTCGAGCGGCACGGCGCCGAGCGACGAGACGGCGTCGACGACGAGCGTCGCGTCGCCGACCGCTTCCTTCAGCGCACGCACGTCCGAGACGACCCCGGTCGACGTGTCGGACTGCTGGCAGAAGACGACGCCCGCACCGGACTCGCGCACCGCGGCACCGACCTCGTCCGGGTCGGGCCGCTCGCCCCACTCGTACCGGATCGCGTGCACGTCCAGCCCGTGCTGCTCGCAGATGTCGACCCACCGCTCGCCGAACGAGCCGTGGCTGACGACGGCGACGCGGTCGCCGGTCTCGCACAGGTTCGCGGCGGCCGACTCCATCGCACCGCTGCCGGACGCCGTGAAGAGCAGGACGTCCGCCTCGGTGCGAAAGACGTCTTTCAGGCGCCCGAGCACGGACGCGTAGATCTCGCGGAAGTCGGCGCCGCGGTGGTGGACGATCGGCTCCGCGCCGGCGGCCAGCACCTGCGGCGGGACAGGCGTCGGGCCGGGCGTGAAGAGGTAGCGCTTCTCCACGACTGGAGCCTAGCGCCGGGGCCTAACGGTGCCCGTCGAAGGACAGGATCTGCTGGTAGGTGGGGCGGTTCGCCCAGCGCATCGTCACCGGCAGGAACCCGGGCGCGAAGCGGATGCGCTCCGCGTTCGCGTCCGCGTGCCAGGCGGACGGGTCCGCTCCCTGCGCCGCGCCGAGCTCGTC
>JAICLU010000168.1 GCA_025925195.1 Thermoleophilia bacterium
CGAGGGGTTCAAGCAGCGCTACCGCACGTACGACGTGCTGCTGATCGACGACGTGCAGTTCTTCGAGCACAAGGAGCGGATCCAGGAGGAGTTCTTCCATACCTTCAACACGCTCTACGAGCAGGGCCGGCAGATCGTCATGTCGAGCGACCGGCCGCCGCGCGAGATCTCGACGCTGGAGGAGCGGCTGCGCTCGCGCTTCGAGTGGGGGCTGATCACCGACATCCAGCCGCCCGACCTCGAGACGCGCATCGCGATCCTGCGCAAGAAGGTGAAGATGGACGGGATCCACGTCCCGGAGCCGGAGGTGCTGACCTTCATCGCCGGTCGCGTCTCCACGAACATCCGCGAGCTCGAGGGGGCGCTCACCCGGGTCGTGGCGTTCTCGTCCCTGACCGGGCGCTCGATGTCGGTCGAGCTCGCCCAGGACGTGCTGAAGGACGTCTTCCCGCAGGGCGAGGCCGCCGAGGTCTCGATCCGCCGCATCCAGGAGCTCGTCGTCGAGCGGTTCGACATGACCCTCGAGGAGCTCTGCGGCGACAAGCGCTCCCAGAACATCGTCTATCCCCGTCAGGTCGCGATGTACCTGTCGCGTGAGCTGACGGACTCGTCGCTACCGAAGATCGGCAAGGAGTTCGGGGGCCGCGATCACACGACGGTGATCCATGCGACCTCGAAGATCGCGCGTCTGATCCGTGAGGACAGGTCTGTGTACAACCTGGTGCAGGAATTGACCGCACGTGTGAAGCAGGTCCGGTAGCCGTGCAGCCTGTCGATAACCGACATCTCTCCACAGGCCCTATACCGTCGAGAGATGGCTCAACCACGCCGTTTCGCGCCGTCTTCCCCGGCGTCCACAATGCTTACTACTCCTACAAGGAATTAATTAGATGATTGAAACCGAAGACATGGTGGGTGGAACTGTGGGGACCGGCGTGCGCATAACCGCTTCGAAGGACGAGCTCGTCCAGGCGCTCGGCATCGTCTCGCGGGCCGTCTCGAGCCGCACGTCCGTCCAGATCCTGTCGGGGATCCTGCTCGAGGCGGGCTCCACTGCCGGCGACGGAGGCGAGTTGCGCGTCGCGGCGACCGACATGGAGCTCTCGCTGCGCGCGACGCTCGCCGCGCAGATCGAGGGCGACGGATCGATCGTGCTTCCCGGCAAGACGCTCGTCGACATCGTGCGGCTCCTGCCGGCGGACGAGGCCTCGATCGAGCACAAGCCGGCCGAGTCGGTCGTCCACGTCACGTCCGGCAGCGCGAGCTACACGCTCCATACGTACAACCCCGAGGACTTCCCGCGGCTGCCGGACGTCACGGCGGTGCAGACGTTCCAGGTCGAGCGCGAGTCGCTGCTCGAGACGATCCACCGCGTCGCCCGTGCATCGTCGCGCGACGAGTCGCGGCCGGTGCTGACGGGCGTCCTCGTCTCGATCGCCGGCGGCACGCTGACGATGGCGGCGACCGACTCGTACCGGCTCGCGGTCAAGGAGACGCAGCTGTCCGGGTCGGTGCCCGATCTCGAGGCGATCGTCCCGAGCCGCGCGCTGCAGGAGCTCGCGCGTATCGCCTCCGGCGACGCGGTCGAGGTCGGCGTGCACGAGAACCAGGTCGTCTTCGGGACGGATGGGACCTGGCTGACGACGCGTCGCATCGACGGGCAGTTCCCGAACTACCGCCAGCTGCTGCCCGAGCAGTTCGAGCACACGCTGACGATTCCGCGGACCGAGCTGCTCGAGGTCGTCCGCCGCGCCTCGGTGATGATCCAGCGCGCGACGCCGCTTCAGCTGCGGTTCGCCGAGGGCGAGCTGACGGTGATCGCGCGGACGCACGAGGTCGGCGAATCGAAGGAGTCGATGCCCGTCGCCTTCACCGGCGACACGCTCGAGATCGGCTTCAACGCCGACTTCCTCCGCGACGGGCTCGAGTCGGTCGACGGAGACGACATCCGCCTGAAGCTGATCAGCCCGCTCCGGCCGGCCGTGCTGCAGGGTGACGGCGACGAGTTCACGTATCTCGTCATGCCGATCCGTCTGCCCGGCTAACGAGAAACAGCTAGCTGATCGTCCGCGACGTAGCGCTGCGCGAGTTCCGGTCGTACGAGCGACTCGAGCTCGAGCTGCAGCCGGGGCTCGTGCTCGCCGTCGGGCCGAACGGGGTCGGCAAGACGAACCTGCTCGAGTCGCTGCACGTCGCGACGCAGGGTTTCTCGCCGCGCACGCGGACGGATGCGCAGCTGATCCGCTTCGGCGCGAGTGCCGCCCGGGTCGCCGTTCGCGGGCACCGCGCGACGACGCCGGTCGAGATCGAGCTCGTCCTCGAGACGGGCGTTGCGAAGCGCGCGAAGCTCAACGGAGCTGCCCTGCGGACGGCCGAGCAGCTGCGCGGCGAGACGGCGACGCTCGTCTTCACGCCGGACCGCCTCGGGGTGATCAAGGGTGCGCCGGCTGCGCGACGCGCATACTTCGACCGCGTCCTGGGCCGGCTCGCCCCGGCCCGGGCGCATCTTCCCGCCGAGTACGGCGCCGCGATCGCCCAGCGGAACGCTGCGCTGCGCCTGCGCTCGAACGCGCTGTCCGCCTGGACCGAGCAGGTCGCCGACCTCGGGACACAGCTCGTCGCCGCCCGCAAGGAAGCGCTCGCCGCGATCGCACCGCCGTTCGCGGAGCGCGCGGGGGAGCTCGGGCTCGCCGACGCGGAGCTGCGCTACGACGGGGAGCCGCCGACGGTGGCGGCTCTCGAGGCCCGCCTCGAACGCGATCTCGAGCGGGGCATCACGTCGGTCGGCCCCCATCTGCACGACGTCGTCGTCGCGGCCGGCCCGCGCGAGCTGCGGAGCTACGGCTCCCAGGGCGAGCAACGGCTCGCGATGCTCGCCCTGCTCCTCGGCGAGGCCGAGCTGATCGCGGAGCGCCGCGGCTTCGCGCCGCTCCTTCTGCTCGACGACGTCCTCTCCGAGCTCGATCCCGCTCGCCGGCGGATCCTCGCCGGCCGGATCCAGCAGGGCGGGCAGGCGCTGATCACCGCGACCGACGCAGCCATGCTGCCGTGGGAGCCCGACCAGCTCGTGGAGGTGGGACATGGAACCGCTCGATAAGGACCTGAAGCGCGAGCTGCGCGCCCTCGGCCCCAATGCGGCGATCTCGGAGACGGTCGCCGCGTGGCCGGCCGCGGTCGGCGACGAGATCGCGCGCAACGCGTGGCCCGCCCGCTTCCAGCGTGACGGGACGCTCGTCGTCCATACGAAGGACGCGATCTGGGCCTTCGAGCTCGGCCACCGGGCGGCGCAGATCGCCGGGCGGCTGCCCGGCTCCCCGCCGCTCACGTTCAGGGCCGGTCCGCTGCCCGAGCCGGCCGCGCCGCAGACGCCGCCTCACGCACCCCCGGCGGCTACCCTGGAGGAGGAGCGCCAGGCCGCCGAATGGGCCGCGTCCATCGAGGACGAGGGGCTCCGCGAGGCCGTCGCCAGAGCGGCCGCGGCCTCACTCGCCAGGCGTCGCTGACCGTCCGGGACGACCGCTGCGTCTGATACAGTATTACTAGCCCGCAAATGCTGAATTTGCAGGGCTTTCGTGTCTTTTAAGCCGATGGCCGAAACCTCCTACACCGCAAAAGACATCACCATCCTCGAGGGACTCGAGCCGGTCCGGCTGCGGCCGGGCATGTACATCGGCTCGACGGGCCTGCGCGGCCTCCACCACCTCGTCTACGAAATCGTCGACAACTCGGTCGACGAGGCTCTCGGCGGCCACAACGACCGCATCGAGGTCACGCTCCACCCCGATCATTCCGTGACCGTCGTCGACTGGGGCCGCGGCATGCCGGTCGACACGATGGCGGGCTCCGACGAGTCGGCCCTGACGACGATCCTCACGAAGCTCCACGCCGGCGGCAAGTTCGGCGGCGAGGGCTACAAGGTCTCGGGCGGCCTGCACGGTGTCGGCGCGAGCGTCGTCAACGCTCTTTCGGAGCGGCTCGTCGCCGAGGTTCGCCGCGACGGCAAGCTCTACCGCCAGGAATTCACGCGCGGCGTTCCGCTCGGCCCGGTCGAGGTCGTGGGCGAGTCGACCGACACCGGAACGACGATCTCGTTCCTGCCGGACGCCGAGATCTTCGAGGAGCTCGACATGGTCGCCGAGACGCTGTTGCAGCGCCTCCGCGAGACGGCATTCCTCACGAAGGGATTGCTCATCCGGTTCGTCGACGAGCGCGCCGACGGCAAGACGGCCGAGTTCCACTACGAGGGCGGCATCCGCGACTTCGTGTCGTACATCAACGAGGAGAAGGCGCCGATCCACCGTCACATCGTCTATCTCGAGGGCGAGACCGAACAAGGCCAGGTCGAGGTCGCGATGCAGTGGAACAACTCGTACCAGGAATCCGTGTTCACCTTCGCCAACAACATCCACACGGTCGAGGGCGGCACGCACCTCTCGGGCCTGCGGAGCGCGCTCACGTCGACGCTGAACCGCAAGGCGTCCGACCTGAAGCTGCTGAAGAAGGACGAGAAGCTCGACGGCGAGGACGTGCGCGAGGGCCTCGCGGCGGTCGTCTCCGTCAAGCTGCGCAACCCGCAGTTCGAAGGACAGACGAAGGCGAAGCTCGGCAATCCCGGCATCGAGGGCCTCGTCCAGACGACCGTCAACGCGAAGCTCGCGCAGTTCCTCGAGGAGAACCCGCAGGACGCGAAGGCGATCTGCAACAAGGCGATCGCGGCCATGCGTGCGCGGCTCGCGGCGCGCAAGGCGCGCGAGCTGACGCGGCGCAAGTCGGCGCTCGACAGCTCGTCCTTGCCGGGCAAGCTCGCCGACTGCTCGATTCGCGATCCGGAGGCCGCGGAGCTGTACATCGTCGAGGGCGACAGTGCCGGCGGCTCGGCGAAGATGGGCCGCGACCGGACGTACCAGGCGATCCTGCCGCTGCGCGGGAAGATCATCAACAGCGAGAAGAAC
>JAICLU010000028.1 GCA_025925195.1 Thermoleophilia bacterium
CGACGAACCGCTTCAGCCCCGGCAGCCAGCCGACGGTCGAGATCGTCTGCCGGCGGAACGTGATGCCGACGTCCGGCAGCCGTCGCGCGGCGCCAAGCACCTCGTCGAGGTTGAGCATCGGCTCGCCCATTCCCATGAACACGGCGTGGTCGACCGCCGTCACGCGCCGGAAGTGCAGCGCCTGGTCGAGGATCTCCGACGCCGTCAGGTTCCGCCCGAACGCCATCTGCCCGGTCGCGCAGAACGTGCACGTCAGCGGACACCCCGACTGCGAGGACAGACACAGCGAGCGGCGTCCGTCCCGGTAGCGCATCAGCACCGCCTCGACGGGATGTCCGTCGTGCGTGCGGAAGAGCGTCTTGATCGTCCCGTCCTTCGACTCGCGTTCCGTCTCGACGGTCAGCGTCGAGAAGGGCACGGCCGCCGCGAGCGACTCCCGCAGCGTGCGCGGCAGGTTCGTCATCGCGTCGTAGCCCGCGGCGCCGCGCGCCGCCCACTCCCAGACCTGTCCGGCGCGATAGGCGGGCTCGCCACGCTCCCGAAGCATCGATTCGAGCAGCAGCAGATCCACGAAGCTACGGTAGCGTCGAATGGCCGTTCACGAGGGCTTCCGGACGACGAGCGGCGGCCTGCGCGACTGCTTTCCACTGCGCCTCTACACGAAGGCGAAGCGGCTCGGCGCGTGGGACCCGGCCGACGTCGACTTCACGCAGGATCGCCGCGACTGGCAGTCGCTCGACGAGATCCAGCAGGAGACGATCCTTTCGCTGACGTCGCTCTTCGTCGCAGGCGAGGAGGCGGTGACCCTCGACCTGCTCCCGCTCGTGCTCGCGATCGCGCGCGACCGGCGCGTCGAAGAGGAGATGTACCTGACGACGTTCCTGTACGAGGAGGCGAAGCACACCGAGCTCTTCGCGCGCTTCCTGACGGAGGTCGCGGGCTCGCCCGGCGATCTCGAGCGCTTCCACGTCCCGTCGTACCGCACGATCTTCTACGAGGAGCTGCCCGCCGCGATGGAGCGCCTCCTCACCGACCCCTCGCGCACGGCGCTCGCGCGCGCGTCGGTCACGTACAACATGATCGTCGAGGGCGTACTGGCCGAGACCGGCTACCACAGCTACCACGAGTCGCTCGCCGCGAACGGCCTCATGCCCGGTCTCTGCGCGTCGCTCGTGCACGTGAAGCGTGACGAGTCGCGCCACATCGCCTACGGCGTCTACCTGCTGAGCCGTCTCGTCGCCGAGGATCCCGCCACGTGGGAGACGATCGAAGAGCGGATGACCGAGCTGTTCCCGTACGCGCTCGGCGTCGTCACCGAGACGTTCGCGAAGTATGCGAGCGACGAGCCGCCGTTCGGGCTGAAGGAAGAGACGTTCGCCGACTTCGCGGCGAGCCAGTTCCACAAACGCTACGACCGGATCGCGCGGGCGCGGGGCAAGACGCTCGCCGAGATCGACACGATCGCCGAGGAGGACACCGCTGCATGATCGACCTGCGCTCCGACACCCTCACGAAGCCGACGCCGGAGATGCTGGCCGCGATGGCGGCCGCCGAGGTCGGCGACGAGCAGTACCGCGAGGATCCGACCGTCAACGAGCTACAGCGGCGGCTGGCGGAGCTGCTCGGCCACGAGGCGGCGCTCTTCGTCCCGACGGCGACGATGGCGAACCAGATCGCGCTTCGGGCGCAGACGAAGCCCGGCTCGACGCTCCTCGCCGAGGAGCGGACGCACGTCATGGTCTACGAGGCGGGCGGCCCGGCCATTCACTCGGGCCTCGTCATGCGCAGCATCGCCGGCGAAGCCGGCCGGCTGACGCCCGATCAGATCGAGCAGGAGCCCGACCTCGGACCGGGCGGCATCGTCGTCCTCGAGAACACGCACCGCAGCTCCGGCGGTCGCGTCTGGCCCGTCGAGGAGTTCCGCGCGGCGGTCGACGCGGCGCACGAGCGGCGTGCGAAGGTGCATCTCGACGGCGCGCGACTCTTCAACGCGTCCGTGGCGGCCGGCCTTTCTGCGTCCGAGTGGTCGCGGCATGCGGACTCGGTGACCATCTGCTTCTCGAAGGGCCTGTGCTGCCCGCTCGGCGCGGTCGTCGCGAGCGACGCGGAGACGATCGAGCGCGCCTGGGAGGGGAAGTTCTTGCTCGGCGGCGCGATGCGGCAGGCGGGCGTGATCGCGGCGGCAGCGCTCTACGCGATCGACAACCTCGTCGATCGGCTCGCCGAGGATCACGATCGCGCGCGTCGCATCGACCCCGACGCCGAGACGAACTTCGTCGCGTTCGAGGACGCGCCCGGATTGCAGCGGCGCCTGCAGGAGCGCGGCCTGCTCGTCGGCGGCCTGCGGCCGGGCTGGCTCCGCGCTGTCACGTATCGCGGCATCACCGACGGCGACGCCGACGCGGCGGCCGAGATCCTGGCGGGTGAGCGTGTCGCCGCCTGAGCCGCTCGCCGCCGAGCTCGAGCTGCTCGTCGCGAAGGAGCAGCGAGACAAGCGGCTGCCGAGCATCGTCGCAGCCGTCCTGCGCGACGGCGACGTCGTGTGGGAGACGGCGGTCGGCGCCGACGCGACGACGGACACGCAGTACCGCCTGGGCTCGATCACGAAGACGTTCACGGCCGCTGCGATCATGCAGCTCCGCGACGCGGGCAAGCTCGACCTCGAGGACACGCTCGACAGGCACGTCGACGGCGCCGCCCACACGCCGACCCTGCGGCGGCTGCTCTCGCACACGTCGGGCCTGCAGCGCGAGACGCACGACGACGCGTGGCTGACGCAGCGCTTCGCACCCGTGTCGGAGCTGCTCGAGACGTTGCACGAGGCCGAGCACGTGCTGCCGCCGGGGGCGCGCTTCCACTACTCGAACCTTGCATTCGCGCTCCTCGGCGTCGTCGTCGAGCGCGTCAGCGGCATGGGCTACACCGACTACGTCGAGCAGCGGCTCCTGCAGCCGGTGGGCCTGACCCGCACGAGCTTCCAGCCGGACGCGACCGCTGCGAAGGGCTACCTCGTGCAGCCGTACGTCGAGGGCGTGTGGGACGAGGCGCCGGTCGAGACCGGTGCCTGGGTGGCGGCCGGCCAGCTGTGGGGGACGGTGCACGACCTGTGCCGCTGGTCGGCGTTCCTGGCCGAGCCGGACGAGTCGATCCTCGCGAAGCGCTCCGCCGAGGAGATGCGGACGGTGCAGTCGATCGCCGACCACGTCCGCTGGACGGCCGGCTACGGGCTCGGGCTGCAGCTCTTCCGCGACGGCGAGCGCATCGTCTCGGGTCACACCGGCTCGATGCCGGGCTTCATCGCGTTCATGGGGTCGGCGGTCGACGACCGCGTCGGCTGCGCGGTGCTGACGAACTCGAGCAGCTCGCGGACCACGCAGCTCGCGCTAGAGCTGATCGCGAAGACGGTCGAGCGCTGGCCCGTGCCGCCGAAGCCGTGGCGCGTCGAGGAGCCGCCGCCCGCCGACGTCGAGCCGCTGCTCGGCATCTGGTACATGGAGGGCGACCAGGTGGTCTTCCGCTGGCGGGAGGGGAAGCTCGAGGCGCAGTTCACCGACGCGCCCGACTGGTCGCCGCCGGCCGTCTTCGATCGCGGCGACGACGGCCGCTGGCGGATCGTCTCCGGCTGGGAGCAGGGCGAAGTGCTCCGCATCGAGGACGACGGCCTCGTCCTGTCGGGGTATCCGGTCAAGCGCGAGCCGGGGACGTGGGTCTGAGATTCGTCGTCGACGCCGGCGCGGTGCTGCACCTGGCGAGCGAGGAGATCGACGTCGCGCTCCGCCACGAGCTGCTCGCGCCCACGCTGCTGCGCTCGCAGACGCTGTCGATCCTGCACGAGGCCGTGCACCGCGGCGAGCTCGACGCCGACGTCGCGCGCACGCGTCTGCGCCGCGTAGGGCAGATGAAGATCCGGTTGCTCGGCGACGCCGTTCTCCGCCGCCGGGCCTGGGACCTTGCAGACCGGCTCGGCTGGCCGTCCACGTACGACGCCGAGTACGTCGCGCTGACCCAACTGCAGGCCGACGCGCTCATCACGCTCGACGCGGCGCTGGCGCGTCAGCTCGACGGCATCGTCGCGACGGCGCCGATCGACGCGCTCCGGTAACTTGACGCCGCTCTCGTAGCGGATCGTGTCGACAGCCGCCGTCGGCTCACTCAGCGCTGGATCACGACGAGGCGTTCCTCGGTCATCTCTCGGACTGCCCATGCCGGCCCTTCCTTCGTGTTGCCCGATGCCTTTAGCCCACCGTACGGCATCTGGTCCGATCGAAATGTCGGCGCTTCGTTGATGACGACGCCGCCGAACTCCAGACGTTCGGCCGCCGCGAACGCGCTGTCGATCGAGCTGGTGAAGATCCCCGCTTGCAGCCCGAACCGCGTGCCATTCGCCCGGTCGATTGCTTCATCGAGGGTGTCGAACGGATTGACGACGACAACCGGGCCGAACGCCTCTTCGCAGCTGATCCTCGCATCGTCGCGGACGTTGGCGAGGACGGTCGGTCTGATCAGCCCCTCTTCGTCGCCGCCTGTGAGGAGGTCGCCTCCGGATTCGGTGATCCACTCGACGATCCGGTCGTGGGATTCGTCGTCGATGACCGGGCCGACGTCCGTTCCCTCGTCGCACGGGTCGCCGACCTCGAGCGCCCGCACGTGCGGCAGGAACGACGCCATGAATGCGTCGAACCGCGAGCGGTGGACGTAGATCCGCTGGACAGAGATGCAGCTCTGGCCGGCGAACGAGAACGCAGTCGCCGCGAGCTTCGCCGCCGCCTCATCGAGGTCTGCGTCTTGGGCGACGATGACCGGCGTCGAATTCCCGAGCTCGAGCTTCACGCGCTTCCGCGGCGCCCGCTCCTGCAATTTCCAGCCAACTTCGCCGGATCCGGTGAACGTGATCAGCCTGACGCGATCATCCTCGATGAAGACGTCCCCGATCTTGGCTGCTGGGCCGACCACGATGTTGAGCCAGCCTCGGGGGAGGCCCGCTTCCTGCGAGAGCTGGCCAAGCAGAAGGGCAGAAAGAGGAGTGGCGGTAGCCGGCTTCAGCACGACGGGACAGCCGGCTGCGAGCGCCGGCGCGAGCTTGTGCGCGACCAGATTGCACGGGAAGTTGAACGGCGAGATCGCTCCCACGACCCCGATCGGCCGTCGGAGCGTGAAGCCGAGCTTCCCCGACCCCGCGGGCGCCGCCTCCATCGGAACGACCTGCCCCGCCAGCTTGCGTGCCTCGACCGCCGCGAACGTATACGTCGACATCGCGCGCGAAGCCTCGATCCGCGCTGTCTTGATCGGTTTCCCGGCCTCGTTGCAGATGGTCTGCGCAATATCTTCGCGGTGGAGGTCGATCAAGGACGCGACCGTGCTGAGGATCTCCGCCCGTTCGTGGGCTTCGAGCGGCGACTCGAGCGCCCGCGCTGCCGCTTCGACGGCCCGCTCGGCCTCGGCTCGGCCCCCGCGCGCTGCTCGGCCGACGGTCTTGCCCGAGTACGGCGAGGCGACGTCGACCCAGTCGCCGGTCGTCACCCAGTCGCCGTCGATCAGGAGCGCGCGGTCGTGTGCGTCGGTGCGCGCTGCCATCACGCCCGCGTTGAAAGGTACGCCGCAATCCCCTGGCGGCGGTCCTCGTCGTTGTAGTACGCGACCTCGACGAGCTCGAGCGGGTACCCGTCCGGGTCGGCGAAGTAGATCCAGCGCCAGCCGGCCAGGACGCCCTCGTCGACGACGTTTACGTCGCTAAAGAACGTGATCCCTTTCGACGTCAGGTCTGCCGCCGTCTCGTGGATGTCGTCGACGAGGAACGCGACGTGCGACGCGCCGATGTTGTTCGACGGCAGTGGCGTCGTCGTGTCGCTCGGCGGGCTCTTGTACTCGAGGAGCTCGAGCGTCGTGTCACCGAGGAGGAGGCTGACCTGGCGCAGCCCTGCGCCGGGAACGCCGACTGCCGGTCCGAGTTCCGGGCCGTCGAACCACGGGCTCGGCTCGTTCGAGAACGGGAGGCCGAGCACGTCGTGATAGAAGCGAATCGAAGCGTCGAGGTCTTTGACGGTGATCCCGACGTGATGCAGTGCCTTCATGATCCCTCCTCAGACGAGGACTTGGCCGCCGTCGACCATGTACATCTGTCCAGTCATGTAGTCGGACTCGTGCGATGCGAGATAGACGAGAAATGGTGCGAGCTCCTCGGGAGCGGCAGGACGCCCGACGAGCGTGCCGGTCGCGAAATCGCGCATCGGGTCGGTGTCGTCCGCTTGATCGTGGATCGCGCGGATGTCCTCGTTCAACCCGATCCACATCGGCGTGTCGACGACGCCCGGCGCGAACGCATTGACCGTGATGCCGTGCTCGACAAGGCCGCGGGCAGTCGCCTGTGTCACCGCGAGGATGCCGAACTTCGCAACGCAGTATGGGACGAAGTCCCAGAACCCTTGCCGGCTCGCGATCGAGCCGGTGTTGATGATCTTGCCGCCGCGGCCCTGGGCGATCATCTGGTTTGCGGCCTCCTGGGTGCACACGATCGCGCCCCACGTGTTGACGCGGACGATCTCGTCGAAGTTCTCCTCGTCGACGTCCATGAAGTCCCGCGGGCGGTTCATTCCGGCATTGTTGAAGATGACGTTCAGCTCGCCGAAGGCGTCGACCGCTGTCCGAATCATCGCGCGGACACTCGCGCGATCGGTCACGTCGACCTCGACCGACGCCGCTTCACCCCCGTCGGCGCCGATCGTCCCGGCCACGTCGCGAGCACGTTGGCCGTCGAGGTCGGCGACGACGACTCTGCCGCCCTCGGCAGCGATCGCCCGGCACGCTGCCGCGCCGATCCCGCCGGCTCCGCCGGTGACGACGACGACGCGTCCGGCGACTCGGTCGGTCATACCACGAGCGGCGCGTCGTCGAGCTCGACGACGTCGGCTCCCCGCACGTACGTTCGGCCGCACACGAGCAGTTCGTCTGCCGGGAACTTGGTGATCACCCGGCAGCCGGTCGCAGTGACGACTACCTCCTCCTCGATGCGCGCTGCCGACTCGCCGTCGGTCGCCGGACAATACGTCTCGAGCGCGAAAACCATACCCTCCTGGATCTCGATGGGGTTCTCGAGCGAATGGACCCGCGAGATCATCGGCGCCTCGTAAAGACCGACGCCGAGCCCATGCCCGAACTGCAGGCCGAAGCAGGACTGCTCGTCGTCGAAGCCGAGCTCCTGCGCAGTCGGCCACACGCCGGCGATCTGATCGGTCGTCGCGCCAGGGCGTACGAGGTCGATCGCGTTGTCGAGCCACTCGCGGCATTGCTTGTACGCGTCGAGCTGACACTGCTTGACGCTGCCGACGTTGAAGGTGCGGTAGTAGCACGTTCGATAGCCCATGAACGAATGGATGACGTCGAAGAACGCTTGGTCGCCCGGCCGCAGCAGGCGGTCGGAGAAGACGTGCGGGTGAGGATTGCAGCGGTCGCCGGAGACGGCATTGATCGCCTCGACTTGCTCCGAGCCGAGCTCAAAGAGGAACTTCATCGCGTCGGCGACGATCTCGTGCTCGTGGACACCGGGACGGAGGGCGCGGTAGATCCGCTCGTATACCGCGTCGACCATCGCGGCGGCATGCTCGAGGAGAGCGATCTCCTCCTCCGTCTTGATCGCGCGCGCACGCATCATCACCGGCTGCGCGTCGGCTGTCTCGATCCCCTGTCGCTGCAGCGAGTACAGCGTCTCCATGTCTGTGAGGTCGATCCCGAGCGGCTCGCCGGCGATCCCGCGCTCCTCGAGTGCACGGTGGATGCGTGCGGCGAGTGCGCCGGGGACGCCCGTCTCCCGCGGCATCGCGCCGCGCATCGACGTGACGCCTGCCTGCCAGGAGTCCTCCGGAAGCCAGGGCGCGTAGAGCCGGTGATGCCTGGCTGCCGACCCAAAATCCCACAGCACGGGGTTGCCCTCGCGCGGGAGTAGAGCGCAGCGGGCGCTCTTGTCCCGCGCCCACTCGCCGATATGCGTGCTCGTGACGTAGCGGATGTTGTTCTGGTCGAACAGGAGCACCGCTCCGAGATCCGACTCGCGGAGCGAGTCCTGCGCCCGGCGCAACCGGTCTGACCGGAGCTTCGCGAAATCGACCCGCTGCTCCCAGTCGACCCCCATCGTGGCGCCGCGCGAGGCGATGTTCATCCGGCTCCTCTCGTACTGTTCATCAACAACCAACAGCGGTGCATAGCCCTCCATATCACGCGGTCGCCGCCGATACAAGCCGTTTCCCGTCCGCGGCGCCCTCCCCGAACGCGCCGTAGGCGGAGCTGTTGATCAGCTCTTGTGAACGACACCGAACAGGTGTAGGCTCGCGGGCCACGTGGGCGTGGAGCGGCACAGAGAGGGCCCGGCGGAGCCGGTAAGCGGTGTCCCGCGCGGGTCTCGCAACGTCATCTCGCGCGGTTTGCTGACCGTCGTCGCTGCAACGGCGCTCCTCTTCGCGCTCAGCGAGGTCGTAGCGTCGTCGAGTCTCGCCCACGGGACGCTCCTCACCATGCTCCCGTTCGCGGGCGCGCTCGCGATCGCCGGGCTCGGCCAGACGTTCGTCGTGATGCAGGGCGGCATCGATCTCTCGATCGCCGGCGGCCTGTCGCTCTACGTCGTGATCGTCACGAAATACCCGGCCGGCGTGAACGGCCGGCTGCTGCCCGCGATCGGAATCGCGATCGCAGCCGCAGTCGTCGCCGGCCTGATCAACGGGTTCCTCGTCGGGCGGATGCGCCTCAACCCGATCGTCGCGACGCTCGGGACGAACGCGCTCCTGTTCGGGGCCGTGCTCTGGTACTCGGCCGGTATCCCGACCACGACGACGGCCCGGCTGTCGAGAATCGGGAGCGGTGTCTGGTTCGGCGTCCCGATCCCGGTCTACATCGCCGCGCTGACGACCGCGGTCGCCACCGTCGTCGTCAAGCTGACACCGGCAGGTCGTCGGTTCGAGGGCGTCGGAGCGAATGCGACCAGCGCCTTCACGGCAGGCGTCAAGGTTCGGCGGTACGCCGGTGGAGCGTACGTCTGGGCGCAACTCCTCTACTGCCTCGCCGCGATCGTCCACGCGAGTATCGTCAATCAGCCGACCGCCTACGAGGGCAACAACTATCTCCTGCCGTCCGTCGCCGCGGTCGTGCTTGGAGGGACCTCGCTCCTCGGTGGGCGGGGATATCTCGTGGCGACGGCGATCGCGGCGCTGTTCCTGTCGCAACTCGACCAGTTCGTACTGGCGCTGGGCGTTTCGTATGCGTCCCGATCCCTCGTGGAAGCCGGCGCGCTGGCGGCCGGGGTCGCGATCTACACCATCGACTGGCGAGCGGCCGCGCGGCGCGCATTCCCGCGTCGTACGACCACGCTCGCTCCGACCTGACATGTCGTCCTACTCACGGCCTGCAAGTTCATTCGAAACGAAAGGAAGGACACGCATCATGCCCGAGAGGAGACGCGGCGCGATTGTGGCTTTCGCGCTCGCATGTGTCGCCGTGATGGTGAGCGCAGGGGCCTCGTCCGCGAGAACATCTGCCAAGCCGTCATGGTGCGGCCCGAAGAAGATCACGCTCGGCCTGACGGATGGGTTCGGCGGCAACAGTTGGCGCCTCGTGACGACGGCGTCCGCTCGCGACGAGGCGGCAAAGTGCCCGAGCGTGCAGTCACTCAGCTATGCGGACGGCCAGGGGAACACGCAGAAGGCGATCTCCGACATTCAGGGAATGGTCGCGAAGGGCATCAACGCCCTCGTCGTCTTCCCGGATGCCGGCAAGGCGATCCTGCCGGCACTCACGAGCGCGTACAAGGCCGGCGTCGTCACGGTGCCGTATCGGGTCACGCCGGGCGGGAAGGCAGGCGTCAACTACAACGTCTTCGTCGACACGCCGTTCCAGAATGCTGGCGTGGCCTGGGGCAAGTGGATCAAGCAGATCCTCCCCAAGGGCGGAAACGTCCTCTTCCTCAGCGGTCCGCAGGGCAACAGCCAGGGGCTCGAGGAGCGTGTAGGCCTGCACAAGGTCCTCGATCCGACACACAAGTACAAGTTCATCGGCGCGCAGCCGTTCGAGGTAACGAACTGGGACCCCGCTCTTTCGCAGAAGGTCCTCTCGGCTGACATCGCCAAGTACCCGAAGATCGACGTGATCGTGTCGGACTTCGGCCCGTCGCTCGTCGGCGCACTCGGCGAGTTCAAGAAGAGCGGCCGGACGATCCCGGCGCTCGCAACCTCGGACGGCAACGTGCTCGGGTGCTACTGGAAGCAGAACCACGCTGCCAACCCGACGTTCAAGCTGTTCACCGTGTCGACGCAGAACGATCATGCACGGCTTGCGATCGACTGGGCGGTTGCGCTCGCGACGGGCGGCAAGAAGCCGTCGACGACGCACTTCCCGGCCCTCACCTTCGAGAACTCGGTCACCGGAAAGCCACATCCGGTCGAGTGCAGGGCGAACCTGCCGGGCGACATCTACCTGTCGGCCGAGCTGCCGGCGTCCGTGCAGGCGAAGCTGGTGAAGAAGTAGGAACCAACCCGGTCGTGTGCGGCGGCTCCGGCCGCCGCACACGATGATCGTTCTGGGGGATCGCATGGTCGACGCATCCGCAATCAGCATTCCGGTCGAGGACTCAGATGCCACCCGGCAGCCGACGCTGTCGATGGTCGACATCACGAAGCGCTTCGATGGAGTCGCCGCACTCACAGATGTTTCGCTCGACGTGCTCGGGGGCGAGGTGCACGCGCTCCTCGGCGAGAACGGCGCCGGCAAGTCCACGCTGATGAACATTGCGTCCGGGGCGCTCGCTCCGGACCTCGGCACGATCGTCTTCGGCGGCGACGAGATCGGCGAGCTCACGCCGGCGGTCGCGCGGGGACTCGGGATCGCGATGGTGCATCAGCATCCCGCGATCCTTCCCGACATGACGGTCGCAGAGAACATTCGCGTCGCCGTTGGGCGCGAGCATCTCGAGCGGCGAGACGCGGACCTCACCAAGGCGATGCGTGCGGTCCTCGACGACGTGCATTTCTTCGGTCATCTCGAGGATCGCGTCTCGTCGTTGAGCGTCGCGCGCCGCCACTTGCTCGAGCTCGCGAAAGCGTTCGCCGTTTCGCCGCGCCTGTTGATCCTCGACGAGCCGACGGCGCCGCTCTCGCAGGACTCCGTCGTGCTGTTGTTCGACGTCGTCCGCAAGTTTGCGGCCGCCGGCACCGCGGTCGTGTACATCACACACCGCCTCGGCGAGGTTCGCGAGATCGCCGATCGTGTCACGGTCCTCCGCGATGGGACGCTGCGCGGGACGGAGTCGGTCAGAGACGTCTCGGATGCCGACCTGCTGGCATTGATCGTCGGCCGGCGGCTCGACGCCTCCTTCCCTCCAAAACACGTTGCGTCGATTGAGGATCCGGCGTTGCTCCAGGTCGACGCATTGAGCGGCCCGGGCTTCAACGACATCTCGCTGACGCTGCGGAGCGGCGAGATCGTCGGTATCGGCGGCGTCGTCGGTAACGGCCAACCGGCGTTCCTTCGTGCGCTCGCCGGCAGGCGCTCGTCGACCGGATCGGTGCGCTTGGACGGGAAGGCGTTTTCGCGACGGCGGCTCTTCGAGGGCGCCGCCTACATGCCCGCCGACCGCCTGACCGACGGGCTCATGCTCGACCTGAACGTGCGTGAAAACGCGGCGATCACCGCGCTCGGGAGGCTGACGACAGGGCCGTTCATCAGGCGCCGGCGCGAGATCGACGTCGTGCAGCGGGAGCTATCCGAGCTCGCGGTCAGAGCGCCGTCGCTCGAAGCGCCGGTGTCCTCCCTCTCGGGCGGCAACCAGCAGAAGGTCGTGATGGCTCGATCGATGCTCGCGCAACCGGCGCTCCTCGTCGCCGACGAGCCGACGCAGGGCGTCGACGTGGGCGCACGCGCCGAGATCTACCGCATCCTCCGTGAGATCGCGGACAACGGCGTGCCGGTCGTCGTCGGCTCGAGCGACACGAAAGAGCTCGAAGGGCTCTGCGATCGCGTGATCGTCATGTCGCGCGGCCAGGCCGTCGCGACGCTCGACGGCGAGGAGGTGACGGAGGAGAAGATCGTCCACGCGGCGATCAGCGCGACTGCGCACGCCGCCGAGGCCGCGAGGCGCGAGCGCGGTGCGTCTCGGCTTTCCCGCTTCATCGAGGGCGACTACGCGCCGGTGATCGTCCTCGGCATCGTCATGCTCGCACTGGGCGCGTACATCCTCTCGCGTAACCATCGCTATCTCTCGAACTTCAACATCACGTCGGTTGAGTTCGCGTGCGCCGCACTCGGTTTCATCTCGCTCGGGCAGACGTTTGTCCTCCTGCTCGGAGGCATCGATCTCTCGGTTGGGCCGCTCGCCGGGTTCCTCGTGGTGCTCGCCTCCTTTTTCGTCCTCGACGGAAAATCGCCGGCAATTTGGGCTCTCGGCTTCGCTTTGATGTTCGTCGCCGCAGCTGCGGTCGGCTTACTCAACGGCGCACTCGTACGCTTCGCGAAGTTCACGCCGGTCGCAGCGACCCTGGTCACGTACATCGGCCTCGGTGGGCTCGCGTTCACGCTTCGATCGGCGCCCGACGGCTACATCGCGGCGTCGGTGACGAACGCCATCGAGACGAAGATCGGGCCGATTCCCGTCGCGTTCATCGCGTTCGTGGTCATCGCCTTCGCCCTGGAGCTCGGGCTTCGGCGCTCGAAGCTTGGCCTTCGGCTTCGCGCCGCCGGCTCGAGCGAGGAGTCCGCGCGCCGCGTCGGTATTCCCATCAATCGCGTGGTGCTGATCGGATACCTCGGCGCATCGCTCCTGACGCTGCTCGGAGCCGTGGTGCTGCTCGCGCAGTTGGGCGTCGGCGACCCCGGTCAGGGCTCGAGCTACACGCTGACCTCGATCACCGCAGTCGTCCTCGGCGGGACGAGCCTTCTCGGTGGTCGCGGGACCTTCGTCGGTACATTGATGGGTGCAGGGCTGAGCGTTCAGGTGCTCAATGCGACGGTGTTCCTCGGGCTCGACCAGAAGTGGCAGTACATCTTTCAGGGCCTGCTCATCGTCGCCGGCGCAATCATCTACAGCGAGGTCCGGCGCAGCGCGAGTCGCGGAGCGGTGGAGAGTTGAGCGCGACTCGATGAAGCCGAACCCGACCGCGGGCAACCACAACTCCGACGCCCCCTCCGGCCTCGGGCCGCGCCTTCGCGCGATCCGCGTCGCGCGCGGCATCGGCCTGCGTGAACTCGCGCGCAGGCTCGATCTCTCGCCGAGCTCGATCTCGCAGATCGAGACCGGGAAGATCCGACCCTCCGTGCGGACCTTGTATGCGCTCGCGTCTGAGTTCGGAGTGACGGTGGACGAGGTCCTGTTCGACGAGCCGCCGACGCCGAGAGCGCCCGGCGCAACGCCGAGGACGGTCGAGCCCGGGCTCAGCGTTCAGCGCGCGGCGGACCGACCCGCGATCCAGCTCAATTCAGGTGTCCGCTGGGAGCGTCTGATGTTCTGGGGTGACGAGGACGTCGAGTTCCTCGAAGCGATCTACGAGCCTGGTGGGGCATCGAGCCCCGACGACGCACTCGTCCGCCACAACGGACACGAGTTCGGTCACATCCTCAGCGGAACGCTCCGTGTGATCGTCGGCTTCGACGAGTACGTCCTCGGCCCCGGCGACTCGATCACGTTTCCATCGTCGACTCCGCATCGCCTGGTGAACGACGGGCCCGAGACGGTGCGCGCCATCTGGGTCGTGCGCGACCGGCGCGGCATCGACACCGGACATGAGGGGACGGAAGTCGCATCCGGTGAGCGCCGCCTGCAGCGCATCGTCGACGGCGCGGCGCAGCCGGCGCGGAAGCGCAGGACGTGACCGGACGCGCGGTCGTCGTCGGCGTCACTGGCATCAGCGGCGGCAACGTCGCGCAGCGCCTGCTCGCAGACGGTTGGGACGTTGCCGGCATCTGCCGTCGACCTGACGCTCTCGATGCGCGCATCGCGCCACTCGTTGCCGACCTTCTCGATGCCGACGCCGTTGCCGACGCGGTTCGCGGCAGCGCGCCGACGCACGTCTTCTTCACCACTTGGTCACGGTGCGCCACCGAGGCGGAGAACTGCGACGTCAACGGGCGCATGCTCCAGAACCTCCTCGATGCGGTCTCGCCCGAGGGAACAGTGCAGCATGTGGCGCTCGTCACCGGGCTCAAGCACTACCTGGGGCCGTTCGAGGCATACGCGAAGGTTCAGCCCGATACGCCGTTCTCGGAGGAGCAGGAACGGCTGCCGTACGAGAACTTCTACTACGTGCAGGAAGACGTCCTCTTCGCAGCCGCCGAACGTGACGGCTTCTCGTGGTCGGTGCATCGGCCGCACACGTTGATCGGCTGGGCGCTCGGCAACGCCATGAACATGGGCGTGACGCTCGCCGTCTACGCCGCGATCTGCCGCGAGACGGGCCGGACGTTCCGGTATCCCGGGTCGCAGCAGCAGTGGGAGGCGGTGACCGACGTCACCGACGCTCGACTGCTCGCCGACCATCTCGTCTGGGCGGCGACGACGACGGCGGCGGCAAACCAGGCGCTCAACATCGTCAACGGCGATGTCTTCCGTTGGCGACGGCTCTGGCCACGGCTTGCGGCTGCACTCGACGTCGAGCCTGCTGCATTCGACGGTCAGCCAGCTCCGCTCGAGGAGCAGATGGCGGATGCGGCCGAGGTCTGGCCCGAGATCGTCCGTCGTCACGGGCTGCGCGATATTCCGGTCGGGACCCTCGCCTCGTGGTGGCATACGGACGCCGACCTCGGCCGCACGATCGAAACGTTCACCGAAATGGGGAAGAGCCGACGGCTTGGATTCACGGGCGTGCGCGACACCGAGAGCTCGTTCACCGATCTGTTCGCGCGACTTCGCGCCGAGCGGATCGTCCCATGACGATGCGCGCGCTCCGTTTTCACGCTGCACGCGACCTGCGCGTCGAGGAGATCGACGAGCCCGCGGAACCCGCGGCGAGCGATGTCGTCGTTCGTGTCGCGTCATGCGGCATCTGCGGCACTGACCTGCACGAATACGTTGCAGGGCCCATCGTCACTCCCATCGAGCCTCATCCGCTGACCGGCGCCCGGAATCCGCAGATTCTCGGGCACGAGTTCGCCGGAGAGGTGGTTGCAATCGGGGCCGACGTGAAGTCTGTCCGCGAGGGCGAGCGTGTCGGGATCATGCCGCTGGCGTACTGCGGGACCTGTACGTACTGTCGCCGCGGATTGCAGCATCTCTGCTCGACTATGGGCTGCGTCGGCCTGTCGCATCCGTGGGGCGGGATGGCGCAATTTGCGACCGTTGCGGAATACCAGGTCGTTCGCCTGCCAGATGCCGTCAGCTACCAACAGGGCGCGCTCATCGAGCCCACGGCAGTGGCGGCGTACGGTGTCGAGCGCGGCGGCGTCGCGCCTGGAGACCGGGTGCTCATCACGGGCGCCGGACCGATCGGTGCGCTCGCGGCGCTCTGCGCGTACTCGGCCGGTGCGTCGACGGTCTATGTCTCCGAACCGAATGCGGCTCGACGTGCACGCGCGGAGGCGCTCGGCGTCGCGACGGTTGTCGATCCGTCGGCGATTGACGTCCCCGAGTTCCTGCACGAGGAGACAGAGGGCATCGGCGTGGACGTCGTAATTGAGTGCTCCGGCCATCCGAATGGGTTCTCGGCGGGCATCGCATCGCTGCGCAAGCGAGGCACGCTCGCGCAAACCGGATTGTTCGTCGGTGAGGCCACTGTCGAGCCGATGCTGTGGTCGCTCAACGATCTGACGATCGTGGGGACGTGGTGCTACTGGGTGTACGACTTCGATCGCATAGCAGGGCAGATCGCCGCCGGCAGCCTGCCCGTGGAACGCGTCGTCACCAACGCGGTCTCGCTCGACGGGGCACCAGGCGCATTCGAACGGCTTGCGTCCGGCACGGCTGACGAGATCAAGGTCCTGGTCGAACAATGAGGAGAGGCCGATGAAGGCGTTGGTGTTCGAGGAGCCACGGAGCGCCTCGGTGCAGGAGCTGGACGTCCCGTCGATCGCGGCGGACGATGTCCTCGTTCGTTCGCGGAACGTCGGTATTTGCCACTCCGACTTCGAGCTCTACGAAGGGCGCTACATCATCCCCGTCTCCTATCCGATCGTGCCTGGGCATGAGTGGTCGGGTGAGGTTGCAGAGGTGGGGAGTGCGGTGACGAACTTACGACCGGGCGACCGCGTCGTCGGCGAGTGCGTCGTCAACAACGGAGACGACCATTTCGGTTTCTCGATCGGCGGTGCCGCCGCGGAGTACTTCGTCGCGAGGGCAGCGTGGCTCCATCGCATCCCGGAGGAGCTCTCGCTCGCGCACGGTGCGTTCGTCGAGCCGTTTTCGGTCGCGTACAACGCAACGGTCGCTGCCGGCGGCATCGACGCGAGCGACTCGGTCGCGGTCATCGGCGGCGGGCCGATCGGCCTGCTCTGCACGCTTGCCGCGGCGACGATGGGAGGGACCGTGACGTTGATCGAGCCGCAGCAGCATCGCCGCGCGCTCGGCCTCGAGATCGGCGCGCACGAGGCGCTCGAACCTGCGGACGTCGATGGTCGACGGTTCGACGTCGTCATCGAGGCGGCCGGGGCTCCGGCGGCGATGGCGAGCGCATTCCCGATCGCTGCGCACAGCGCGCGAGTCGTGTTCGTCGGCATCGACATCGGCGGATCGGCGCCCGTCGAGATCGGGCTGATTCAGTCGAAAGCGCTGCAGGTCCGCGGGATCATCGGCTCCGCGGGCATGTGGCCGCGCACGATCCGCTTCATGGCGTCGAGCGGTGTCGACCCGACGCCGCTGCTCACTGCGACGTTCGCGCTCGACGACGGCAAAGCGGCGCTCGACGCCGCCCGCGACACGAGCCGCAACGTCAAAGTCCAGATCGAGTGCTGATCGCGTGAAGGCGGCGGTCTTCCACGGTCGTCGGGACGTCCGCATCGAGGACGTCCCGGAGCCGGCCGATCCTGCGAGCGATGAGGTCGTCCTCGAGGTGCTTCGCGCGGCGATCTGCGGCACCGATGCATCCGAGTGGGACCACGGCCCGATCCTCTGCCGGCCGGGTGTCGTCTTGGGTCACGAGTTCGTCGGGCGCGTCGCAGCGGTCGGCGCCGACGTAGAGGTTGTCCGCGTCGGCGATCGCGTCGTATCCGGCGCCGGCATCGCGTGCGGCCGCTGCGCATGGTGCCGCGCGGGACGCACGAACCTCTGCGCCGACTACCGCACGCTCGGATTTCAGGTCGACGGCGGGCTCGCGGAATACGTGACGTCGCCGGCGTCGATCTGCCGCGAGGTCCCGGACCGGGTCGACGACGACGCAGCTGCGATGACGCAACCCCTCGCCGTTGCGCTGCACGCTCTCTCTCGGGTCGGGTTGCAGCGTCACGAATCCGTGGCCGTGGTCGGAGTCGGCGGGATCGGTTCGTTCATCGTCGCGGGGGCGGTGCACCGCGCCGTCGACGGCAGAGTCGTCGCTGTTGACATCGATTCGCAGCGGCTCGCCACGGCTGCTGCGCTCGGCGCAAACGAGGTGGTCGACGCATCCGGCCGCGACCTCGGCGAGCTGCTGCTCGAGCTGACGGACGGTCTCGGGTTCGACGTCGTCATCGAGGCGACCGGCACGGCGCACGCGCCTGCGGCCGCGATACGAGGTGCGCGCCGCGGTGCGCGCGTCCTGCTCGTCGGCCTGCACGGCGCGCCGTGCGAGCTCGAGCTCACGCCGATGATCCTGCGCGAGGTCGACGTCTTGACGACGGTCGCACACATCTGCGACACCGACATTCCCGCTGCACTCGCGCTCCTCGCGGAGAGCTCGGTGGCGTCGGTGACCGCCGGCCCACGCATCCCGCTCGATGAGCTGGTAGCGGAGGGCTTGCGACCGCTTGCCGACCGGCGCGCGACCAGGAAGATCCTCGTCGCTCCTCGCTAGCTAGGCCTCGGGATGCTCGTCGACGTAACGGACGTAGCCGGCCTCGTCGAGACTCGCGGCGCCCGCGTATCCCCAGATCATGAACACGGGTTCGTCACCGGTGTTCGCGAAGCCGTGGTAGTCGTTCTTCCGGACGAACACGACCTCGCCCGGCCCGAGCTCTACATCGGCATCGCCGACTCGCGCAACGCCATGGCCCGAGACGAGATATTCGAACTCCTCGGCGTTCGGGTGGCGGTGGATGTCATGCGTCGACCCGGGCGGGAAGACGGTGATGCCGAAGACGCCGTGCTCGGCACCGACAGTGTCGCGTGTCAGGAGCCACCGCACGTCCATGTCGACCCAACCGTCGTCGGCGCGCAGCGCGGCATCGCTGGGAGTCCCGTCGAAGCTCTTCTTCATCGCGTGGTCGCTGACTCGGCGGATCGTCGTCTCTGACACGTCGGGACCTCCGGCGTAGGGGCGTTTATCGTAACTTAACACCGACGTCGGCTCAAGCGATTGCAGCCGAATGATGGTTCACGGGTGTTCTGTCCTGCTTGACATTCGAGCCACCGGCCCGCGGTCGCGCTTCGTGAACCGGGCTACTCGTACTGCAGCGCTTCGAGCACGTTCAGCCGTCCCGCGCGACGCGCTGGGAAGATCGCCGCGAGCAGGCCGGCGATCACCGCCGCGACCACGAACACGACGATCGTCCCCCACGGGATCGTGAAGGCCGGATACGCGATCGCGTGACCGACGAGTGCGCCGAGGCCGATCCCGATCGGGATGCCGAGGGCCGCCCCGATCAGCGCGGTGACGACGCTCTCGTACCGGATCATGTTCCGCACCTGCCGCCGCGTCATCCCGACCGCCCGCAGCATCCCCAGCTCGCGCGTCCGCTCGAACACGGTCAGGATCAGCGTGTTCACGATCCCGAACAGCGATACGACGATCGACAGCGAGAGCAGGACGTAGAGGAGGTTGAGCAGCAGTGTGATCCCCTGCTCCTGGCTCTTCTCGAATTGCCCTTCGGTCTGCACCTTCGCGTCCGGGAACCGCTGCAGTGCCGTGTTCAGCCGCGTCGTGTTCTCGGACGTCACGCCGCCGGTCATCTTGATGAACGAGTAGAGGTTCGCCGGGTTCGCGTACGCCCGGTCGAACACGGCGTTCGGGATCGTCACGTCGGTGAACGGGGAGCCGCCCTTCGGCGGGTCGATGATCCCGCGGATCGTGAGGCGCAGCGTCCGGCCGCTCGGCACCTGGAGCGTGAGCGGCGAGCCGACGTGCAGGCCGTGTTTCTTCGCATAGTCCTTCGAGACGAACGGCGGCACGTGCGCGCTGCCGGGCACCCAGTCGATCGAGATCACCCGCGGCATCTGCGCGTCGGTCCCGGTGATCCCGATCCGCTTGCCGAACACCTTCGCCTCGCCTGCGCGCACCGACGAGACGACCTCCACGCCCGGCGCATGTGCGAGCGCGTTGGCGGATGCGATCCCGGTCGGGATGAAGCCGTTCTGCGACGTGAGCGCGTAGTCGGCGTGGAAGAGCGCGTGGACGGAGCCCTCGAAGCGGCTCTTCAGCCCTGCGGCGAGCACCGCGACCACCGTGACGAGTGCGAGTCCGATCATCAGCGCAGACGCGGTGGCCGCGGTGCGGGACGGCGCTCGCATCGCGTTCTGCTGCGCGAGGCGTCCGGGCGTGCCGCCGAAGCGTGCGCCGGCCGCGCCGAGAACGCGCGCGAGCGGCGTGACGAGGCGCGGCGCGAGCAGTGCGACGCCGAAGAAGAGGATGAGGACGCCGCCGCCGATCGCGAGCAGCCGCTGCTTCGTCGTCGCCGACGAGTCGAGCGCGCCGAAGAGCAGCAGCGCGATCGCCGCCGCCGAGGTGACGAGGGCGAACGGGAGCCCGAACCGCGCCAGCCGCGAAGGCGGCAGGAGCGCGCCCTCGCGCGCTGCGGCGATCGGCTCGACGCGAGTCGCGCGAAACGCCGGGCGCAGCGACGCGAGCAGCGTCACGACCGTGCCGAGCACGAGCGAGACGACGATCGTCCGCGTCGCGAAGACCGTCGACGCCTTCGGCAGGTCGATCCCGAGCGCGACGAAGAGTTGGTTGAGCAGCTTTGCCAGGCCGAGTCCCGCGAAGAGGCCGACGACCGAGGCGAGGAAGCCGATCACGAGCGCCTCGACGATCACGGAGCGCAGGACCTGGCGCCGCGTCGCGCCGAGCGTGCGCAGCGTCGCGAACTCGCGCGTCCGCTGCGCGATTGTGATCGACAGCGTGTTCGCGATCACGAAGCTGCCGACGAAGAGCGCGATCCCGGCGAACGCGAGCAGGAAGTCCTGGATGATCGACGTGAACGACGACGTGTTGTCGGTGTCGTGCTTCGCCTGCGCGGCCGCGCTGCGCACCTGGGCAGTCGGCGGCAGGATCCCACGCAGCTCCGAGATCAGCTTCGGCGGTGCGACACCCGACTTCGATTTCACGTAGATCGTGTCGAGCTTCCCCTGCTTGTGGAAGATCCGCTGGCCGGTCGCGAGGTCGAAGACGGCGAGCGTCGTGCCGCCGATCGACGCGTCCCCGAGCTTAACGATCCCGGCGATCCGGTAGCGGTGCGCGGCGCCGCTCGCGACGGCGCCGATCATGTCGCCGACCGCGAAGTTCTTTTTCTCACTCGTCGCGACGTCGATCGCGATCTGGGTTCCGTTCGTCGGCCAGCGGCCCGAGACGAGCTTCAATGGGTCGATCGCATCGTCGGCGCGCTTCGGGTCGATGCCGAACCCGAGGCCGCCCGCCTGCGCCGCCATGACCTTCCCGTTCCGTCCGACGAGCAGCGTCGGATAGGCGACGTTGCCGCCCGCGTCGGCGACGTCAGGGAGCGCGCGGACGCGTGGGAGCAGCGTCTCGTCGAACGACGGCGCGAGGCCCGGCCCGTTCTGGTCGCCGCCGCCGATCGCGCTGCGACCCGAGACGATCGCGTCGGCGCCCTGGTAGACGGTCGTGAAGAGGCCGGAGAACCCGGCCTTGATCGTGTCGGTCAGAACGTAGGTGCCGCTGACCATCGCGATCCCGAGCACGATCGCGATCGCGGTGAGACTCGCCCGGAGCTTGCGGCCGAGCAGGCCCTTGAGAGCGACGCCGATCATCGCGTCATGCGTCGAGGCCGGCCATCACGTCGAGCACCTGCTGGGCCGTGGCCCGTTCGAGCTCGCGGACGATCAGCCCGTCGGCGATGAACAGCACCCGGTCGGCGATCGCCGCCGCGCGTGCCTCGTGCGTGACCATGACGGTCGTCTGCCCGTAGGCGTCGACCGACTCGCGGAGCAGGTCGAGGATCTCGCCGCCGGTCCTCGAGTCGAGATTGCCGGTCGGCTCGTCGGCGAAGAGGATCGTCGGCCGGCTGACGAGCGAGCGGGCGATCGCGACGCGCTGCTGCTGGCCGCCGGAGAGCTCGGACGGGCGGTGCGTGCGACGGTTGTCGATGCCGGTGCGGGAGAGCAGGTCGTCGAGCCAGCGCTGCTCGGGCTTCGTGCCGGCGATCGAGAGCGGCAGCAGCACGTTCTCCTCGGCGGTCAGCATCGGCAGCAGGTTGAAGAACTGGAACACGAACCCGATGTGCCGGCGGCGGAGCAGTGTCAGCTTTCGGTCGTCGAGGGAGGTGATCTCCTCGCCGGCGATCGTGACCGTGCCGCTCGTCGGCTTGTCGAGTCCCGCAAGGATGTGCATCAGCGTCGACTTGCCCGATCCGGACGGGCCCATGACCGCAACGAGCTCGCCCGCCTGCACCTCGAGGGAGATCCCGCGCAGCGCCTCGACGGCCGTCGCGCCCTCGCCGTAGCGGCGTACGAGGTCGCGCGCCTGCACGACGGTGCCCTGCTCCGCGGCTGGGAGAGCTCCTTCTTCGACGACCATGGCGCCCAGGCTAGCGACCGTGCCGCTAGCGCGGTCCGGCGAACCAGAACCAGATCGCGACCGCGAAGAAGCAGGTCACGAGCACGGCGCCTTCCCACTTGCGCGAACGCGCGTCGCGCACCATGAACGCCGTCAGCGCGACCGCCCCGCCCATCGCGGCGGTCTCCTCCCAGCGGAACGTCAGCGCGAGCCGGTGCGTGAACGCGAGCGAGAGCAGCATCACGATCGGCGTGACGAGGAGCGCGACCTGGGCGCTCGACGAGATCGCGATCTCGCTGGCGAGCTTCATCTTCCCGGAGCGCGCGATCACGATCGCGCCGCCGTGCTCGGCCGCGTTCCCGATCACGGCGACGACGATCGCGGCGATGAAGAACTCCGTCGCGCCGATCGCCTTCGCGAAGGCCTCGAGCGAATGGACGAGGATCTCACTGATCATCGCCGTGAAGCCGGTCGCCACCGCCAGAGCGGCCAGCGCGACCGGGAGCGACCAGGCATCCTCGTGCGCGTCTTCCCGTTCGGCCTCCCGGTGACGGCGCAGGTTGCGACCGGTGACGACGAGGTACGCGACGAGCAGCACGACCGAGACCGGGATCGACGCGAGCACGGCCGTGTGCCGCTCCGGCGCGCCGGTCCAGCCGAGGACGAGCACCGGCAGCGTCACGACGATCGCCGCGGCGCACAATCCGATCTGCAGGAAGAGCGACCGGGCGTCCATTCGCGCGCGGTCGGGCCCGGCGATCTGCGCGACGCCGAAGACGAGCAGCAGGTTCGAGATCACCGACCCTGCGAGCGAGCCGCGCACGACCCCGTACAGCCCGCTGTCGACCGCGACGAGCGCGATGATCAGCTCCGGCGCGTTGCCGAAGCTCGCGTTGAGGAAGCCGCCGATCCCCGGCCCGGTGTGCTCCGCCGCGTGCTCGGTCGACTCGCCGATCAGCCAGGCGAGCGGGATGAGCGACCCCGCCGCGAGCACGAAGAGCAGCGTCTTCCCTGCGTCCGCGAAGACATCGACGAGGATCGTGGCGGGCGCGAGGGCCAGCGACGCCCAGAGGATCCTGTGGACCACGACCGGGGTAGCGTAACGAGCGGTGCTCGAGGCAGTTCTCTTCGACTGGGGCGACACGCTGATGCGCTGGGCGTTCGACGTCGAGCTGCTGCAGCAGGGCCACGTCGCCGGCCTGGCCGCGATCGGCCGTGACCCCGACCCGGCGTTGACCGAGCGCTTCCGCGAGGCGTATCTGCCGAAGTTCTTCGCGGACGGCGTGATCGAGGAGGTCGAATACCCGTCCGAAGTCCGGAGGCTCCTCGGCGAGTTCGGCATCGAACCGTCAGAGGACGATCTGCTGCGCTTCCTCGAGGCCGAGCACGCGGCGTGGGCGCCCGCGCGTCAGCTTGCGTCGACGACGCATGCGCTGCTCGACACGCTGCGCGACCGGGGTCTCAAGCTCGGGCTCGTCTCCAACGCGATCGATCCGCCGGCGCTGCTGCACCACGACCTCGAAGAGCTCGGCGTCGCAGAGCGGCTCGACGCGGCAGTCTTTTCGTCGGAGGTGGGGCGGCGGAAGCCCGATCCCGCAATCTTCGAGCGGGCGCTCGAGCAGCTCGGGGTCGAGCCGGCGGACGCCCTGTTCGTCGGGGACAAGGTCGCGATCGACATCGCCGGAGCCGCCGCGCTCGGGATGCGGACGTGCCAGGCCCTCTGGTTCGTCGCAGACGAG
>JAICLU010000153.1 GCA_025925195.1 Thermoleophilia bacterium
CCGAGGCGAGGCCGGGGCGGACGACCCGGTGCTGGCCGTCGAGGACGCGCTCCGCACCTTCGGCGCCGACGAGATCCTCGTCGTCGGCGACGACGCGATCGTCGAGCAGATCCGCGGGCGCGTGACCGTGCCCGTGCGCCGTGCCTAGCGGCCGCTCCGCCATAAGCCCACCTCATCGCCGTCATTCCGCGACCCGTCGTCCCGGGCGGACCCGTCGTTTCGCGAAGACCCCTGCTCAGCGCGTCACGCCTTTGTAACGGGGGTTACCCCCGTTACAAAGGGATTCGGTAACGCACTTCGGTGACCGAGACGCCGAGGAAGGCATCCTCCTTGCGGCCGCCGTCGAGGCACCAGCCCTCACGCTCGTAGAAGCGGCGGGCACGGGGGTTGTCCTCGAGCACCCACAGGATCGACGTCGGGTACCGCTCGCGCAGTGCCGGCAGCGCAGCGCCCATCAGGCCGGCGCCCGCACCGGAGCCCCACGCCTCGGGCAGCACGTAGATCGCGAACAGCTCGCCTTCGTCGGCCGCCGGGACGTCGCGCGAATCGCCGATCCATGCGAAGCCGACGACCCGGCCCTCGGGCTCGGCCACCCAGACGCGCTCACCGGCCGCGAGCCACCGCTCCCAGCGGGCTCGGCGCTCCGGGTTGTCGATCGCGGCGAGCAGTTCCGCGCCGAACACGTGCTCGTAGGCGGCCTGCCACGTCCGCACGTGCACCTCCGCGACGGCCGCGCCGTCCTCCGGACGCGCGGGGCGGATCTCCACGGAGCTACTTGCCGGCGGAGGAGGAGACGAACGTCGCGACCACGTCGATCTGCTGGTCGGTGAGCTTGCCCTTGAACGCCGGCATGACGCCGCCGCCGACCTCGACCTGATGCTGCACGATCGGCTTCGACGGCTTCAGCTGGTCGAGGTTCGGCCCGACCGTGCCGCTCGCGCCGGCGGCCTTCAACGTGTGACAGCTCGAGCATTCGGCCGAGAAGATCTTCTTGCCGTCGGTGCCGAGATCCTTCGTCGAGCCGGAGGTCGCACTGCCCTCGCCGGCGACCGCGGCGACATAGGCGGCGACGTCCTGCGCGTCCTTGCCCTTGACGAGGCTGGCCGGCATCGGCATCGACGGCTGGCGGATCTGCAGGAGCACGACGTTCTGGATCGTGCTGTCCTTGAACCCCTGCTGCTTGTCGCCGCGGAAGGCGTCGTCGAGGTTCGGGCCGACCGTCCCCTGCGCGCCCGCGGCGGCGAGCGTGTGGCAGCCCGCGCACTTCGCCTGGAAGAGCTTCTGCCCGTTCTGCTGGTCGCCGGTGCCGGACGCCTTGCCGCCCGTCCCGCAACCTGCGAGCAGCAGCGCAGCGCCGCTGAGGAGAAGGATCCGCTTCAAGCTAGGCGGGAGGGTTGCTTCCCGTCGTGCCGACGCCGGAGACCGCCTCGTCGCGCGTCGGGTAGATCGTGAACACCCGGTCGAGGCCGGTGATCTCGAAGATCTTCGTGATGTTGCGGTCGCTGCAGACGAGCGAGAGCTGGCCGTCGTTCGAGCGCAACCGCTTGACGCCGCCGACGAGCACGCCGAGCGTCGTCGAGTCGATGAACGTCGTGTTCGAGAAGTCGACGACGACCTCCTTGCCGCCCTGCCCGATCACCTCGAGCAGCTGCTGCTTGAACTCCGGCGCGGTGTACAGGTCGACCTCGCCCGCCAGCGAGATGACGTAGGCGCCCTCGCCCAGCTGCTCGGTCTTGATGTCGAAGTTCATTCGTCCCCCCGGCTCGGTGTCGCCGCGGATACTAACCACCGAGCTGCTTGATGAGCGCCTTGATCTGTCCTTCGTTCGCCGAGCCCGGATTGAGCTTGAGGAACTGCTTGTACGCCTTGACGGCGGTCGTCGTGTCGCCGGCCGTCTGCGCCGACTGGGCGAGCTCGAACCAGACGTTCGCGTTCTTCGGCTGCAGGCGGGTCAGCTGCTGCCACGAGCTGATCGTGCCGTTGTACGCAAGCTGCACCTTGTTCTGCAGGTCGCTCAGCGTGTTCTGCGCGACGTCCGCCTGCGCGGTCTCGATCGGGCTCTTGCCGATCGCGGTCGCAAGCTTGCCGGTCGGCAAGAACGACTCGCTCGGCGCAGCGAGCTGCCGCGCCGTGTAGGCGTTCTGGTATTGCGCCAGGTAGTTCTGCGCCTGCGTCGCCTGCAGCCCCGCGAGCTCCGACCAGACCTTCACGTCCTTCTGCTTGAGGCCGGTGTACTGCTGGAGCGCCGAGATCGCGTCCGCCGTGTCGCCCTTCGCCTCGTAGGCGGTCGCGAGGTCCCGGTACGCCTTCGGGTCGTGCGGGTGCTTCTGCAGCTCCTTCTGGGCCTTCGAGACCGACGGGCCGCCGCTACCGAAGATGTTCAGGTTGCTGAAGAGCTGGTCGAGGCCGCCGTTCGTGCCGGAGCCGACGCCGAGGAACGCGAACGTGATCGCGAACAGGACGGCGAGCAGGACGTAGATGTACTTCGCCTGGCGGCGCAGCCGGGTGAAGAACAGCTGCTGATTCGGGTTGCCGCCGCCTGCGTGGTGCCGCCGGCCGTGCGCGCGCCGCTTCGCCGGCGCGGACTTCGCGCGCTCCGCCTGCTTCGCTTTTACGGCTGCACGTGCCATGGGGCGCTCAGAGTAGCGTCAGAACGGCGGCGCTCCACGACCCGCGACAGCTGGATCGAGGCCTCGAAGAGCACCCACAGCGGCAGGATCTCGATGCACGTCGTGACCGGGTCGACGCCCGGCAGGGCGACGCCGACGCACGCGACGACGAAGTAGCCCATCCGCCGGTTCTTCCGCAGCTGGCGGCTGCTGAGGATGCCGAGGCCGACGAGGGCGAGCACGAACACGGGCAGCTCGAAGACGAGACCCATCGCGAGCAGCACCATCGTCACGAAGGAGTAATACGACGACGCGCCGACGTGGATGTCGAACTGGTGCTTGTCGAAGTTCGTCAGGTAGTGCACGGCCGCCGGCAGCGCGACGAAGTAGCCGAACACGATGCCGGCGACGAGGAGCCCGGACGCAACGGCGACGAACGACACGATCCGGCGCTCCTGGCGGGCATCGACGGCCGGCGCGAGAAACGACCACAGCTGCCAGAGGAGCACCGGCAGCGCGAGCAGGAGCGCGCCCCAGATGCAGAGCTTCATCACGGTGAGGAACGGCTCCGCGACGCCGAGCGTGAACGGCTTCGGCGTCTGCTTCGGCAGGTACCGGTTGAGCCAGTCGAGCACGTGCCGGTGGAAGACGTAGGCGACGACGAAGCCGAGGAGGAGCGCCCCGAGACACACGAAGATGCGCTGCCGCAGCTCCTCGAGGTGCTCGACCAGCGTCACTTCCTCGCCGTGCTCGAGGCGGCGCGGAAGTCGTTTCATCGCGATCGCTAGAGCGTCTCGCGCTCGCGCGGCTCGGCCGTCGGGAGCTCGGGCTGATCAGGGGTCTTGCCCGTGACCGAATCCTTGAACTCCCGCATGCCGGTGCCGAGCGAACGACCGATCTCCGGCAGCCGCTTCGCGCCGAAGAGCAGCAGCGCGAGCAGGAGCAGGAGGATGATCTCGCCGGTACCAACGTTGGGCATATGCGTAGGGTAGCCCCTTTTGGGGCACTGGAACCTCAATGGCCCGCAAGAAGCCCCTGAAGGACCAGGTCGTCGTCGTCACCGGAGCCTCGAGCGGGCTCGGGCGCGCGGTTGCGCGGCTCGCCGGCCGGCGGGGCGCGAAGGTCGTCGTCACCGCCCGGAACAGCGAAGCGCTCGATGCGTGCGTCCGCGAGATCGAGGCGTTCGGCTCGGAGGCGCTCGCGGTGCCGGCCGACTGCACGGTGCAGGACGAGGTCGCCCAGGTCGTCGAGCAGGCGGTCGACCGCTTCGGGCGGATCGACACGTACGTCGCGAACGCCATCGTCACCGTCTACGCCGAGACGTACCGCTACGAGGCGGACGAGCTGCGCCGGATCATGGACGTCAACTTCTTCGGCCAGATCTACGGCTACTGGGCGGCCCTGCCGCACCTGCGCGAGTCGAAGGGGACGTTCCTCTCGGTGCAGTCGGCGCTCGCCTATCGCGGCATCCCGCTGCAGGGCGGCTACTGCGCGTCGAAGGGCGCCCTCCGCAACTTCTTCGAGTCCGCTCGTGTCGAGCTGATGAAGGCCGGCTGGGGCGTCGACATCTCCGTCGTCCATCCGGGCGCGATCAACACGCCGCAGTTCGACCGCGACCGTCAGAAGATCGGCAAGCAGCCGCAGCCCGTGCCGCCGATCTACCAGCCGGAGCCGTTCGCCGACGCGGTCGTCCACTGCTGCGAGCACCCGATTCGCGAGCTGCCGCTCGGCTGGGGCGCCCAGAAGCTCATGTGGGGTCAGAAGCTCTCGCCGCGCGCGGGCGACGCGATGCTCCTGCGAATGGGCTGGAAGGGCCAGCACACCGACGAGGACAAGCCGCTCGACGCCCCGGACAACCTGTTCGAGACGATGCCCGGCGACCCGGGCGCGCACGGCCGGTTCGACTCGCAGTCGCGCGACTCGACGGCCTGGACCTCGCTCCGCCTGAGGCGCTGGCTCGTCGGCGCGGCGGTCGTCGGCGCGGCCGCGCTCGCAGGATCCGCTGAGCGGACCCGGCGAAGCGGCCTCCTCCGCTAGACTGAACTCGTCACTTGGGTCGACTTTGTGCTGGGGAAATCCCCGCACTTTCCTGGGAAAGGGACGCTATTTGTGGGGACGCTGAAGCTCGAGAATCTGCACGTCGCGCTGGAGGACGGCACCGAGATCGTCAAGGGCGTCGACCTCGAGGTCGGCCTGGACGAGGTGCACGCGATCATGGGCCCGAACGGGTCCGGCAAGTCGACGCTCTCGTACGCGATCATGGGCCACCCGGCCTACGAGATCACCGAGGGGCGGATCCTCGTCGACGGCGAGGACGTCACCGAGCTCGAGGCGAACGAGCGCGCCGCCCGTGGCATCTTCCTCGCGTTCCAGTACCCGCACGCGATCCCCGGTGTCACGGTGACGAGCTTCCTGCGCAGCGCGATCAACGCGACGCGCAAGGCGCGGAACGGCGGCGTCGACGATCCGATCGCGATCCCCGAGTTCCGCAAGACGCTGCTCGGCGAGATGGACCGCCTCAAGGTCAGCCGCGAGCTCGCGTCGCGCTATCTGAACGACGGCTTCTCGGGCGGAGAGAAGAAGCGCGTCGAGATCCTGCAGATGGCGATGCTGAAGCCGCGCTTCGCGGTGCTCGACGAGACGGACTCCGGCCTCGACATCGACGCGCTGCGCGTCGTCGCAGGCGGCGTCAACGAGCTCGTCGGGCCCGAGATGGGCGCGCTCGTGATCACGCACTACCAGCGGATCCTCGACTACATCACTCCGAACTACGTGCACGTGTTCGTCGACGGACGCATCGTCGAGACGGGTGGCGCCGACCTCGCCAAGAAGCTGGAGGCGGAGGGCTACGACCCTTTCATCCCGGCAGCGACGGGAGCTGAGGCCTGATGGCACAGACAGAGACTGAGATCGTCCAGGGGATCGGCAGCGACTACGGCACCAAGTACGGGTTCTCGAACCCCGACGAGGCGAAGAACTACTTCTTCAAGTCGGGCCGCGGCCTTTCGCACGAGCTCGTCGAGGCGATCGCCGAGCACAAGAACGAGCCGGACTGGATGCGGAAGTTCCGCCACAAGTCGCTCGACTACTTCCTCGCCCGGCCGCTGCCCGAGTGGGGCGGCAATCTCGGCGACATCGACTTCGAGAACATCTTCTACTACATCAAGCCGACCGAGAACCAGGCGAACTCCTGGGAAGACCTGCCGGCCGACATCAAGGACACGTGGGACAAGCTCGGGATCCCGGAGGCGGAGAAGAAGTACCTCGCCGGGGTCGGCGCGCAGTACGAGAGCGAGGTCGTCTACCACAAGCTGCAGGAGGACCTCG
>JAICLU010000096.1 GCA_025925195.1 Thermoleophilia bacterium
GCTGACGTTCTGGGAGAACCAGCGGGAGGCGTTCTCGAGCTTCGCGGCCCGTCCCGGCAGCCGCCTCGATCTCTCCTCGTGGCCGTCGCAGCTCGGCGATTCGGTTCCGACCGGTCTCGCGACGCTGAAGGTCCGCCGCTACGAGGAACTGACCGCTACGGCGTGACGGTGAAGTTGCCCGTCATGCCCTTGTCGACATGGAACGGGACGTCGCACGTGTAGAGGTACTGGCCGGGCGCAAGCGAGACCGTCCAGGTCTCCGTCGCACCCGGGCCGATCAGCGCACCGCTGTGGACACCGTTGATGTCGAAGTTGTGCACTTCTTCACCAGCGTTGTCGACGACGAACGTCACCTTGCCGGACGGGATCGTCGACTGCGACAGCTGGAACCCGTACTCGATCATCTTCACCGTGACCGTCGTGGTCGCGGTGCCGACGTTGCCGGCGGTCGTCGTCGTGGTCGGCGTCGTCGTTCCGCCGCCGCCGCCCGAGCCACCCGTCGGCGCCTTGACAGCGACCGAGAACACGCCCTTCATGCCGAGGCGCGCGTGGCCGCTGACGGTGCAGACGTAGGCGTAATGACCCTTCTTCTTGAACTTGACCGTGATCGTCTGGCTCTTACCGGGCGCCAGCAGCTTGGTCTTGTGCCCGGCGATCTTGAAGTCGTGGCCGATCTTGCCCTTGTTCGTGACCTTGAAGGCAACCGTCCCGACGGCGGGGATCGACCGCTTCGACAGCTTGAACGACCATTCGTTCGCGACGACGTTGATCTTCACCGTCGACGCGTGCCGGGTCGTCGTCTTGACCCCGCTTGCGTTGCTCGACGGCAGAAACACACCGGCGCAGATGCCGGCGACCGCGAGGGCGAGCAGCCCGACGGTCCAGTTGAGATTGCGACGCATGTTCAGATTCCTCCTGACTGGGCGTTAACCGCTCACGGGGCCGCGGTTCTCACGCGCCAGCCCATCTGTGTTCGGACACCCATCGTTGCAGACCCCGGCGGCGACCGTCGAAAATTTTTCGACGGCCGCCGCCCCTTGCTTTTTCTGTGCTAGCCGAGCGTGAACGTGTAGACCAGATCGCCACGAACGCGATGCGAGTCCAGCAGGCCGTTCGGACGGGTCACGTCGTTGTGACCGGAACCGCCGACCTCGACCGTCACGTACTCCTTGCCGTTCACGGCGTAGACGATCGGGGCTGCCGACACCGGGTACGGCATCGTCGGCGACGTCCAGAGCGACTTGCCGGTCTTCGTGTCGACCGCCTCGAGGTACCCGTCGCCCTTGGCGCCGTTGCCGGTGCCGAAGTGCCCGACGAACGTGATCCCGCCGGCCGTGTTGGCCGAGCCGGAGTAGCAGATCGCCGGCCAGTGCTGGTGCCAGGTGTACTGGCCCGTCTCGACGTTGAGGGCGGTGAAGTTGCCCGAGTTGCTGAGCGGCGTCGAGCCGTCGGAGACGCCCAGGCGGGCGGCGCCGAGACCACCGAACAGCGTCGGAACCTGCGACGCGGCCGGGATCTGCTCGAAGCCGGTTGCCCGGCCGGTGACGCCGCACGTGACCATCGAGTGCGTCGACGGTGCGTACGAGCTCGCCGGCCAGTCCATCATCTCGAACGGCGTGACGACGTACTGGGTCGTGTCGTACGGCGTGTACGCGCAACCCATCTTGTACGGCTTGCCGTCAGGCGCGGTCGACGAGGCGTAGAGCGCGCCCGTCGCAGTCGCGGCGTCCGGCGTGGTGCAAGGAATGTTGTCCTTGTTGACCGGGTTGAACAGGACGTTCTTCGCCGCCGGGATCGGCTGCGTCGGCCAGGAGTTCACACCGGGAGCGTTGCTCACGGGGACCTTCGTCTCCTTGACCGGCAGCAGCGGCTTGCCCGTCGCGCGATCGAGCACGAACGTCATGCCGTACTTGTTCACGTACGAGACCGCCGGCCGGGAGACCGACTTGGTCGTCGTCCGCGTCACGGTCTTGCCGTGGACCTTGACCTTGTGCGTGGTCTTGACCTTGAACGTCCCCGTGAACATGACGCCGTTGTTCGGCAGGTCGGAGTCCCAGAGGTCGTGGTGGGCGGTCTGGAAATACCACTTCATGTGACCGCTCGCCAGGTCGAGCCCGACGATCGAGTCGGTGTAGAGGTCCTGGCCCGGGCAGCGCGTGTTCCACGGCTCCGGGTTGCCGGTGCCGACGATCAGCGTGTTCAGCTTCGTGTCGACGACCGGGGACTGCCAGAACGAGCCACCGCCGTAGTTGACGCTGCCGTTCCCGTTGGCGCAGTTCGCCTGCCACGTGCTGAAGCCGGGCTGCCCCGGAGACGGGATCGGGCTCCAGCTCCAGATGTGACCGCCGTTGGCTGCACGGAACGCCTGCAGCGACGGGCTGGCACCGCCGCCGTCACCAGAGCCGTCGCCGACGATGACCATGCCGTTGACGTAGATCGGCGCGGCGGAGATCTTCGCGTTGACCTTGTAGGAGCCGACGGCGCTCTCCCACACCTCGTTGCCGGTCGTCTGGTCGAGCGCGACGAGGCGACCGTCGGGAAGGCCGACGTAGACCTTGCCCTCGCCGATCGCTACACCCGGGCGCCGGCCGCCGCTGCCCGGCGAGAACGGGCTGCCGTTCGGCAGCGTCTCACCCGCGTACGACGGGGTGTACTCCCAGATGATCGCACCGGACGAAGCGTCGATGGCGAAGGTCTGGCCGAGCGGCGCGTTCGTCGTGTAGAGCACGCCGTCCACCGCGACCGGATTCGATTCCATCGAACCGCAGTTCGTCGGGTTGTTCTTCGAGCCGGGCGACGCACCGGGCACCACGGGTGCGCCCGCGATGATGTCGGCGGTGCACGTTCCGAGGCTCATGTGCCACGCCTCTTTCAGGGACGCGACGTTCGAGGTGTTGATCTGATCGAGCGACGAGTAACGGTCACCCGAGAGATCGCCGTAGTACTCGAGCCAGTTGGCGCCGGACGGAGCGCTCAACTGAGCGGCAGTCCAGGCGGGCGCGGGCGTGATCGCTGAGACCCGCACGCCGGAAGACGTTCCGAACGCGGCGAAGATCCCTGCGATCGCCAGCACGCCGAGGACACTCGCGCCTCGGCGAAGACGAGAACGGTGCATTCAATCCCCTCCTATCGACCTTAGACCCCTGGCGTTTCGATGCCAGCCGCCCAGGGCCCCCATGACTGCCGGCGACGGAACTATCGCACGCGGAACGGATGCTCCGCAAGCCGCCGTCGAGGGATTACGCTGGTACAGTCCACGTCGATGAAGGCTGCACTACTCGGAATTTGCGCATCCACCGCCGCGCTCGCGGTCGCGGGCTCGGCCGCCGCAGCGCCGCAAACGACGAACGCTCCGGCGATCTTCACCGTCAAGGTGACGATCTCCGACAAGAAGATCGCGATGACGCCTGCACACGCCGTGCGGGGCAGCACGGTCACGTTCATCCTCACGAACCGTGGCAAGAAGACGCACACGTTCGTGATCGGCGATGTCAAGCGCGGCGCCGGCTACGGACAGGGCTTCGCGCAGGTGCTGCGGCCGAATCAGCAGTTCACGAAGGTGATGTTCCTCGACTACCGGGGCTCGATGAAGTTCTTCCTCCGCTCCGGCAAGACGCTCACCGCGCGCGGCACCTTCAGAATCACGTAGCTCTGACGATCAGCGCCAGGCGAGCGGCGAGCCGGTGGTCGGCACGACGTCGCCTGTCGAGATCGTCGTCGTCGTGTCGCCCGTCACCGACCGCAGGACGATCGCGCCGTTCGTCGCGAACGCGATCCGCCGGCCGTCGGGCGAGAAGGCGGCGGGTCCCGCGTCCTTCGCGATCAGGTGCGGCTTCTTGCCCTTGGTCTTGAGGTTCTCGAGGAAGAGGCCGAAGCGCTGGCACGCCCCCTCACCGCACTCCATGTCGCCCGGGTCCGAGGCGCGGGCGCCGATGTAGGTGAGCATCGAGACGGCCGGCGACAGCGCGACGCTGTTCAGCCCCCAGATGGCGTCGATGTTGGCGCCGTAGTACTTCTGCACGCGACCCTTCTCGGCGTCGACGGCGACCAGGTCGCCGCCTGTCGGCACGAGGATGCCCGCCTTCGTCCAGGTGGGCCTGCCTGCCGGCGGCGTCTGCTTGAGCTGCCGCGCTTTTCCACCCGTCGACGGCATGACGTAGAGCCGCCACTTCTGACCGACGGGCCGGACGAATGCGATCGTCTTGCCGTTCGGCGACCACGTCGGATAGGCGTCGCGGGGATTCTTCGTGAGCCGGTGGAGGCCGGTCCCGTTCCGCTTCATGACGAAGATCCCGACGCCGAAGCGCGCGAATGCGATCCGCAGTCCGGCCGGTGAGAAGGCCGGGTCGAGTGCCGGATACGTGCCCTTCGTCAGTTGCTTCAGCCCGGTGCCGGACGGCTGGATCGAGAAGAGCTGAGCCTGCTGGCCGGGCGCCGGGGTCGCCTGGAACACGATGAGCCCGGGGCTCGTCGCGCCGCCCGCCGAAGCGGCGACCGCCAGCATGGATGCGCCTGCCGCGGCGAGTGTTGCGAGACGGAGCATGCCGTCCATGCTAGCCCGGGATCGCGTAGGCGACCACCTCGGCCGCCGGGCGGCGGATACCGGGATACGGAGCGCCGGCCGCGACGACGAGCAGGCGGCCCGCAACCGCAGGACACGCGTTGATGCCGTCGGACAGGCGCGTACGCCAGACGGTGCGGCCGCCGTCGGCGGCAAAGATCGAGACGCGACCGTCGTACGTCGGGACAATCACCGCGTCGCCTGCGACGGTCGCGCAGCCGAACGTCGGCGAGGCGAGCTGTCGCCGCCAGACCGTTCGTCCTGTCGCCGGATCGAGCGCGTAGACGACCCCCTTCCCTTCCGCCGGTGATCGCACGAAGGCGCTCGGCGTCGTCACGCCGCTCTCGCGCGAGCAGAGCTCGACGACGGGCACGAAGAGCAGCCCATGGCCGTATGCCATCGGCGTCTCGACGCCGCCCAGGTGCCCTGGGCACACCGTCGTCGTCTGTTGCGGCAGAGGCCCGAGGTCGTGCAGGTGCGTCCCGACGGCGCGCGTCCAGATGCGTGCATGCGTCGTCCGGTCCCATGCCACCACCCGGCCGGCCTTGCCGGCCCCGAAGACGACCGGCCTGCCGCCGACGGACGCGAGGACGGGCGACGCCTCGAAGTCGTAGTCGCGCACGTCGTGACGGGTGACCTGGTCGTACCAGCGCAGCCTGCCCGTCGCGCCGTCGAGCACGATCAGCGAATCGGTGTAGAGCGCGGGCCCGGCGAACACCGCACCGTTCGGGAAGCGCTTCGAGCCGCCCCACGGAGCCGGGTTCGAGTTGCCGAGATAGACGTCGCCGCGCTCGTCGACGCTGACCGGGTACCAGGCGCCGCCGCCGCCCGCCGCCGCGTTCGGCCACGGGCGGGCGATCGTCCGGAAGCGCCAGGCGATCCTGCCCGTGCGGGCGGCGATCGCGTAGACCGCGCCGCGGCCGCCGGGCGGGAAGCCCTGGGTGCTGTAGTACACGCGGCCGCGATCGACGACGGGCGCGATCGCGACGAACTGCTCGTACCGGCCGACGAGCCGTTGCGACCAGAGGGCGTTCCCGGTCGCGGCGTCGAGCGCGAACGCCGTCGTATCGGTTGCGCCGTAAAGCCGCGAGCCCGACAGGGTCAGCCCGTTCGGGCCGTCGTTCGGCGCCGCCAGGCGATGCTTCCAGCGAACCGCGCCCGTGTGCGCGTCGAGCGCGTAGACGCTCGAGCTCGAGTCCTGGATGTACACCGTGTCGCCCGCGACGATCGGGTTCGCGGTGATCGAGCCGAAGCCGGTGCCTGCGCGCGGCAGCCGGAAGCGCCAGAGGACCCGCAGGTGCTGCGCCGTGCGCGCGTCGAGCACCGTCGAATCGGCAGCGCGCGTGCTCTGGACGTTCGCGTTTGCAGTCGTCCACGAGCCGTTTGCCACGTGCGCGCCCTGCGTCGACGCGGCTGCTGCGGCAGCGAGCACGGCGACGAGCGCGACATTACGAGACATTGACTTCCCATCCTGCCGAGTGTGGGCATACTGGTGGAGTTCAGAGTCGTACGAGGGAAAGGGTCTCACTGATGCGTTTCTCCACCCGCATGGCGTCGATCGGCGCCGCTGTGATCGCGCTTGGCTGCCTGTCGGCACCTGCACTCGCCTCGCGTTCGCACGCGACGGCGACGAAGGTCACCGTGACGGCGACCGAGTTCAAGTTCAAGCTCAGCACGTCGACCATCGCGAAGCCCGGCTCCGTGACCTTCACGGTCGTCAACAAGGGCAAGCTGCCCCACGACTTCAAGATCGCCGGCAAGAAGACGCCGCTGATCAAGCCCGGCAAGAGCGCGAAGCTGACCGTGACGCTCAAGGCCGGCAAGGATGCGTACCTCTGCACGGTGGCGGGTCATGCCGCAGCCGGCATGAAGGGCATCCTCAAGGTCAAGTAGCACGCTCGAAGCGAGCCGTCGCGGTCGTGCCGCCCGTCAGCCGGGCGGCTCGACCGCGATCGGCGCGTTGAACGGGCCGTCGACGTCGTGCATGAAGTGCGCCGTCGCCACCATGTCGAGTCGCAGCGTCCGGTAGGTCGACCGGTCGATCCACGTGGTGAACCATGCGGGTGTCCCAGCGTCGAGGAACGAGACGACCCAGACGTCGTGGCCGTGGAAGCGCTCCGTGCGCAGTACGTGCGCGTCGGTGATCTCGGGCGGCCAGAACGGCGTCGGCTGCTGGATCGCCGGCGTCTGCGGCGACTCGATCCAACGGCCGCCCTTCGCCCGGTCCCAGCGGCGGTTGCCGATGATGATCGAGTCGGAGCTGCCGACGTTGTGATACGAGAGCCGGTCCGGCGCGACCATCTTGTAGATCGTCGTCACCTCATGCTGTTCGTCGGACGCGAGTCGTGACCGGACGACGAGCGTCTGCAGCGAGTCGATCGCGCGCTCCGCGCGGCGGACGATCGCGAGTGCGTCCGGCGCCGGCCACTGCGCAGGCCCGGCGAAGTCGAGCGTCGCGGGCGGCCGTCCGGGGCGCGCGATCCGCACCGAGAGAGCGCGCGGCGGGCCCGCGAGCGGCAGCGTCGCGCCGTAGCACCCGGCGCCGCACGGCGTCGCGTCCGCCTGCCGGCCGTCGACGGCGAAGCGGATGCCGAGGCCGGCGACGCGGCCGTTCAGGCCGAGGACCGTCGTACGCAGGTCGACTGCGTTCGCGCCGTGCGGCGTGACGCCGAGGCCGACCGCCAGGTCGCCGTCCTGGCCGGCGAACACGACCGTCCGCGAGGTCGAAGCCTCGGGCTTTGCGGCCTGCGCACGCCCGGGCCGCACGTTCGTGAGTACGGCGACCGCGCCGACCACGACGGCGAGTAGGGCGACCTCGACGGCGAGGCCCGCGTACCGGAACCGGATGCGGTTGAGCCAGGCGAGGATCAGGATCGCCGCGAGAACGCCTGTCTTGACGAGCAGCGCCTGTCCGTAACCGGTCGTCCAGAGCTGGTGCACCGAGGCGAGCTCGTTGAACGCGCGCACGACGCCGGTCGCGCCGAGCACCGCGACCGCGACGATCGCGACCGGTGTGAAGCGCCGCACGAGAGCTGCGTGCAACGTGCGGCGGTGCGCCGGGTCGAGCGCGCGCAGGACGAGCGGTGCGACGACACCGAGCTCGACGACGCCGCCGAGCCAGACGGCCGCCGACGCGAGGTGGACGAGGTCGGCCGGGATCGCAACGCCGTGCGGCGCGTCCGTCGTCGACGCATGCCCCGTCGCCGTCGGCAATCCGAGCAGGACGACCGCAACGACGCCTGCGGGCACGCGCAGCTCGTGCACGCGCGCGGAGGCGAGCGCGAGTGCGGCGCCGGCGGCGGCGACACACGCTCCGATCAGCGTCCAGTGTCCGAAGCGCGTGCCCGTCTCGCCGTGCTGCAGGAACACGGACAGCAGTGCGCCGAGTGTCGCAACGGCGAGCGCCGCGGCGAGCACGAATGGATGGGCGCGGTCCCAGCGCGCAGCGACCGCCTCGCGCAGCACGGGGCGGCGCACGAGGAGCCAGAAGCCGACGCTGCCCGCTGCGACGAGCAGTCCCGCGAGCAGCAGCCAGCGGCTCACCATCGCCGAGAGCGGCGCGCTCCCGCCACCCTGCGCGGCGCTTGCGGCGACGGGCTGCGCGAAGCCGGCGCCGACCGTGAAGATGAACGCGCCGGAAATCAGGTGCCCGTCGTCGACGTCGATCTCCGACCACGTGACGGCGTACGGCCCGGCTCCGATCCCGGGCCGGAGCGGGATCACGATCTCATTCGGCTTCCCCGCCGGCTGATACGGCGGGCCGGCGGCCACCGACCGGTTGCCCGCACGCAGGACCTTGATGCCGGGCGCCGGCTTGACCGCCTCGTCGAAGACGAGCCTGACCTCCTTCGGCGGCGTGCGCACGACCGAGCCGGACGCCGGCTCCGATTGCTTCAGGAAGGCGTGTGCGCCGGCCGGCGCGGGAGCGAGCAGGATGACGCCGAGCAGGCAGGCGCCCGCGGCCAGCGCGATGCGGCCGCGACCGGCTATCTCCCCAACCCCGCCCACCTACTGAAGCTAGCTGGCGGGCTAATCGTTGAGGCTGATCGTCGGCACCGGCTCGGGAAGCCCGCTCGTGCGACCGCCCGGGACGATCGCCGTCCCGATCGCGAAGAACTCGATCACATGCGATCCCCAGCCGTGCGAGCGCTCCTGGAGCTGCACGCCGACGATTCCTTCCGCCTGCAGCTCTTCTGCTTCCTTCTGCATGCGCTCCATCGCGAGCTCGCGCGCGTCGTAGAGCGCCTGCGTGAAGTTCGGCATCTCGACGTTCTGACCCATCTGGCGCATCGACGCCATCATCCCCTGGTGTGCGACGTGGTAGACGCACGACCCCATGACGAGGCCGACCGGGCGGTGCCCGGACGCGAGCAGCGTCCAGAAGTCCTGGCCGGAGAGGTCGCTCGTGAACGGTCTGCCGTTCGGGGCGCGGTGCAGCTCGCCTTCGCGATGCTTGACCGCGGTGCCGATCGCGATGAACTCCGCCAGGTGCTGGCCCCATTCGTACCGCCCGATGTCGAGCCGGACACCGACGATGCCGTCGGCGCCGAGCTGGTCGGCCTCCTCTTCCATCCGCGTCATCGCGAGCTCGCGCGCCTCGTACATCGCTTGCGAGAGCACGTCCATCTCCATCGACTGCTTCCAGTTCGATTGCTGGTAGCCGATGTGGTAGATCGAGCTGCCGATCACGAGCCCGAGCGGGTCGAACCCGGCCTGCTTCACGAGCAGGAACTCGTTCACCGACAGATCCGACGTGAAGAGACCGCCCTGCATCTGGGCGAGACGCTCACGCCCGTGCTCCGGCACGCCTTCGGTCGAGGTGGGGTCGTAGCTCATCCGGTTCCTCCTAGGACGTGCGGTTGGCGTGTGTCGTAGCTCAGGTCGAGGCGCGGCGAAGGCTCGAGCGGCCGGCCGGCGGACGCCGAGGGGCCGATCGCGGTTCCGAGGGTGTGGAATGTCACGAGCAGGTCGGTCCGGCCCGAGCTGCCGCGCGCTTCTCGCTGCTCGACGGAATGGTCGATCGAGACGCCGACGACGCCGGTCGCGCCGATCTGGCGCGCCTCCTGCGTCAGCCGGCCGAGCGCCGTCTCGCGGGCGTCGTAGACGCCGCGCGTGAAGTCCTTCAACTCCTGGTTGACCCAGCTCGCCGCAAAGCCGGATTGCGCCTGCTGGGTCGCCCAGCCCGCGACGACGTAGTGCACGGTCGATGCGCCGACGACGCCGATCGGGCGTTCGCCGGACCGCCAGAGCTTCCAGAAGTCCTGGCCCGAGAGGTCGGTCACGACCGGTCGCTCCGCTTGCGGGAACCCGTCGATCCGGACCGCGGTGCCGATCGCGACATACTCGATGGCGCCGACGGCGAAGTCGTGCCGGCCGGTCGTCAGCTGCACTCCGACGACGGCGTCGGCGCCGACGAGCTTGGCCTCCTGCTCCAACCGGTCGAAGGCCCGGCGCCGTGCTGTGTTCCACGCCTCGGAGATGACCGTCAGCTCTTGCGAGAGCCCGCCCATCTGCATCCCCCACGCTCCCGGCTGCTGCTGCCAGCCCACGTGATAGATCGAGCTGCCCATCACCTGCGTCACCGGCCGCACGCCGATCGCGCCCAGGAGCGCGAACTCGTCGACCGAGAGATCCGATGTGAAGCCCGCGCCGGCGGCCGCCAGCCGCTGCTGCGCACGAAGCGGTAGACCGCCTCGCTCGAGCGCCTCGAGCGACGCGAGCTGTTCGGCGGCCGCATCCTGCCGGGCCTCCCGCTGCTCGTCGTTCCCGCGCTTGAAGAACGGCATCGCGGCTAGCCGGCCAGAAGCTGTTCGAGCGCGCGGCGGGACTGCTCGCTTGCTTCGGCCTCGGACGCAAGCTCCGTCCCGAGCGCGCGCAGCCACGCATCGAGCGGCA
>JAICLU010000113.1 GCA_025925195.1 Thermoleophilia bacterium
ACGACGAGCGTCGGCACCGGGACGTCTTCGAGCTCGGCGAGCCGGCTCTTCTCCGGCTTGCCCGGCGGGTGCAGCGGGAACGCGAGGCAGAGCACGCCGTCGGCGGCGACGGCGGCCGCCGTACGGCAGGCCACGCGCGCACCGGACGACCGGCCGCCGACCACGAGGGGGCGCCCGAGGGGCAGCGCCTCGACGACAGCCACCCAGGCGGCGTCGAGCCGAGCAGCGGCCGGCGGCGCGCGTCTCCCGGCGACGCGGTACGGCTGCTCGACCCGCACGACCGTCCACCCCGCCGCCGCGGCGGCGTCCGACGCGGCGAGCAGATCCGGCGCGTCGATGCTGCCGCCGGCGCCGTGGCCGAGGACGAGCGTCCCCCGGGCCGCACGGCGGCGGTCGACGTGTACGCGTGCGGCGCCGTGCGGGGTCTCGACCTCCATGCCGCATTCTCGCAACGGGTGGCGGCCGTTTCCCGCGCGCTCCGTCGGAGAGATCCATCTGAATACGACGATCGGAGGAGCCATGGACGAGGACGAGGCCAAGGGCCGCGTGAAGGAAGCCGCCGGCGATCTCACCGGTGACAAGGACCTGCAACGCGAAGGCAAGACAGACCAGGCGGCCGGCAAGGCGAAGGAAGGCGTCGACGAGGCCGCCGACAAGGTGAAGGACGCAATCGACCGCGACTGACCGTGGCCGCGGCCATCCCCGATTCCCATCGTGACCTGCTCGACGCGCAGGTCGCCACGCTTGCGACGATCGACCGCGACGGCTTCCCGCAGCTGACCGAGGTGTGGTTCCTGTTCGACGAGGGTGAGTTGAAGACGTCGCTCAACTCGAGCCGCGCGAAGACGAAGAACCTCGCGGCGCGACCCGAGTGCAGCATGCTGATCCTCGATCTCGCGAACCCGTACCGCTATCTCGAGATCCGCGGGCGCGCACGGCTCGAGCCGGATGCGGAGTACACGTTCGCGCAAAGGCTCGGTGCGAAGTACGGCGCGGACGTGCGCGACCACGATGCTCCGGGAGACAGCCGTGTGGTGGTCACGATCGATCCGACGAAGGTGTTCCCGGTCGACATGAGCGGTTAGCCGGCGATCCGTCGGGGCCGGGCGGAGAACCCGGCCCCGACGAGCTCGCCGGGTGTCAGCTGCGGATCGAGTTCGAGATGCCGGCCCGGTAGCAGCTACCGACCTGCGCCTGCCCGACCACTGCGCGAACACGGACGCCGGTGCGGACGCCGGACTTGAACGCCGCGGTGGTGATCACCGTCGGCAGCACGCCCGTCGAGTTCGTCCGGAGCAGCGCGCTCCGCACGTACACCCAGCGGGAGCCGGTATAGCGCTGGAAGCTCGTGTACTTACCGGCGAACGTCGTGGACGCGAAGACGCGGGGCGCGAAGTGATGCGCCGCGGTCTTGCCGAGATGGAGCCTCGGCCGGACGGTCACCGGCACAGCCGGGCTCGTCGTGTTCTTGACCTTGACCGTGTAGGACGTGTTGAGGAGCGGCTGAACAGACGCGGAGAACGCGCCGTTCGTCGTCGTCTGCACCGTCGTGACCTTGACGGCGCCGTTGGTCCCGCATCCGAGTGCGAACACGTCGACGTTCTCGCCGACCTTGTGCGACGACAGGACGCCCGAGAGCGTCGTATGCCCGCCGTAGACGACGCTGTGCATCGAGGTGGCGAGCGTCAGCGCCTCGGCCACGCCGTTCACGGTGACGGTGCCGCGAAACGTGTTGCCCTTTGCGTTCGGATCGGAGAACGTCGTCGATCCGGCGCTCTGGAACGCGCACGTGCCGCTCTGCCCCGGCTGCAGCACGAAGGGATTCGGCGCGCACGAAATGCCGGTCATCGTCTTGAAGACGACCTGGTGGGCCACCGTGTCGCTGTTGACGAACTGCACGGAGTCGCCCTGGTTGATCTTCGGCGTGCTCGGCACGTAGCCGGACTTCGTGATCGTGACGGTCGCTGTCGTCGCCGCGGAGACTGCACCGGTGACGGCGAGCATCGCGAACGCGGCAAGCAGAAGAAGAAGCTTCCGCATGTCGTAGGACCTCCTTGGAAAGCGGTCCATGTGCTCGACACGCGGCGCGCATCTGCAGGGACCCCATCAATCTGCCCGCATCGCACACCTCTCAAGCGCCTGCGAGGTAAGGCTCCGGTAATTCCGCTAGCGTCGCGCGGCGTGGAGATCAACGCGAATGCCGTCCTTCGCAAGGGAATCCTCGCGGCCGCCGACAACCCGACGGTGCGCCGCGTGGTGTCGAAGCACGGGCTGCGCCTCGGCGGCTCGCGCTTCGTGGCGGGTGAGACCGCTGACGAATGCGTCCGCGTGCTGCGCTCGCTCAACGACCAAGGGCTGTACGCGAACACCACCCTGCTCGGCGAGGGTGTGCGCGCCGAGGCCCAGGCGCGGGAGGTCGCCGACGGGTACGTCGAGCTCGTGGAGCGGATCGTCGACGAGTCGCTCCGCGCGAACGTCGCACTCAAGCTGACGCACCTCGGCCTCGAGCTCGGCGAGGAGGTCGCCTACGAGAACGTCCGCCGCGTCGTCGAGCGCGCGCAGGAGCTTGGCAGCTTCGTGCGCATCGACATGGAACAGTCGACGTACGTCGATGCGACGCTCCGGACCTATCGACGGCTACGGGACGCGGGACTCGACACGGTCGGCGTGGTGCTGCAGGCGTACCTCTACCGCAGCGAGCGCGACCTCGAGGAGCTGTTGCCGCTGCAGCCCAACCTCCGGCTCGTCAAGGGCGCGTACCTCGAGCCGCCCGACGTCGCCTACCCGAAGAAGGTCGATGTCGACTCGGCGTATGTCCGTCTGCTCGAGACGGCGCTCCGCGCCGGCGGCTACACCGCGATCGCGACGCACGACGAGGCGATCGTCGAGCACGCGATCCGCTTCGCAGACGAGCACGCCATTCGTCGCGATCGGTTCGAGTTCCAGATGCTCTACGGCGTCCGCGCGCAGCTGCAACTGGATCTCGCCGCGCGTGGGTACAAGGTGCTCGTGGCGACGCCGTTCGGCCCGGAGTGGTACCCGTACCTGATGCGCAGGCTCGGCGAGCGTCCGGCGAACGCGCTCTTCCTGCTCCGTAACCTCGTCCGCCGCTGATGATCCGCCTGCCGGCCGGCGCGGAGCTGCGCCGCACCGGCCCCGCGGACGCACGAGCGACCGTCGTGTGCGTCAACGGCGGCCAGAGCGCCGAGGTCGAGGGCACGTGGAGCGCGACGATCGAGTGGCTCGTCGCGCGACTTGTGCCGCGGTTTCCGGAGCTCGCGTTCGGCGAGGTCCGGTACCGCATCAAGTCGTGGAATCGCCTCGACGAGTGCGTCCAGGACGCCCGCGAGGCGATCGACGCGATGGGCGGCGAGCGGGTCCTGCTCGTCGGCTTCTCGATGGGCGGAGCCGTTTCGATCCGCGCTGCCGCCGACCCGCGCGTCGAGACGATCCTCGGCCTCGCACCGTGGATCCCGGACCGGCTCGGGGTCGAGACGATGCGCGGCGTGCGTCTGCGGGTCCTGCACGGATCGCTCGACCGCGGGCTGCCGGGCATCCCGGGCGTCGCGCCCGCCGGGTCACGGCACGGCTTCGAGCGCGCGCTCCGCGCTGGCGCGACCGGCGAGTACACGCTCATCCGCGGCGGGCTGCACGGATTGGCGCTCCGCGCGCACTGGGGCCGGCCCGTCCCGCTGCCGCGCGCGCACGCATGGCTGCGGCTCGCGACCGCCGAGATGGATCGCTTTCAGGCGGCCGGCTGAACCCGCCGGCGCTCGCGCTGCGCGGCGTCCGGCACCTTGACGTCCCAGACGAGCCCGGCCTTCTCGAGCCCCCGGATCACCCACCACGACACGTCGAACTGGAAGCGGTGCAGGCCGTGGCGGGCCGAGGCCGGGAACGCGTGATGGTTGTTGTGCCAGCCCTCGCCGAACACGAGCAGCGCGACGAGCCAGTTGTTCCGCGCCTCGTCGCGGGACACGTACTGCTTGCGCCCGAACATGTGGCAGATCGAGTTGACGCTGAACGTCGCGTGCTGATACGCCGCGATCCGGATCAGCCCGCCCCACACGAGGCCCTCGAGCCCGGCCTGCCACGTACCGCCGACCGCGTAGCCGATCGCGAACGGGAGGCCGAGGGTCAGGACGACCCAGACGAGATACATGCGGTCGATCCTGCGAATCAGCCGGTCCTCGTAGAGGTCGCGGCCGTATTCGCGGCCCTGCTCCATACCGAGGTTCGTGAACATCCAGCCGACGTGCGCGTGCACGAAGCCGCGGACAGCGCCCGCGAGCCCGTCACCATGCCCGACGTGCGGTGAGTGCGGATCGCCCGGCCTGTCCGACAGGGCATGGTGCTTCCGATGGTCGGTGACCCACTGCGTCAACGGGCCCTGCATCGTCATGCACCCGAGGATCGCGAGCGCGATCCGAACCGACGTATGCGCCTCGAAGCCGCGATGCGTGAAATAGCGGTGGAAGCCGATCGTCGTTCCGAACGCGCAGACGACGTAGAAGCCGAGGAAGAGCGCGACGTCGACCGGATGGAACCCGACGCCCCAGAGCAGGCCCATCGCCGAGACGAGGCCGAGCGGCGGGACGACGACCGCGATCAGCGTCACGATCTGGCTGATCCGGCTCGTCCGCGCGCGCACGGTTCCGACGGCGGCTTCGTCGACCATGCCCTCCACGCTAGCGCCTCAGCAGGCCGCGATACACCTGCATGTCGGCGCGCGTCCAGTCGCCGTGCGTCTGGTGGCGCCACGGCGCGTAGAGCTCCTTGTGGAACGGGCTCGTCAGGCTCTCGTTGTGCCCGATCACGTTGCGCAGCGCGATGTGGAAGCGCGCCATCAGCCAGCGCGTAAGCGCGAGCGACGACCGCAGCTGCGCACGGTCGTGAAGGATCTCGGCGTCGGACGTGCCGACGTGCTCGATGCCGATCGCGACGTCGTTGAGGCCGACCGTGTGCCGGCACATGACCCCGAGCGGCACGAGCTGGTAGATCGTCCCGTCGCGGTCGACCACGAAGTGCGCGCACGTCCCTGGCAGCTGGCCGAGCTCGGGGTCCGGCGTGTTCGCTGCAAACGTGTTCCACGTCGCGCTGAACGACTCGGTCGCGGTGAAGTGCTCGACGATCACCTTCGGGTGCAGCACCCACGAGTGGACGCCGTAGTGCTTCGCCGAGTACTGGGCCGTCTCGGCCTTGCGCGCCGCGCCGAACGGGATCGGCTTCCAGACGATGTGCGGATGGACGACGAGAGCCGCGAGGAGCGCGATCATCGCAACCTGTATAGCCGGTCGCCGACCTCCTCGACGTCCCACGCCGCGAGGAAGGCCTTCGCGAACGGGCGTCCGGGCTCGCCGAGCAGGATCTCGCCCGCGTCGAGCCGGGGCAGCAGCTCGAGGAGCTGATCGGCGTTGCGCTGCTCGTAGAGCACGTCGGCGGCGAGCACGAGATCCCAGCGGGAGCCGAACCGCCGCGGCTCGTCCCAGCGCGCGACCTCCGTGCGCAGGACGACGCCGTTCCGGGCTGCGTTCGCGGCGAGCAGCGCGACGGCGTCCTCCGACCAGTCGGTGGCAAGCACGTCGCCGCCGCGCAGCGCAGCGGCGAGTGACGGCAGCCCGAGGCCGGCGCCGAGCTCGAGCACCCGTTTGCCGCGGAGATCGAGTCCGCCGACGTACGCGGCCAGCGCGACGCCGCTCGGCCACAACTCGGCCCAGTAGGGCAGGAACTCGTCGACCGCGAACGCCTGCTCGTCGATCAGCTCATCCGCGCTCGGCGGCCGCAGCAGCGTCAGCGTCCGCCCGGCGACTTCGAACGTTTCCTCGACCTTCACTCGGATAGCGTGACGGACATGCGATTCAGACAGCTCGGCTCAAGCGACCTCCAGGTATCGGAGGTCTGCCTCGGCTCGTGGCTCACGTACGGCGGCGGCGTCGCGGACGACCGGGCCGAGGCGTGCGTCGCGAAGGCGTTCGAGGTCGGCATCAACTTCATCGACACCGCAAACGTCTACTCCGGCGGCCGGGCGGAGGAGTTCCTCGGCGAGGTGCTCGCCGACCGCCCGCGCGACTCCTACGTGCTCGCGACGAAGCTCTACTTCGGGATGCCGAACGGCGACCGAGGCCTCTCCCGCGAGCAGGTACACAAGCAGATCGACGATTCGCTCCGGCGGCTGCGTACCGACTACGTCGACCTGTATCAGTGCCACCGCTACGACTGGGACACGCCGCTCGAAGAGACGATGGAGGCGCTCACCGAGGTCGTCCGCGCGGGCAAGGCGCGCTGGCTCGGCTTCAGCGAGTGGCCCGCCGAGAAGATCGAGGAAGCGGTCAACCTGCCGGGAGTCGAGAAGTTCGTCTCGAGCCAGCCGCAGTACTCGATGCTGTGGCGCGGCCCCGAGCGCGACGTCATCCCGGCGTCGAAGGCGAACGGGATCTCACAGATCGTCTGGTCGCCGCTCGCGCAGGGCATCCTCACCGGCAAGTACAAGCCGGGCGAGCCGCCGCCCGAGGGGACGCGCGCGACGTCCGAGTCGATGGGGCACTTCATGGACGCCGCCCGCGACGAGGTGCTCCTCGAACGCGTGCAGCAACTGCGGCCGATCGCGGACGAGCTCGGGATCACGCTGGCCCAGCTCGCGATCGCCTGGGTGCTGCGGGAGCCGAACGTCGCGTCGGCGATCATCGGCGCGTCGCGCCCCGAGCAGGTCGAGGACAACGTGGGCGGCGTCGGTGTCCACCTCGACGAGGCGACGCTCGGCCGCATCGACGAGATCCTCGGCGACAAGGTCAGGTGGGAGGGCCCGGCGTCGTAGAGCGCGACGTAGCCGTCGTCCTGTCGGGGGGCGCCGTCAACGGCGTCCTGATGGAGCTCGGATTCCTGCAGCGGCTGCGCGAGAGCGCGCTCTGGCCGCGCGTCGGCTGGATCTACGGCACCTCTGCCGGCGCGCTCAGCGGGACGATGGCGGCGCTCGACCGCCTCGACGAGCTCGAGGACTTCATGCTCCGCCTGCAGCCGGAGGAGACGTTCCGCCCCCACTCGCTCTGGCGGCTACCGCTGCTCGGGTCGCACGACTACCGGCTGCCCGACACGGTCGCCGAGCGGATCGGCGACCTCGTGCCGCTCGCGCGCGAGCTCGGCGGCGCGCCGATCGAGATGACGGTCGTCGCAACCGACGTCAGCGACGACGACCAGGGCTCCGGCCAGCACGCGTACGAGCTCGTCTACTCGGCGCGCACGACACCGCCGGAGACGATGGCGCAGGCGATCCTCGCCTCGGCGGCGATCAGCGCGCTCGTGCTGCCCCGCCGGATCGGGGACCGCGTGGCGACCGACGGCGCGTGGGTCCGCAACTTCCCGCTCGGGCATGCATACGCGCAGCCGGGCGTCGAGCTGATCGTCAGCTTCCGCTACCTGCCGCGCTACCCGCGGATGGGGACGGAGGGGCTCGCACGGATGCGCCGCCGGCTCGAGCGTTTCCCGAAGCTGCCGCCGGTGCGCGCGCTGATCGCGGAGCTCCAGGACGCGGAGGCACGCGGCGCGCGCGGCGAGCCCGCGCACTGGCCGGACATGATCGTCCGGTTGATGCGAGTCGCGATCCAGCAGAACACGGTGCTCGAGGAGCGCGTGGCGCGCGACAAGGACGAGGCGCTGCGCGCGCTCGCGGAGCTGCGACAGGATGTCGACGAGATCGTCCGGGCTCAGGGCGGCCGCCGCGGCGATCGCGTCGCCGAAGCGGTCGCGGAGCGGTTCGACTCCGCGAGCTTCCCGTTCCTCGGCGACCGCGCGATCCCGCGCATCGCCGTGCAGAGCACCGCCGGCGAGGTGTCGCTCGAGACCGGCCTGCGGACGCCGGCCCCGTGGACGGAGGACGCCAAGCGCGCGCTGATCCGGCGCGGCTACGACCTCCTCGACGACCTGCTGGTCGAAGAAGCGGTTGCCTGACGCTCGAGGTCTACAGCGGGAGAACCTTTCCGGGATTCATGATGCCGTTGGGATCGAACAGCCGCTTGATCCCTGCATAGATCTCGAACAGGTCGCCGTGCTCCTGCGCGAGATACTCGATCTTGCCGAAGCCGACGCCGTGCTCACCCGTGCAGGTGCCGCCGCGTCCAAGCGCGTCGGCGACGATGCGGCCGTTGAGCTCCTTCGCCTGGGCAACCGCCTGCGCGTCGGCGGGGTCGAGCAGGAAGGCGACGTGGAAGTTGCCGTCGCCGACGTGTCCGACGATCCCGCCCCGCAGCTCTGACTCCTCGAGGGCGCGCCGGGCGTGCTCGATCGCTGCCGGCAGCTCCGACACCGGCACCGCGACGTCGGTCGTCATCGACCGTGAGCCCGGCGCGAGGGCGAGCGACGCCATCAGCACCGTGTGCCGCATGCCCCAGAGCCGCGCACGCTCGGTCGGATCGGCGAACGACTCGAAGCCGGTGGCGCCGGCGTCGGCGACGAGCTCGCGTGCGGTCGCGAGGTCGCCGTCGACGGCAGCCTCCGTGCCGCCGACCTCGAGGAACAGATACGGCGTCAGCGGCAGGTCTGCGTCCGCGAAGGCGTTGAGCGCCGTGACGGTCATCGTGTCGAGCAGCTCGCAGCGCGTCAGCTGGACGCCGGCCGCGATCATCGCCGCCGCCGCCTCGCAGGCCGCCTCGACGGTCGGGAACGGCGCGCGCGCGACGACGCTCCGCTCGGGGATCGGGTGCAGCCGCAGGGTCAGCTCCGTGATCACGCCGAGCGTTCCCTCGGAGCCGACGAAGAGGCCCGAGACGTGGTAGCCGGCGGACGTCTTCGCGGCGCGCGAGCCGGCACGGATCACGCGGCCGCCGGCGAGGACGACCTCCAGCTCGAGCACGTGCGCGCGCATGCCGCCGTAGCGGACGGTCGTCGTCCCGCTCGCGTTCGTGGCCGCCATGCCGCCGAGCGTCGCGTCCGCGCCGGGATCGACCGGGAACCAGAGTCCGCGCGGGCCGAGCTCCGCCTCGAGCTGCAGCCGCGTCACGCCCGCCTCGACGGTCACCGTCAGATCCTCGGAACGCACGGCGACGATCCGTCGCATCCGCGTCAGATCGAGGCTGATGCCGCCACGGAGTGGAATCACGTGCCCTTCGAGGCTCGTGCCTGCGCCGAAGGGCACGACGGGGACGCACGCCTCGTGCGCGTACGCGAGGACGGCGGCGACCTCTGCCGTCGACTCCGGATACACGACGACGTCCGGCCGCGCAGCGGGGTGATACGAGAGGTCGGCGCCGTGCTGGTCGAGCGCGGACTCACCGTCGTTGACCGCGACGAGGCCCTTGAGATCCGCGGCCAGCCCCACGCTCGAGAGCTTAGAGGTCGACGGGTTCGGGTCGAGACGGCCGAGGGTATGGACCTGCCGCGGCAGGGACGATGAGCGAGGCGTGGTTCACTGAGTTCTCGGACGAGCTTGCTCGCTGTCTCGTGGACGCCCGGAACTGCGCAGCGCGTTGCGAGG
>JAICLU010000121.1 GCA_025925195.1 Thermoleophilia bacterium
AGCACGACCATGAACTGCGCCAGGCAGATCAGGACTAGAACGACCCATGGATTCGTTCCACGAGTAGACATACGGCAGCTCCTCTGCTTCTTCTCTCAACTGGACTCTTTAGTCCGGTTAGGGTAGCAGAAGCGGACTAGCTGGTCCGGTTACTCGCCGGTCCGGTTATCGCGGCTCTTTCAGCGGCGCGAACGCGACGTCGTCCGTCTCAGCTCGACCCACGCCCGGCTGACCGCGCCGCGGCGTGCGTTCGCATTGTGGATCGCGACCGAAAGACGCCGGACGTGCGGATGACCGCGCAGCCAGCGCCTCCCTGTCCTCGTCAGGCGCACCCGGATCACGGCGTGCCCATGCGCGGCGATACGGTAGCGGCCGTAGGCGAGGACGGGGTTCGCGCTCGCGTGCGGCGTCCTGCGTGCGCGCGCGTCGGCGAGCCCGCGGGCGGCGGTGGCCGCCGTCGCGCCGCCTGCGGCAAAGGGCGCAGAGGGCGTCGACTCGAAGCTCCCGCTGCAGCCGTTCGCGGTGAGGCACGACATCTGCATCGAGAAGGCCGACGACGACGTGCTTGCGCTGCCCGCCGGGGCCGCGTTCGCGGTCGTGAACTGGATCACGTTGCTCTCGAGGACCTGGAGGGTGGAGTCGCCAGAGTTCAGCGAGCCCACGTCGAGCGACACCTGGTAGTGGTACGTCGTTCCGGGCGAGAGTCCGCTGAGGAGATGCGTCGGCTGCTCGGGCGTCTTCAGGTTCTCGTCCGTGGACGCAAGGAACATGGACTGGGTTCCGGGCGAGCCCGGCACTGGCGCGGTGTCGCCCGCAGCCCAGAGCTCCGCGTCCGCTTCGTAATGGTTGGCGTAGCCCTGGTCGACGGGGCCGATCCAGTCGGTGTGCAAGTCGGCTGCGAGCGTCGCGGTCGTCGACCCGATCGCCGTCGGGTAGAGCGCCTGCGGTGCGGGCGCGAGTCCCGAGCTGAACGCGCCGTTGGCCGTCGCCGAACCGGCGTCGGTGATTGCGGTGATCGTGTACTGGTACGGGAGCGTCTTCTGCGGCGTGAACGGGAGCGGGAGCGGAACGACGGTCGACGCGCCGGGGTCCGGACCGAGGTCGATGTGGACGTCGTTCGACCGCGTCTGGACGTCGGGGCCGCTCCAGCTCACCGCGATCGTCGCGGGCTTCCCGCCGGGAAACACCTGGACGTCGACGCGCGGATGAGGGCCGTCGACGAACTGCGCGTTCTGCAGCAACGGCGGGCCGCCGGCGGTCGACGCGCGGAACCGGTGGACGGCGCCGTCGATCTCGTTGTTCGGCGGCTTGGGGATTGCGTCGCTGTTGTACGCGACGAGCTGGTACCAGTAGGTCGCATTCGGGCTCAGCCCGGCGAGGTGGACGGTCACCGCCTGGGCGGTGTTTCCGACGTACGTGCCTTGGCCGCACGAGGGAAGCGCGTACCCGCCGGTGCAGGGGTCGACGCTCGAGCCGTAGGCGTCGTGCACCTTGCTGTCGCCGACGACACCCCAGCGGAAGCGGTACCCCCAGTCCGAGAACCCGGGGACGATCGCTCCGCCAAGGGTCGCCTCGGTGCCGAGCGCCTGCACGGTCGCGGAGCCCGTCGTCGCCGTCGACGGCTTCGTCCCGGTCCAGTTGTGATCCCCCACTTCGATCACCTCGCTCGTCACCGGGTCGGACGCGCTGTTCGACGCACCGATCGCGGAGACGCTGACGCCGACGCCGTTCTGGATGTCGCTCGTTCGCGGGACGTAGCTGCGCCCGTTCGCACCGCGGATGTCGGAGCAGTCGAGTCCCGCGGCGGACATCGGCGCTCCGCCGAGCGGCAGCGGCCCTTTGCAGGTGAACCACTGGTAACGGAAGCCGCGCGGCTTCGGCGTCCACGTTCCTGCCGACGCGTACACGGGGGCGCCGTACGACGGCTCGTAGAAACCGGAGAACGTTTGCGAGCTCGACGTGGGATTGTCGGAGACTGCGGGCGGCCTTTGGTTCACGGGAGGCGCGGGGCCGAAATGCGCGATCGCCTCGGCGCCGCCGGGCGGCACGGTGAGCGAACAAGTCGGCAGGCTCGTCGCCGCGCACGCTCCGCCCCAGCCGGAGAACGGCTGGCCGTTGGCGGGGACCGCGTGCAGCGACAGCCCCGTGCCGGTCGGGACCGAGACGGTGCAGGTGGAATCGCAGCGGCGCTGCGGCGCGTCGAGGACGACCGCTCCTTCGCCGTTCCCGCCCGCGACCAGCGTCAGTGTGCTCCGCAGGGGCACTGGAACGGTCACCGGCACGTGCAGGGTGGAGCCGAGGGCGGAGTCCACGAACCACGCCTCCACCGCGATCGACGGGCTCGACGGCGCACCTGTCGCGTAGGTGTGCGAGATCTGGACGGGGTGTGCCGCGGTCGTCGGCGCGAGCGCGCACCAGTAGCACTCGTCGGTCTGGCCGTCGCCCCAGTCGATCGTCCACCGGTCCGCCGGGTCGGATGCCCAGAAGGAGAGCGTCACCGTTCTCGAGAAGGCGGTGCCGGGATCGCCCGGCCCGGGCACGAGCGTGTACTGGAGCGGCGGCGCAGCCAGTTGCTGGTACAGCGCGGTGACCGTATGGCCGCTCGAACCGACCGTCACGGTGCAGCTCGAGCCCGAGGCGGTCGTGCAGCTGCTCCAGCCGGAGAAGGTCCAGTTCGAACCGGCCGTCGCGCTGAGCGTGACCGCCGTCCCGGCGGGGAAGCTCGCGGTGCAGTCTCCCGGGCACGCGATGCCGGCCGGCTGCGAGACGACAATGCCGGTGCCGACGAGGGTGACCGTCACGGTCCCCGTCGAGGAGCCGCCACCGCCACCGCCCGCGGGCGGCGGCGACGTGGTGGTGGTGGCGGCGGCGGTGGTGGTGGCGGCGGTCGTCGGCGCGGTCGTCGTGGTCGGTGTCGTCGTCGTGGTCGGCGTCGTCGTGGTGGTCGACGTCGTCGTGGTCGTCGTCGAGCCGCCGCCGGAGCTCGCGCCGGCGCGCGCGAACTCGGCGACGGCGCCCCCGCTCCCGGCCGAGGACGAGACGACGTAGGCGTTGTCGCCGTCAGGCGAGACCACGACCGAAAGGGCGTCGGAGAGTCCTGTCCCCGTCCGGCCGCAGACGGAGGCGCCGCTCGCCTGCGTGCAGTCGTCCGGAGAGGGAAGCTGCGCGATCGCTCCCCCCGAACCGCGCGCGAACGACGCGACGGCCGGCGGCGCGCCGAGCGTGGACGATCCCGCGGCCGCCACATACAGGTTCGCGCCGTCGAGGCTGAGCGCCAGGCCGAAGGCCGAGTTGGTGCCCGCCGCGCGCTCCGAGCAGGCCTCCGCAACCGACGAGGCGCACATGACGGGCGACAGCGCGCCGCCGCTTCCGATCGAGAACACGCCGATGATCCCCGCGCCGACGTCCGAGGCGGTGTACAGCGACGACCCATCGGGGCTGACGGCGACGTTCACGAGGTCGGACAGTCCTGTTGCCGCGGCGTTGCACTCCGTGCTTCCCGACGGCCCCATGCAGGCATTCGCGCCGCTGAGCTGCGTCAGCGCACCGCCTGCGCCGCGCGCGAACGCCGCGACCGCACCCGGCGAGTCGTCGGAGACCGTGTAGAGGTTGCCGCCGGCGGGCGTGAGCGCGAGCGCCGTCGCCACGGTCAGTCCCTTGCCGGTGCTCGTTCCGCACACGGGCGTCGCGTCTCCCGCCTCCTCGATGCAGTCGTTCGGCGAGGCGAGCTGCGTCAGCGTTCCGTCCGACGCGCGCGCGAACTCCGCGACGTCGCCCTTGACGTTCCCCGATCCGCCGGCGGCGACGTAGGCGTTGCCGCCGTCCGCGCTCACCGCGACGTCGTAGGAGTTGCGGAGCCCGACGATTTTCGTCGCGCAGCGGTCGAAAGTTGCGGCGGCGTCCTGGAGACACTGCAGCGGCGTCAGCGACCCGTCGCCGTTACGCGTGAACGCGACGACGGTGTCGTCGGAGGACGCCGTGACGTACACGTTGCGTCCGTCCGGGCTGACGGCGATCGAAGTAGGGCCCCGCAGGCCGGCGGTCGTCGTCCCGCATTCGGTCGAACCCGTGTTGCCCACGCATGCGTTCGCACCGGCGAGCTGCGTCAGCGTCCCGTCGCCGTTGCGTGCGAACTCCGCGACGGCGTTGCTCGAGTACGACGCGACGTACACGTTCTTTCCGTCGGGGCTGATCGCGAGCCAGTCGGCGCCGTCGAGACCCGTCGCGGTCGTGCAGCCGGCCCCCGCACTCTCGCCGATGCAGTCGTTCGGCGCGCCGAGCTGGACGAGCGCTCCGGCTGCTCCCGATGGAGCCGAGCTCGTGGTGGTGCCGGTGCTCGAGACGGTGGTCGAGCTGCCGCCCGAGACGTCGATGCGCTCGACCGCCGCATGGTTCGCTCCCGAGACGGGCTCCTGGCCGGCGATCAGGATCTTCCCGTCCGCCTGCTGCGCGATTCCGTAGGCGCGCCCGCTCACCGCCTCCTGCTCCGCGCCGTCAGGCCCGAAGCTCGTGTCGGGCGTCCCGACCGCGTCGACGTGCGCGAGCGTGAAAACAGTGCCCGAGCTGCCGGAGGTCGTGACGGCCGCGTACGCGGAGCCGTCCGTCTGTGGGAGGAGCGGGCAGAAGTAGCCGTCGCCGTCGGGCTGAACGCCGATCGAGGTCGTCGACGTCCCCGAGGAGCCGTACGCCGCGTCGATCGAGCCGTCGGCCGCAAGCCGGGTGAGCGTCAGATCGCCCACTCCGGTCGCGCCGCCGACGAGCAGTTGCCCGGACGAAAGGAGCACCAGACCACACGCCTGATACGTCGCGGCGATCGTCGTCGTGGCGACGGTCGCGCCCGAGCTGTCGAAGAGCCAGAGGGTTCCGGTGTTCGAGTTGTGCTGCCCGGCGACCGCTACGTCGCCGTTCGACTCGACCACGACACCGTAGGCGAACTCGCCGATGCCGCCGCCGCGCTCGAGCGTGCCCCCGGAGCCGAACGACGAGTCGAGCGTCCCGTCCGTGGCGAGACGCACGATTCCCACCTCGTGGCCGCCCGCGCCCTGGTCGAACGTGTCGCCGACGGCCACGATCTTCCCGTCGCTCTGCAGCGCGAGGGCGCGGACCGTTCCGCGTGTGCCGATCTGGATCGTCGTCTCGCCGCCGCTCCCGAAGCTCGAGTCGAGCGAGCCGTCGGCGTTCAGCCGGACGACGAGGAACGCGGCGGTGTTCGCGGTGGAGTCGGACGTCTGTCCCCCGACGACGAGCTTGCCGTCGGGCTGGATCGCGAGCGACGTCGCGTTCGCGGAGTCCTGCACGGTCACCGTCGCCGTGCCGCCGCTTCCGAACGACGTGTCGAGCGTCCCGGACGTGTCGTAGCGCGCGACGAGCAGAGAACCGCCGACGACGCCCGCGACGACGATTTTGCCGTCGGACTGGACAGCGACCGCGTGGGCGGCGGAGAGCGACGCGGGGTACGTGACGACGCCCGAGCTTCCGAAGGAAGAGTCCGGCGAGCCGCCGGCGAACGTCGAGGCGGCGAACCCGGTCGCGAGCAGCACGGCGAAGGCGACGGCCGTCGAGATACGCCGCCTCACCGCTCGACCTCCGCGGGCCGGATGCGGTCGATCTCGAGCTCGGCGGCGCAGCCGACCCGCGCGACATCGTCTGCCGAGTCTCCCTCGAACAGGTGGAGGCAGAGCTCGTCGCCCGGAAGGTAGAGCGTCTGGACGAGCCGCGTGCCCGCGACCGCCGCCGCGGCGCGCCGGATGCGCTCGACGTCCCCCGCGATCGTGCCGCGGCCGGCGGCCGGCAGGTAGCGCTCGGCGAGGAAATGCTCCACGCCGGCGAGGCTAGGGCTCGGCGCCGCCCTCCGGTAGGCGGGAGATCCCCCCACTTTCACCGGCGCGCCGCGCGAGCTCGGCGCGCGTGCGCACGCCGAGCTTGGCATAGATCCGCGTCAGGTGTCGCTCGACGGACTTGGCGCTCACGACGAGCGTCGCCGCGACTTCGCGGTTCGAGAGCCCCTTGGCGACCAGCTCGGCGACACGTTCCTCGGTGGCCGTCAGTCCGCTCGCGGTCCGCCGTCCGGCAACGCTCGCGAGCTCGTCGCGGGCACGCGCTGCGAGCGGCCGGGCGCCGAGCTGCTCGAAACGCGTGGCCGCCTGTTCGAGCGTCGCGCGCGCCTCGCGCAGGCGGCGCAACCGTCGCAGGACCATGCCGAGCGCCAGCGTGGCGCGCGCCTCGTCGAGCCTCAGGTCGAGCGCACGATGACGTTCGAGCGCGGCTCGGAGCGCGTCCTCCGCTCGGGCATGCTCGCCGGCCGCCGTCAGGAGAAGACCGCGCGAGCGAGCGCCGACGACCGCTGCCCAGGCGTGGTCCGGCTCCTCGCGGACCGATGCTTCGAGAGCCTCGACGACGTCCGCCGCGTCGGCCGGCCTTCCCGCCGCGAGGAGCGCCTCGGCCAGGTCGCCAGCGACCGGAAAGACGCCGGGGTCTCGCACGCCGGCCGAGCGGACGCGGTCGTAGACGAGCTGCAGGTCGCGCGACGCGGCGGCGGCGGCGCCGGCGAAGAGCTCCGCGACGCCGCGGGTGCGAACGGCGGCGAGCTCCTGCCAGCCGAGCGCTCCGGGCTCGCCGACCGCCCTCCGCACCTCGTCGAGGTCTCCGTCGAGCGCTGCGAGGAACGCCCGCGTCCTCGGGACGGTGTCCGCGGTGAGCGGCCGAAAGACCGCGGCTGCGGCTTCGAACCGTTCGGCCGCGGCGCCGGCGCCGGCGCGGTCGCCGATGCGAACTTCGAGCTCGAACAGATGGAGGAGCGCGGCGGCAACCGCCCAGTCCTGGCCGTGATCCTCGGCGAGCGCGAGCATCCCCTGCAGGTGCTGCGACGCCGCACGGACGTCGCCGCGCCAGAGGGCGAGGACACCGAGCAGCCGGTCGACCCCGTGCGCCTGATGAAGCCGCTCGTCCGACGGCAGCCGAGCGAGACGGCGCACCGGCCCGTGATCTCCCTGCATCGCTGCGATCCAGCTGACGCTCTGGTTCGCCTCGAGCTCGAGGAGATGGTCGCCTTCGACGCGCGCGATCGACAGCGCCTCCTCGGCCCAGCGGCGCGCCTCGTCGAGGCGCTCGACGTTCCCCGCTGCCTGGGCGAACGACATCTCCGAGAGGATCCGCGCGCGCACGACGCCCTGCGCCTCGGCGAGCGCCTGCTGCCACTCGCCGAGCTCGCGGTCGCGCCGGTCGAGGTTCAGCTCGAGGAACAGTGCCTCTGCGCGTTCCGGACCGGGCGGGAAGGCGTCGAGCTCGGGCAGCAGCAGCGCGTGGCCGGCGGCGAAGAGTCCCGCGTCCATGTGCCACGCGCAGGCGGCGAGCAGCCGCGCACGGCGGCGCGCACGATCGTCGACGTCCGAGAAGAAGAACGCGTCGCGGGCAAGCTCGGCCGCGGCGGTGGTCGCGCCGCGCGCGGCCGCGCCTCTCGCGGCCTCGTCGAGGACGGCGGCGACCGCCTCGTCGGGAGCATCGCTCCCGAGTGCAAGATGGCGCGCGCGTTCTTCCTTCGACTCGACGAGCTCGGCGAGCCGGAGGTGCAGCCGACGCGCGACCGGCGCGGATGCGCGCGCGCGGACCGCCGTGCCGACGAGCGGGTGGGCGAGTCGGATGCGGTCCCGGTCTCGCACGAGCATGCCGGCCGCCTCCGCCGTTTCGAGCCCTCGTACGCCGCCGGTCGCTCGCCGCACGACCTCGACAAGCGGGTCGGCGAGGAACGCGGCCGCGAGCACCGCCGTCTCCGCCTCCGGCGGCAGCCGGCCGACCCGTTCGTCGAGGAGCCCCGCGAGCGTGTCCGGCACAGGCAACGTCGCCAGCGGATCCTCTCGGCTGTGGCTCGCGGCCGCGGCCGCGAGCTCGATCGCGAAGAACGGATTCCCGCCGGACGCTTCGTGGATGCGGCGCACGGCAAGGCCCGAGAGCGCAAATCCGCGCGCGAGGAGTAGCCGCTGGAGCGCGCCGAAGCTGAACGGCTCGAGCCGTAGCTGCTGCACACCGTCGCCGAGATCCGGTGGCCGCTCCGCCGCAGTACCCGCGCGGCGGGTCAGAAGGAATCTGATCCGTTCGCCGTCGGCTCTGCGCGCAGCGTACGCAAGGACGTCCGCGGAGGCGCGATCGAGCCACTGCACGTCGTCGACGGCGAGGAGGAGCGGCCGCTCGGCCGCGATCTCGTGCAAGAGCCTGGCGAACCCGGCCGCGACAGCGTGCAGATGCACCTCGTCGGGCGGGTCGGCGAGCATCAGCGCCCCCTCGACGGCATGTCGTTGCGGCGGCGGGAGAACGGCCAGCCTGTCGGCGCCGACGTCGCGGAGCAGATCGGCGATCGGCGCGAGCGCGAACGACGCTTCGCTCTCGGCGGCCGCCGTCGCGCGTACGTCGATGCCTGCGGCGAACGCCGTCTCGATCGCGGCTCGCCACAGGGTCGTCTTGCCGATACCGGCTTCCCCGACGATGAGAGCGACGCGCGGACCGCCCCCGAACGTCACTGTCTCGTGCAGCGCCCGAAGCTCCTCGTCGCGCGCGACCGGCAGATCCTGGACCCCCACCGTCACTCCCAGGTTCGTATCACCCGTTTCGGGTGCGCGCCACCCCCTCGTCTACGCTCGGTCGAGTGAAGGTGCAGCTCCTCGGCTGGTACGCGGTCAATCGCCGTGCAGGGCAAGCCGCTGCTGCGCTCGCTGTCCGATGTCCCCGTACGGGAGCTGTACATCTAGCCAACTTGCATGCCTCCCATCTGAAACGTGTCTCGCCGAGGGCTAAGACTGCAGATCGTCGCCCTAGTGACCTGAGTCATTGATCCGCTGGCAGTACGCGGCGAGGCTGTCGAGGATCTCGTCTGCGGTTTTGTGCCAGACGTAGGGCTTGGGGTCGTCGTTCCAGTTGCCGATCCAGGTGCGAATCGACGCGACGAGGTCAC
>JAICLU010000021.1 GCA_025925195.1 Thermoleophilia bacterium
GCCGTTCTCCTCCATCCGCGAGCTCGCGCAGCGTACGCCGCTGTCCCACGACGAGCTGCGCGCGCTCGTCGAGTCCGGCGCGTGTGACAGCTTCGGCTTGAAACGGCGCGAGCTGCTCTGGCAGCTCGGCCTCGTCCCGCGCCCGGCGAGCGTCCCCGGTTCGGCGGGGGAGCAGAAGCAGTTGGCGCTCCCACTCGAGCCGACGGTCGCCACGCCCGACCTGCCGGCCCCGACCGTCTGGGAGCGGATGCTCGACGACTACCGCACGACGTCGATCTCGGTCGGCGTGCACCCGCTCGAGCTGCTCCGCCCGCACCTGCCCGAGAGCACGCTCTCGACGCTCGAGCTGCAGGAGCAGCGGCACGGCGCGGCCGTGGCGATCGCCGGCATGGTCGTCGCGCGGCAGCGCCCCGCGACGGCGAACGGCGTCGTCTTCATGCTGCTCGAGGACGAGCACACCCAGGTCAACCTGATCGTCCTGCCGCAGGTCTACGACCGCTTCCGGGGCATCGTCCGCGGCGAGCCCCTCATCCTCGCGCGAGGCCGCTACGAGCACGCCGACCGGAACCGCAACGTCCTGGTCCACGAAATCGTCTCGCTCGCTCCGCTCGCACGCGAGCTGACCGACGGCGGCGACATACATGCGTCGTTGCCGGCTGCGCACCACTTCGGCCACCGCTGACGTTTCAGTTCGATGGATCTTCGTGCGATTCGCGGTCGTGTCGACCGGCCGACGCTGACGCGCATGACCCAGGCCGCCGTTGCGGCCGGCGTCGCGTGGGAGCTCGCCAAGCTCATTCCCGGCCACGGGTCGCCGTTCTTCGCGCCGATCGCGGCGGTGATCGCACTCGCCGCCGAGCCCGGGACGCGGGGGCGCCAGGCGATCGAGATGATCGTCGGGGTCGCACTCGGCATCCTCTTCGGCGCGCTCCTCGTCGACACCGTCGGGGCGGGCGGCTGGCAGCTCGTCGTCGGCGTGCTCGTCGCGCTGCTCGTCCCGACCGCGCTCGGCGCGCGGCCGATGGTGCGCAACCAGGCGGCCGCGTCGGTCATCCTCATGGTCGCGCTCAACCAGCCGGGCTCGAATCTCGCCGTGCAGCGGCTCGCCGACGCGCTGATCGGCGGCGGGATCGGGATCCTGCTCGCGCAGCTCCTGTTCCCGGCCGATCCGCTCGACCTCGTCGCGACGGCCGAGCAGCGGTTGCGCGCGGCGCTCGCCGACGCGATCGACGACGTCGCCGCCGCGCTCGTCCAGCGCGACGTTGCGCAGATAGAGCGCGCCGTGAGCCGGGTGGATGCCCTCGACGACACGCCGCTCGAGCGAGCGCTGCAGACCGCGCGGCACGTCGCGCGGCGCGCGCCGAGGCGCCGGCGGATGCGCGCCGCCGTCGAGGCGTACGCGCTCATCGCGCACGAGCTGCGCGTCGCGACGGCAGACGCGCGAACGCTCGCGACGGCCGGGCTGCGCATGCTGCGAAACGACGAGGCGCCGCCGAGCGAGGCGGTCGAGGTTCTCGCCAACGTCGCGAGCGCGTGGCGCGATCTCGACGCGGGAAGCGCCGCAGCCGTGCGAGCGCGCGCGCCCTACCTGACGGGCAGCCTCGGGCTGCAGGCCCTCGCACACACAGCCGACGCGCTCGCGCTGGAAGCTCAGCGGGCGCTGAGCCAATTACCCGCAACTGTTGCGCCTCCATCGGCGTTGTCTACCGTGATGACGGAGACCGCGGCCGACCAGGGCTTCCTCAAGGAGGCGATCCGCAACAAGCGCATCCTCGGCGTCGCGATCATCGCCGCGATCGGCGGGTTCCTGTTCGGGTACGACACGGGCGTCATCGGCGGCGCCCTGCTCTTCATGAAGAGCGACCTCGGGCTCAAGACGCACGGCCAGCAGCAGCTGACCGTCGCGATCCTCCTCCTCGGAGCGATCGCAGGCGCACTCGCGGCCGGCTGGCTCTCCGGTCGCATCAGCCGCCGCCGCACGAAGATCATCGCCGGCTGCGTCTACGTGATCGGCGCGATCGGGTGCGCGCTCGCGCAGTCGTACTGGCAGATCCTCGCCGGCCGCTTCTGGCTCGGGCTCGCGGTCGGCTGCGCGTCGTTCGTCGGGCCGATGTACATCGCGGAGCTCGTTCCGCCACGCATTCGCGGCGGCGTCGTCAGCTTCAACCAGCTGATGGTGACGCTCGGCATCCTCTCCGCCTACATCGTCGACTGGGGCTTCGCCGGCTTCTCGAACAACTGGCGCTGGATGTTCGCGCTCGCCGTCGTCCCGGGCGCCGCGCTCGCAATCGGCATGTACTTCATGCCATTCTCGCCGCGCTGGCTCGTCGACAAGGGGCGCGAGGACGAGGCGCGCGCCGTGCTCGAGAAGTACCGGTTCGACGAGGACGACGTCGACGCCGAGATCGACGAGATCAAGGATGTCGCCGAGAAGGAGTTCAGCGTCCGCGAGCTGGCCGGCAAGGCCGTCCGCCGGATGATGATCGTCGGCATCATGCTCGCCGTCTTCCAGCAGATCGTCGGCATCAACACGGTGATCTACTACGCGCCGACCATCCTCAAGTTTGCGGGCCAGCAGAACACCGGCGCCCTCACCCAGAGCGTCTACATCGGCTGCACGAACGTCGTCTTCACGATCGTGGCGATTCTGCTGCTCGACAAGCTCGGACGGCGGTTCTTCCTGATCGGCGGCACGACGATCCTCACGGTCGCGCTCGTCGGCCTCGGAGTCTTCTTCCAGTCGAAGACGCTCCAGCACAGCGTCGGCTGGCTCGCGCTCGTGTGCCTGCTCGTCTACATCATCGGCTTCGCAGTCGGCCTCGGCCCGGTCTTCTGGCTCATGATCTCGGAGATCTTCCCGCTGCAGATGCGCGGGCCGGCGATGGCGGTCTGCACGATGTTCAACTGGGGCCTCAACTTCGCCATCTCGTACACCTTCCTGACATTGACCGACTCGATCACGAAGCAGGGCACGTTCTGGCTCTACGCGTTCTTCGGCGTCTGTGCCGTCATCTTCTTCGCGACGATCGTCCCCGAGACGAAGGATCGCTCGCTCGAGCAGATCCAGGCCGATCTCGGCGCCGACGCCGACCAGGCGCTCACGCGCGACCAGGCCGGCGAGCGCAAGCACGCACACGCGTGAAACGGAAGGACGGGTACGCGCCGATCGGCTCGTATGCCGCCATCGGCGACGGCACGACGACCGCGCTCGTCGCCGCCGACGGGTCGATCGACTTCCTGTCACTGCCCTACATGCACTCGCCGACCGCGCTCGGCGCGCTGCTCGACGCGGAAGAGGGCGGCCGCTTCCTGCTGCGGCCGTGCGGCAAATTCGACGCCGACCGACGTTACGTGGAGCGGACGAACGTGCTCGAGACGACGTACACGACGCGTGACGGCGTCGTGCGGGTCACCGAGGCGCTGAACCTCCAGGGTGGCGGCCAGCTGCCCTGGCGCGAGCTGGCCCGCCGGGTCGAAGGGTTGAGCGGCGAGGTGGAGCTCGAGTGGTGCGCCGATCCGCGGCCCGACTGGGGCCGCTCGAACGTGACGCTGACGCACCGGCGGGGACTGCCGATCTTCGAGGGCAACGACCTCGAGATCGGGTTCCACACCTGGGACGCCGGCGAGCCGGAACTGGACGAGCGCAGCGTGCGCGGCAGGTTCATCGTGCGCGACGGCTCGAGTGCGCTGCTTGCGCTCTGCGCGACCCACGAACAGCCCATCCCGATGCCGTCCCGCGACCAGATCGAGCGCCGCCTGGACGAGACGGTGCGGGTGTGGCGCACCTGGCTCGACCATTGGGAGTACGACGGCCCCTGGCGGGACCAGCTCATGCGAAGCGCGCTCGCGCTCAAGCTCCTCGTCCACGAGCCGAACGGGTCGATCCTCGCGGCCCCGACGACGTCGTTGCCCGAGAAGATCGGCGGCGACCGAAACTACGACTACCGCTACATGTGGGTGCGCGACGCGGCCTTCACGATCGACGCGCTCATGCGGCTCGGACTGCCGGAGCAGGTGCACGAGTCGTTCTGCTGCCTCCTGCGCGCCGTACGGACGACGGCGCCCGACCTGCGCCCGTTCTACTCCGTCGAGGGCCGCGAGGCGCAGCGGTGCGACGAGTTGCCGCTGCACGGCTACCGCGGCTCGCAGCCGGTGCGTTACGGCAACGCGGCCGCGAGCCAGCTCCAGATCGGCTCATGGGGCGACCTCGTCGAGACCACCGACCTCTACCTCGAGAGCGGCAACGCCCTCGACGAGGGGACGGCATCGCTGATCACCGAGTGCCTCGACCGGCTGACGTCGATCTGGCCCGACGACGACTCCGGCATCTGGGAGCTGCAGGAGTGCCGCAACTACACCGCGTCGAACTTCTCCAGCTGGCTCGCGTTCGACCGCGGCATCCGGCTCGCGAAGGACGGCCACCTGCCGGACGATCACGTCGACCGGTGGCGCGAGGAATGCGAGCGCGTCCGGGAATGCCTCGAGCGGCAGTGCTGGTCTGACGAGCTGGGGGCGTACACCGAGTACGGCGGGGGCGAGACGCTCGACGCCGCCGTGCTGCGCGCCGCGCGCATGGGCTGGGGCGACGTCAACGGCGTGCGGCTGCGCTCGTCGATCGACGTGATCCGCGAGCGGCTCGACGCCGGCGGCGGCCTCCTGTGGCGCCGCACCGGCAACATCGGCAAGGAGGGCGCGTTCGTCGCGTGCTCGTTCTGGCTCGTCGAGGCGCTCGCACGGCAGGGCGACGTCGACGAGGCGGCGACGCTCTTCGAGCAGCTGCTCGCTTACGAGAACGACGTCGGCCTGCTGTCGGAGGAGGTCGACCCCGACTCGGGCGAGCTGCTCGGGAACTTCCCGCAGGGCCTCAGCCATCTGTCGCTGATCAATGCGGCGACGACGATCGACCGCGTGCGTGCCGGTGGTGCATCGTCCCGGCCAGGTGCGGCAGCACGTTGAAGGCGGTGTTGACGAGCGCCAGGTGCGTGAACGCCTGCGGGAAGTTGCCGAGCATGCGGCCCGCGGCGGGGTCGTACTCCTCGGCGAGCAGCCCGAGATCGTTCGACAGCCCGATGAGCCGCTCGAACAGCGCGTGCGCGTCGTCGTGCCGCCCGAGCAGCTCGTAGCAGTCGCAGAGCCAGAACGAGCACGGGAGAAAGACGCCCTCGCCGGGCGGCAGGCCGTCGACGCCCGCTTTCCGCGTCCGGTAGCGGAGCACGAGGCCGTCCACGAGCAGCGTCCGCTCGATCGCCTCGATCGTCCCCCGCACCCGCGGATCGTCGGCGGGCAGGAAGCCGACGAGCGGGATCAGAAGGAGGCTCGCGTCGAGCTCCTGCGAGTCGTAGGACTGCGTGAACGAGCCGAGCTTCGGGTCGAAGCCGCGCTCGCAGACCTCCGCGTGGATCTGCTCGCGCAGCCGGCGCCAGTGGTCGACCGGCCCCTCGACGTCCTGCGTCTCGACCGACCGCACGGCGCGGTCGAACGCGACCCAGGCCATCACCTTCGAGTGCACGAAGTGGCGGCGCTCGCCGCGGATCTCCCAGATGCCCTCGTCGGGCTCCTGCCACGTGCGCTCGAGCGCGGTCAGCAACGTCCTCTGCAACGACCAGGCGCTCTGCTCGTGCACGAGACCGTGGACGCGCGCCTGGTAGAGCGCGTCCATCACCTCGCCGTAGACGTCGACCTGCAATTGCTCGCTCGCCGCGTTGCCGACGCGGACGGGCGCCGAGCCCTCGTAGCCGGGCAGCCACGGCAGCTCATATTCGGTGAGCCGCCGCTCGCCGCCGACGCCGTACATGATCTGCAGGTCGCCCGGATCGCCGGCGACGGCGCGCAGGAGCCACTGCCGCCACGCCTGCGCTTCGTCGGCGTGCTCCGCGTGCAGGAGCGCCAGCAGCGTCAGCGTCGCGTCGCGGAGCCAGCAGTACCGGTAGTCCCAGTTGCGGACGCCGCCGATCGCCTCCGGCAGCGACGTCGTCGGCGCGGCCACGATGCCGCCGGTCGGGCCGTACGTCAGCGTCTTCAGCACCATCAGCGACCGGTGCAGGAGGTCGCGCTGCTCGCCGGACAGAGGCACCGTGCAGCGCGCGTTCCACTCGCGCCAGAACGTCTCGGTGTCGTGGAGCGCCTCCTCGGCGTCGACCGGCGTGGGCGGGTCGAGGTGCGACTGGTTCCACGTCAGCACGAACGGGATGCGCTCGCCCTCGTCGACGGCCAGCTCGGAGATGGTCTTCATCCCCTCGCCGAACGTGCGCGCAGGCGTTCGCAGGTAGAGCGCGTCGGGCCCGGCGACGGCGACCCGTTGGTGGTCGATGCGCCGCACCCACGGCACCACGTGGCCGTAGTCGAAGCGGATCACGAGCTCCGACCGCACGTTGACGCGCCCGCGGACGCCCTCGACGATGCGCACGACGTCCGGCGCCGTGCCGCGAGGCGGCATGAAGTCGATGACCCGGATGCAGCCCTCGTCGTTCTCCCACATCGTCTCGAGGACCATCGTGTCGTGCAGGTAGCGGCGGGACGTCGTTCCGCCCGCGGCCGGCGCGACGAGCCAGCGTCCGTTCTCCGGCGTGCCGAGCAGCGCTGCGAAACACGCGCCCGAGTCGAAGCGCGGGAAGCAGAGCCAGTCGATCGAGCCGCCGCGTTCGACGAGCGCGGCCGTCTGCAGGTCGCCGAGCAGCGCGTAGTCCTCGATGCGCGGCGTCGTCATCGGAGGTCGATCTCCAGCCCGAACTCGGGCCAGCGCTTCCGGACCGCTCGGTTGAACTCGAGCTCGTACTCCTCCGCCGCATCCTCTTCGAGGGTGCGCTTGAAGCGGTCACGCATGTCGGCGAGCGCCTCCGTCCCCGTCTCGACCGCGTCGATGTAGTCGCCGTAGAGCTCCTCCGCCTCGTCGCGGTCTGCGCCGTCGTAGAGCGCCTTGCGATCGCGGATCTCCGCGAAGATGTCGTGCTGCTGGTCCTCGGCGAAGACGTCGAGCTGCCGCGCGATCAGGTCGGCGAAGCGCCGCTTGCGGAAGATCACGCGATCTCCCGGTACAGGTCGAGATGTGCGCGCGCCGACGCGTCCCATGTCAGCTCGTCGCGCGCCCGCTGCGCGCCTGCGCGCGCCTCGGACGGATCTGCGAGCAGCTCCCGGATCGCCTCGGCCAGGGCTTCGACGTCGCCCGCCGGGACGACGCGCCCGGCCCCGAACCGGCGCACCGGCTCCGCGACCCCGCCGACGTCGTACGCGACGACGGGAACGCCCGCACCGAGCGCGCGCAGGAGCGCGCCGCTCTGGTCGAGCTCGGGCCGGTACGGGAAGACCGCGATCGTCGCGTCGCCGAGCGCGCGGTCGATCTCCGCGTCCGGCAGGTAGCCGAGCCGCCAGTCGACGTCGAGGCCCGCCGCGGCGGCGCGATACGGCTCGATCGGCTCGAGCGGGTCGCCGGCCACGAGCAGGCGCGCGCCGTCGACCTGTCTGACGGCCTCGATCGCGTCGCCGAGGCCCTTGTACGGCCGGATGACGCCGATGCAGGCGACGGTGCGCCCGTCGTCCGTCCGCGGCGGGTCGCTCCGGAACACGGGATGGGCGATGACTCGCGCCTCCACACCGAGCTCGGCGAGCGTCTCTCGGCCGTTCTCGCTGTGCACGACGACCCGGTCGAACCGGGCCATCAGCTCGCGCCAGAGCGAGCGCTTCGCGGCGGTCCGCCGCGGCAGCAGGTCGTGCGCCGTGAAGACCGACGGCGCGTGCGGGCGGAGGAGCAGGCGGTCGAGCTCGGGCACGAGCCACTGCAGATGGAGCACGTCGGTGCCGATCGTGCGAAGCCGTGCGAGCCCGACGGGGTGCTCGGCGAGCTTGAGCGGCAGCCGCAGCCGCGACCGCTTGAAGAGGCGCGATGAGGCGGGATAGAAGAGCTCGCGCCGCGCATAGCCGCTGGGCGCCGGGGCGGCGCCGAAGCGGAAGCGCGAGGTGACGAGGGTCACGTCGGCCCCGGCGCGTGCGAGCGCCGCCGCGAGATCGTGGTCGTACGCGGGCGTGAACGCCGGAGGATCTGCCAGTACGACCCGCATTCCGCTCGTAGGCTACGCCGCATGCTCGTCCGCACGTGGAACCTCTTCCATGGGAACACCAGTCCACCCCAGCGGCGCGCGTTCCTGCGCGAGATGGTCGAGCTCGTGACGCGGGACGAGCCCGACGTCGTCTGCCTGCAGGAGGTGCCGCTCTGGGCGCTCGGCCGGCTCGAGGGCTGGAGCGGGATGCAGCGGGTGTCCGCGGTCGCGCGGCGGGCGCGTGTTCCCTTCGGCCACTGGCCGACGGAGCTTCATCACGGCCTGCTCCGTTCGGCGCTGACGGGCGAGGCCGACGCGATCCTCGCCGCGCCGCGCTACCGGCTTTCGGACGAGCGGTCGGCCGTCGTCAGCACGAACGGCCTACGACGAATCGTCCACGGCGTCCGGCTCGACGGCGGCATCTACGTCGCGAACGCGCACATCACCGGCGATCGCGTGCAACTCGGCCGGGTGCTCGACTTCCTCGCCGAGGAACCGCGCGTCGTCGTCGCCGGCGACTTCAACCTGCGGGGCGAGGGCCTACCGGAGTTCTCGGCCCCGCTGCCGGGCAGCATCGACCAGATCCTCGTCCGCGGCCTGCCGGCCGAGTCGGCGCTCGCGTGGCCCGAGGACCGGCGTCGCCTCGGCAAGCACATCCTCTCCGACCATGCACCGGTAGAACTCACGGTTGAATGAGCAGCGGCGGATGACGTTCGAGGAGGCACGCGCGCAGCTGCCGGTGCTGGAGCGCCTCGCGTATCTGAACGCCGGCACGAACGGACCGCTGGCGCGAACGACGATCGAGGCGTTCGAGCGGGAGCTCGAGCGCGACCTCGCGGACGGGCGGAGCGGCACCGGGTACATCGAGCGCATGCTCGCCCTGCGCGAGGACGTGCGCAGCGCGTTCGCCGGCGTGCTCCGTGTCGACCCCTCGCGGATCGCGCTCGTCGAGTCGACGACCCGCGGCTGCGCGACGGTGCTCACCGGGCTCGGGCTGACGGCCGAGGACGAGGTCGTGACGACCGACCAGGAGCACTTCGGCCTCATGGGCCCGCTCTATGCGACCGGCGCCCGGATCGCGATCGTCGAGGCAGACGAGGACGCCATGCTCGCCGCCGTGACGCCGCGGACGAAGTTGATCGCGACGTCGCACGTCCTCTGGACGACCGGGCGGCGCCTGGACCTCGCGAGGCTGAAGGCCGACAGCGGGCTGCCGCTGCTGATCGACGGCGCGCAATCCGCGGGCGCGATCCCCGTCGACGTCGGCGACATCGACTTCTACACCGTGTCGGCGCAGAAGTGGCTCTGCGCTCCCGACCCGGCCGGCGCGCTCTACGTCCGCGACGCCGAGCTCGTCCGCGTGAAGACGCCGTCGTACTTCTCGCAGGACGCGTACGAGCCGACGGGCGCGTTCACGGCGAAGGAGGGTGCGGCGCGCTTCGACGCAGGCTGGATCGGGATCCCGCAGCTGTCGGCGATCCAGGCAGCGCTCGCAACGCATCCCGAGTGGCGCTACGAGCGCGCCGCGCAGATGGCGGCACGATGCCGCGAGTTGCTCGAGCCGCTCGTCGAGGTTGCGACCCCGCCGGGGCACTCGACACTCGTCTCGTTCCGTCCGTCCGGCGACCCCGCGGAGCTCGTCGCGGCACTTCACGAGCGCGGCGTGATCGTGCGTGAGCTTCCCGGCCGCAACCTCGTCCGCGCCTCGTGCGGCTGGTGGACGAGCGAGGACGATCTACAGCGCCTCGCCGACGGCGTCGGCGCCTGACTCGCGCATCTGCGGGCCGCGTGACAGAGACACCCCCATTCCGACGACCGTGATGCCGGCGAGCACGAAGAACGCGAGGTGGTACCCGTGCGTGAGCCGGGCGAGGCTCGAACTGCCGAGCCGTGACAGCGTGCCGGCGTATGCCTCTCGCTTCTCGTCGGCCGGCAGCGCGCTCGTGACGATCCCGAGCGAGAGGGCGACGCTGACCACGTAGCCGGTGTTCTGCATCATCGAGCGCACGCCGTTCGCTATTCCGCGCCGCGAGGGCTCCACGCTGGTCATGATCGCGCTCGTGTTGGGGGTCATGAAGAGCCCCGTGCCGACGCCGACGAGCCCGAGCCAGATCGCGAGCTCGACGTCCGAGGTCGAGGGCTGCAACCGCAGCGCGAGGCCGAGCAGCCCGGCGCCGGTGACTCCGAGCCCGGCGGTCGAGAGCACCCGCGCGCTCGAGCGCGCGACGAGGCGGCCCGCAAAGGGCGACGCGATCATCATCCCGGCGGCGACCGGTATGACGCGGATCCCGGCGCCGAAGGGATCGAGGCCCCGCGCCGCCTGGACGTAGAGGGCGGCGAGCAGCACGACGGCGAACCGCGCGAGGTGGAGCAGCATGTTCGACACGTACGCGGCCGAGCGGCCGCGGTCGGAGAACAGGCGCAGGTCGAGCAGCGGATACCGGCGACGCATCTGCACGAGCACGAAGATCGGCGCGGCCACGACGAACGTGGCGGCGCCTGCGATCACCGGGCCGCTCGTCCAGCCGAGCGCACCCCCCTCCGAGAGCGCGATCACGAGGCCGCCGAGCCACGCGAGGGACAGCGCGGCGCCCACGACGTCGAACGGCTCGCGCGTGTGCTCCTGCAGCGGCCGCCGCAGCGTCAAGCGGGCCCAGATCAGGCCCGCGATTCCCGTCGGGACGTTGAACCAGAAGACCGCGCGCCAGCCCCAGGACGAGGCCATCGCGCCGCCGATCACCGGACCGATCACCTGGGCGGCCGAGGCGACGGCGACGTTCAGCCCGAGCGCCGTGCCGAGCAGGTCGCGCGGGAACGCGTCGGTGAGCTGCGCGGTCGTGTTCGTGATGATCGCCGCGGCGCCGATCGCCTGAACGCCGCGCAGCACGTCGAGCACGACGATGTTCGGCGCGAGCCCGCAGGCGAAGCTCGCGACCGTCAGCGTCCCGAGACCGATCAGGTACAGACGCCGCCGGCCGACGATGTCCGCGAGCCGTCCGAACGCGAGAATGAGGATCGTGTTGACGAGCATGTAGGTCAGCAACGTCCACGAGGCGGCCGACGCGCTCGCGCGGAAGTGGCGGGCGACGACCGGGAGCGCGACGTCGAGCGTCGACGTGTTCGCCGCCGAGAGCAGCACGCCGAGGCTCGTCACCGACAGGACGCGCCAGGCGTAGCGCCGCTCGTCGACGTCGGCGCGCGTCAGCTCGGCAGGCCCAGCTCGGACGCGATCGGCGTGAGCGCCTCGACGACCGTGCGAATGTGGTCGTCGAGCTCGACGCCGAGCTCCTCCGCACCCTTGTACACGTCCTCGCGGTGCACGCCGGACGCGAACGAGGGCTGCTTCAGCTTCTTCTTGACCGACTTCGGCTCGAGCCCCTCGAGACCGGTCGGGCGGACGAGGGCGCACGCGTGCACGAAGCCCGACAGCTCGTCGCACGCGAAGAGCGTCTTCTTCAGGGGCGTGTCGCGCGGCAGGCCGAGGTGCTCCGCATGGGACAGCACGCCCTCGACCACGACCTCCGGGTAGCCGAGCTCGCGAAGGATCGGCGCCCCGTCCTGCGGGTGCTTGTCGAGCGTCGGATGCATCTCGTAGTCGAAGTCGTGCAGGAGAGCCACGACCCGCCAGAGCTCTTCGTCCTCGCCGAGCTTCCGCGCATATGCGGCGGTCGACGCCTCCACGGCGAGGGCGTGCCGCAGCAGCGACTCGCTCTTCGTGTACGTCGTCAGCGTTTTCCACGCCTGTTCGCGAGTCGGCGCCACGGGCCACTACGATAGCCCGCGCAATGGCCGTCGCACACGCCCTGGCGGACGCCTTCGTGATCGAGGGATCCGTCCCGCTCAACGGAACCATCCGCGCAGCAGGAAACAAGAACGGCGCCCTGCCGATTCTCGCCGCGTGCCTGCTGACGCAGGAGCCGGTGACGCTGAGCAACATGCCGCGCATTCGTGACGTCGACACGATGCTCGAGCTGCTCACCGATCTCGGCGCCGACGCCTGCTGGGTCGGGCAGCACGAGGTCCGCGTCGATGCCTCCGGGGCTTCGAAGTCGGCGCCCGACCCGGACCTCTGCAGCAAGATCCGCGCGTCGTTCCTGCTCGCCGGTCCGTTGCTCGCGCGCTTCGGCCGCGCCACGATGCCGCCGCCCGGCGGGGACGTGATCGGCCGCCGGCGCCTCGACCCGCACATCCATGCGCTCGCCGAGCTCGGCGCGGAGATCGACGCCACGGGCCCGACGTTCGAGATGTCCGCCGACGGTCTGCGCGGCGCGCACGTCTTCCTCGACGAGGCGAGCGTGATGGCGACGGAGAACGCGGTCATGGCCGCCGTGATGAGCCCCGGCGAGACCGTGCTCGGCAACGCAGCGTGCGAGCCGCACGTCCAGGATCTGTGCCGGTTCCTCGTTTCGCTCGGCGCGCACATCGAGGGCATCGAGTCGAACGTCCTGCGCATCGAGGGCGTCGAGCGGCTCCACGGCGGCGACTGGCCGATCGTCACCGATCACATCGAGGTCGGCAGCTTCATCGGGATGGCCGCGATGACCGGCGGCGACGTGACGATCGAGGGCGTTCGGCGAAAGGACATGCTGCCGATCGTCCCCGTCTTCGAGAAGCTCGGCGTGCGCGTCGAGCTGGGCGAGGACACCGTGCACGTGCCGCCGCGGCAGCAGCTGATCGTCCAGGACGATCTCGGCGGGATGATCCCAAAGATCGACGACGGCCCCTGGCCCGCGTTCCCGTCCGACCTCACGTCGATCGCGGTGACCGTCGCGACGCAGGCGTTCGGCACCGTGCTGATGTTCGAGAAGATGTTCGAGAACCGGCTCGTCTTCACGGACAAGCTCGTCTCGATGGGCGCGCGGATCATCCTCTGCGACCCGCACCGTGCGGTCGTCACCGGGCCGACGCACCTCGTCGGTCAGCGGATGGAAAGCCCGGACATTCGCGCCGGCATGGCGATGCTGCTCGCCGCGCTCGCCGCGCAGGGGCAGTCGACGATCGGCGCCGCGCACCAGATCGACAAGGGCTACGAGCGGATCGACGAGCGGCTGCGCGCGCTCGGCGCGCAGATCGAGCGAGTTACCTGACGTCTAAGGCGCGCTGACCGTCAGCGGCGGGGACACCGCCGTCGGCGAGCCGGCTGCGTCGAGCGCGGTGACGCTGAACGAGTACGTGTGGCCGTGCCGCAGGTCGACCGACGTGCTCGTCTGTCGCGTCGTCGCGAGCAGCGCGCGCGGCGCGTGGCCGTCCGTCGTCAGCGTGAGCGTGTAGGCGGCGGCATCGCCGCTCCAGTTGAGCTTGACGCGGCTCCGCAGGCGGAGGCCGCTCAGCAGCACGCCGGTGTGGCCCGCCTGCGCCTCCGCGACTGCGGCCGCGACGTCGATGACGCCGAAGCCGAGATCGGGCGTCCAGCGGCCGCCGCCGGAGGCGGTCTCCTTGAGGATCTGCGCCACCTCCCGCGCGGTCAGCGACGGGTTCGCGGCCCAGACGAGCGCCGCAGCGCCGGCCACCTGCGGGGCGGCGAACGAGGTGCCGCTGCCGTAGCCGTACAGTCCCGCCGTCGCGCCTGCGAGCTGCGTGCGGGGGTAGAGGAGCGCAGACGACGCCTGCGAGACGGCGCCGAGCACGTGGTCTCCGGGCGCCGCGAGGGACACCCAGGAGCCGGTGTTTGCAAACGCGGCGCGGCGGCCGTCGGCCGTCGATGCGGTAACAGCGAGACCGGCGCCGCCGACGCCGTTCGAGCCGGCCGGCTGCAGCAACGCCGCGGGGTACTCGACCGGGTTGCCGGCGTCGTGCTCGTTGCCGACGGCTGCGACGACGAGCGCACCGTGGTCGATCGCGTACTGCACTGCGTGGCGCTCGGTGGCGGAGGTCGTCGGGCCGCCGACGCTGAGATTGAGGATGCGCGCGCCGTGGTCGACGGCGTAGACGATTCCCGCCGCCTCGTCGACGTCGGTAAAGGAGCCGCTGTTGCTCCCCGACTTGATGACGAGCAGCCGGGCGTCGCCGCCCGAGCCCGACATGCCGGTGCCGTTCGTGACCGAGCCGGCCGCAAGTGAGGCGACGAACGTCCCATGACCGTTCGAGTCGCGCACGTCCGCCGTCCCGGTCCGTGTGTTCCAGGCGGCGGGCGACTTGGCAGCGAGGTCGGGGGCGGTGAGGTCGGCACCCGTATCGATGACCGCGATCGTCACGGCAGAGGCACTGCGAAGAACGGCGTCCGGAACCGCGTCGTCGTGGGTCGCACGCAGCTGCCATTCCGGCGAGCTCGCAGCGCCCGGAGCGGCGGGCTCGGCGGCGGGCGGACGCGGCGAGACGTTCTCGACGTACGTGATTCCCGGCAGTGCGCGGAGCGCCGAGGGGCCGACGCCGCGCAACTCGGCAACGTGCAGCGGCGCGACCGTGCGCACGACGATCGCGCGGCTCGCAGCGACGGCGCGCGCGAGCGCGGAGGCGGTCGTGTAGCCGACTGCGACCTCGGTCGTTCCGGGACGTGCGGAGACAGAGCGGTTCGCCGCACCCGCGACTGCGAGTGTGGCTGCGACCGCGATCCACACCGCAATACCAGCCCTCGTCCCGAGCATCCGCTCCCTGTTCAAGGTAGGAGCGATCCCTCGAATGGGGATGGGCCGTTCGGCCCATCTTTGGAACCGTTATCGCCCAGGCTTCTAAGCAGTTAGGACCCTGCGGTAGCCTGCTCGCGACGATGGCGGCGGCTGGACGCAGCGGGATTCGACTCGATCTGGAGGGCACCGGCGTCGCGAGCGTCGAGACCGGATTGCCCGTCCTCGACCGGCTGCTCGAGCGGCTCGCGCACTACGCGTCATGGGATCTCGCCCTCGAGGTCGAGCCGGCAACCGGCGAGGCCGAGGTCGGGCAGGCGGGCACCGCGCTCGGCACCGCGCTCGCGGAGCGGCTGCGCTCGGCCCGCGGCTACGGCTTTGCGTCGATGACGTCGTCGGAGGCGCTCGCGAGCGTCGTGCTCGAGGTCTCGGACGAGCCGCTCGTCGTCACGAACGTCGACCTGACGCAGGCGCGCATCGCGGGGCTCGGCACCGACGTCGCGCGCCGGTTCCTCGACCGCTTCGCCGAGGGAGCGGGCGTGACGCTCCACGTCCGCCTCCTGAACGGCACCGACACCCAGCACGTGCTCGAGGCGATCTTCAAGTCGCTCGGCGTCGCCCTCGCGCAGGCGTGCTCGACCGAAGGAGACCAGACGTCATGACCAAATCCGTCGTTCGCACCGAGGCGGCGCCCGCCCCGTTCCAGGGAGCGCCGTACTCGCAGGCGATCCGCGTCGGCGACCTCGTGTTCGTCTCGGGCCAGCTCGCGCTGCGCCCGGGCGACAAGGACCTCTCGGGCGGCACGATCGAGGAGCAGACCGAGCAGGTGCTCGCGAACCTCCGCGCGATCCTCGAGGAGGCGGGCTCGAGCCTCGGGCGGCTCGTGAAGACGACGGTGTTCCTGCAGAGCCTGGACGACTTCCAGGGGATGAACGCCGTCTACGCGAAGCACGTCGGCGACGAGCCGCCGGCGCGCTCCACGGTCGAGGTGGCGAAGCTTCCGTCCGGCGCACTCGTCGAGATCGAGGCGATCGCGCACGTCTAGAGAACGACTCGAGGATTACGTCCGTTCCCTCGAGCTCGACGCGTACGTCGTCGGCGGCGCCGTCCGTGACGAATTGCTCGGTCTCGAGTCGAAGGACGCGGACTTCCTCGTGCCCGGCGTCGACACCGCGGAGCTGAAGCGGCGGCTCGCGCCGTTCGGCCGCGTCGACGACCTCGTCGTAGCCGGCCGGCTCGTCGGCGTCCGTCTGCGCCCCGGCGACAGGAGCGTCCGGGCCGCCGCGCCCGCAGGGATCGAGTTCGCGCCGCCGCGCAAGGAGGTGAGCACGGGGCCGGGCCGGCACGACTTCGAGATCGTCGCCGACGCCGAGCTGTCGGTGGAGGACGACATGCGCCGCCGCGACTTCACCGTGAACGCCATGGCGAAGCGGCTGGCGACAGGAGAGCTTGTCGACCCGCTCGACGGCCGGGGCGACCTCGACCGGCGGGTGCTGCGCGCCGTGTCGCCGACGAGCTTCGCCGAGGATCCGCTCCGGCTCGTGCGCGCGCTCCGGTTCGTGTCGCAGCTCGACTTCGACCTCGAGGAGTCGACGGCGCGGCAGATGCACGACGAAGCCGCGGCCGTGAAGCTCGTCTCCGGCGAGCGCATCGGCGGCGGGCTCGCGTCCGACGGGATGGGGGAGCTGTCGAAGCTGTTGCTCGGATCGCGGCCGGCGAAGGCGCTCCGGCTCGCGCGCAACACGGGCGTACTCGTGCAGATGCTGCCCGAGCTCGAGCGTGCGATCGGGTTCGACCAGGAGAGCCGTTACCACGACTTGACGGTGGACGAGCACACGTTCGCGGTCGTGCAGGCGACCGCCGACGCCGGCCGGGCTCTGCCGGTGCGGCTCGCCGCGCTCTTCCACGACGTCGGGAAGCCGCATGTCGCGTGGCGCGGCACGGACGGCCGCCTGCACTACTACGCAAAGGCCGGCTACTCGGAGAAGAGCCACGAGCAGGTGAGCGCGGAGCTCGCGGGGAGCGCCCTGCGCCGGCTGCGCTACCCGAATGCGCTGCGCGAACGCGTCTGCCGGATCGTGCGCCACCACATGTTCCAGGTCGGCAAGGGCGACGAGATGCGGGCGCGCCGCTTTCTCGCGCGCTACGGCGACGAGCTGGCCCTGCAGCTCGTCGATCACAAGGAGGCCGACTTTCGCGGCAAGCGGGGTACGGCAGGCGGTCCGCTGCCGGTCGAGGAGCTCGAGCAGCTCGAGCGGTTCCGCCGCACGCTCGAGCGCGAGCGGAAGCAGCCGCACCGGCTGTCAGACCTCGCGATCGACGGCCAGGACCTGATCGAGGCCGGCTACGCGCCCGGGCCGCAGCTCGGGCGCATGCTCCACGATCTCCTGCGCGACGTCGTCGACGACCCGGGGCTGAACGATCGCGACACCCTGCTGCGGCGCGCGCGTGCGAAGCTCGAGGCATGACGGGCCTCGATCTCATCGACTGGGACGCGCCGGGCCCGTACCGCGTCGCGTTCTCGACCCGCGGCGGCGGCGTCAGCGAGGGCCCGTTCGCATCGCTCAACCTCGGGATCCTGACCGAGGACGATCCGGCGCGGGTCGTCCAGAACCGCAGCCTCCTGTGCGACGCCGTCGGCGCCGACCCCGACGGGGCGACGATGGCGTGGCAGCGGCACGGCGCGAACGTCACGCGTGCCGACGCGCGCGGCATCGTCATGCCGGGCACGGTGTACGACCACTGTGACGGGCTGTGGAGCGACGAGCCCGGGCGGGCGATGCTGCTCCTGACGGCCGACTGCATGCCGATCGCGCTTGCGCGCGAAGGCGCGGAGCGACCGGCGCTCGCGATACTCCATGCCGGCTGGCGGGGGCTCCTGGCAGGGATCGTCGGCGCGGGCGTGCGGGCGCTCGGCTCCCGCGGGCTCGTCGCGGCGATCGGACCGAGCATCGGCCCGTGCTGTTACGAAGTGGGCGACGAGGTCGCGACGCCGTTCCGCGAGGCGTTCGGCGACGACGTCGTCCGCGACGACCGGCTCGACCTCTGGACGGCCGCCGAGCGCGCGCTCCGCGCGGCCGGCATCGAGCGGGTCGACCGCTCCGATCTCTGCACGTCGTGCAACGGCGACCGCTTCTTCTCGCATCGCCGCGACCACGGGCGGACGGGGCGGCAGGGGGTCATTGCCTACGTCGCCTGAGGCAGTGCGTGAGCGGTACGCCGCTGTGCGTGCCGAGGTCGGCGAAGGCGTCACGGTCGTCGTGGCGACGAAGTACCTCACGGTCGACGAGCTCGGTGTGCTCGCGGACGCCGGCGTCGCGGTCGTCGGCGAGAATCGCGCGCAGGATCTCGCCGAGAAGCACGAGCGGTGGGGCGACGCGTTCCGGTGGCACTTCATCGGTCACCTGCAGAGCCGCAAGGCTCCGGTCGTCAGCGAGCTCTGCGAGCTCTGCCACTCGCTCGCGTCGGAGTCGGCGGCGGCGAAGCTGACGATCCCGGCGCTCGTCGAGGTGAACCTGAGCGGCGAGCCGACGAAGTCCGGCGTCGCGCCCGACGAGCTCGGCGCGTTCCTCGCGTCCTACGGCGCCGTCCGCGGGTTGATGACGATGCCGCCGGCGACGGGCGATCCCGAGGCGTCGCGGCCCTACTTCCGCCGGCTCCGAGAGCTCGCCGAAGAGCACGGGCTTCGCGAGCTCTCGATGGGCACGAGCCAGGACTACCGCGTCGCCGTCGAGGAGGGTGCCACCCACATCCGCGTCGGCTCGACGGTCTTCGGCGACCGGCGACCGTAGGTTGGTTTCCGACCAGCGCAGTAACATTCCGCGCGTTATGGGCTTCGGTGACGTCTGGAACAAGACCCTCGTCTACTTCGGCATCGCCGAGGAGGAGGACTGGGACGAGGACGGCTATCTCACCGACGAGGAGCTGCAGCGGGCCTACGCCGAGCGGCCGAACGTGCGCCGGCTCGCGCCCCGGCGGCGGGGCCGCGAGGAGTTCGACGACTGGACCGATCCCGAGCCGGCGACCGCCCGCACGAGCGTCCTCCGGCCGACCGCGGAGCAGCGGTCCCAGCAGCGTCTGACAGAGCAGCGCCAGGCGGCCGAGCCGCGGCGGCTGCGCGGCGTCGAGAGCATCGCGTCGCCGAACGTCAAGGTGCACCTCGTCCTGCCGCGCAGCTTCAACGACGCGCAGCAGATCGCCGACCGCTTCAAGGACGGCGTCCCCGTGATCCTCAATCTCCAGCAGAGCGACCAGGAGCTCTCCAAGCGGCTGATCGACTTCGCGAGCGGGCTCACGTACGCGCTCGACGGCGGCATGCAGCGGATCGCCGACAAGGTCTTCCTGCTGACGCCGCGCAACGTCGAGGTGTCGGCCGAGGAGCGCGCGCGCATGATCGAGCGCGGCGGCTTCTTCAACCAGGCGTAGGACTTCAGGACCGCAGCGCGAACGCGGAGCGGATGGGCGCTACGGCCATATTCAGCTTGCTCGCGGACGCGATCACGAGCGTCGAGAACTTCGTCGACGTCTTCGTGTCCGTCTATTCGCTCGTGATCCTGCTGTACATCATCTCGAGCTGGCTGCGGCTGCCGTACTCGCCCTGGCTGAACCGGATCCAACGCTTCCTCTACGACGTCTCGGAGCCCTACCTCCGGATCTTCCGGCGGCTGCTCCCGTCGATGGGGCCGCTCGATCTGTCGCCGCTGATCGGCCTGATCGTGCTGGTCATCCTCGACCGCGTCGTCAACGGGATCCTCAACCAGTTCAACTAAGGGGAGGATTACATGGCACTCACACCAGTCGAGATCAGACATCTCGTTCCACCGACCGGGTTTCGCGGCTACGACCGCGGCCACACCGACCGGCTCTTCGCAGAGATCGCCGCGAGCTTCGAGGACGTCTGGCGCGAGCGGGCAGATCTCGCGGACAAGGTCGAGGCGCTCGACGCCGACCTCGTCCGCTACAAGGAGCTCGAAGCGCTGCTGCGCACGACGCTCGTCTCGGCGGAGCGCGCGGCTTCGGACCTGAAGGAGCAGGCCAGGCGGGAGGCCGACGTGATCCTCGCCGAGGCGCACTCGGAGGCGCGGGCCGTGAAGCGCCGCGCGCTCTCCGAGAACGAGCGGCTCGTGCTCGAGGCGCGGCTCTTGAAGGAGCGGCTGCGCACGGTGCTGTCGATCGTCGAGGAGGCGGAGGACACGCTGCACGGCGTCAAGCTCGACGTCGAGGCCGAACCGGAAGCGGCCTAGAGACCTCGCCTACACTGAGCGCCCGGCCGCTGGAGAAAGGACAGGCGCTCATGAGCATCGACACCGATCGTTTCCGCACGCTGCTCGAGGAGGAGCGCGAGCGCGTGCAGCACGCGATCGCCCACCTTCACGACGACCACGAGGGCTCGCTCGAAGACGAGACCGACGAGCTCTCGAGCGCCGGCGACAACCACATGGGCGACATGGCGGCCGCGACCGTCAACCGGGAAATCGACTACTCGCTCGGGGAGAACGCCGAGCAGGTGCTGGGCGACATCGACGCGGCCCTGAAGCGAATCGACGACGGCACGTACGGGACGTGCACGAACTGCGGCAAGCAGATCCCCGAGGAGCGGCTCGAGGCGCGTCCGTGGGCGTCGCTCTGCATCGACTGCGCGCGCGACGTCGAGCAGCGAGGGTGAGCGAAGAGCCGCGTCGTGCGGACGTCCGCGTCGGGTCGTCGACCCACGCGTTGTCGCCCGTGTCGGTCGCGGAGCGGAAGCTCGGCGCCGGCCCGAGCCAGTGGCTCGCGCTCGCCGCGATCGCGCTGGCCGCCGTCGCGGCCGACCAGCTGACGAAGCACATCGTCGCGGGCGAGTTGTCGCTCGACGACGGCGTGCACGTCGCCGGGCCGTTGTGGATCCGCCACGTCCAGAACTCCGGCATCGCCTTCGGGTTCTTCTCCCAGGCGACGGCGCCCGTCATCGTCGTCACGGCCGTCGCCGTCGCATGGATGCTCTGGTTCTTCGCGCGCGCCGGCGCGAGGCACCCGATCCTCCCGGTCGCGCTCGGGCTCGTGATCGGCGGCAGCGTCTCGAACCTCGTCGACCGCGTGCGCCTGGGCTACGTGACCGACTTCATCGACCTGCGCTGGTGGCCGTCCTTCAACCTCGCCGACAGCTTCATCGTGATCGGCGTGCTCGTGCTCCTCGGCGCGCTCGTGCTGGCAGAGCGCGAGCCGCGGCGTTCGCAGAGGCTCCATGACGCGTCTTCGCGTTCCTCCTGAGTCGGCCGGCGCGCGGCTCGACCGGTTTCTCGCGGAGCTGCCGGAGATCGGCTCCCGCGCCGTCGCGGAGCGGCTCGTTCGCGACGGCGCCGTGCTCGTCGACGGACGCGTCCGCGCGAAGAGCCATCGGCTCGAAGCGGGGGAAGAGCTCGAGTTCGACGCGCCCGCGCCGCGCCCGTCCGGGCTCGTCGCCGAGCAGATGGATCTGACGGTCCCGTTCGAGGACGAGCACCTGCTCGTCGTCGACAAGCCCGCCGGGCTCGTCGTCCACCCGGCGCCCGGCCACGCCGAGGGGACACTGGTGCACGGCCTGCTCGCGCACGACGTGGAAGGCGGGGAGGAGGCCGACCGGCCGGGCATCGTCCACCGCCTCGACCGAGACACGTCCGGGCTCCTCGTCGTCGCGCGATCGCCCGAGGCGCACCGGCGGCTCCAGGAGCTGATCCGGACACGGGCGCTGAGGCGGGAGTACCGGGCACTCGTCGTCGGACGGCCGCGTTCGCGGCGCGGCACGATCGAGGCGCCGATCGGCCGCGACCGGCACGACGCGCTGCGGCATTCGCTCGACACGGCCGCGCCGCGCGATGCCGTCACCCATTTCGAGGTCGAGGAGCTGCTCAGCGCCTACACGCTGCTCCGCGTGACGCTCGAGACGGGGCGGACGCATCAGATCCGCGTCCACCTCGGGGCGATCGACCTGCCGGTCGCCGGTGACCCGACGTACGGAAAGCCCGGCGTCCTCGGGCTCCACCGCCAGTTCCTGCACGCGGCGCGGCTCTCGTTCGAGCATCCCTTCACGGGCGAGGAGGTCGACGTCGCCTCGGAGCTGCCGGCCGACCTGCGGGCGGCCCTCGCTACACTTTCCACGACCTGAAAACCCCCCGACCCGGTGGATCAGCCGAGGCGCGGGTGCCCGTCGATGCGACGGGTGCGCCACACGCCCCGCCGGTGCAACGCAACTCAAACCAAGGAGCCACACACATGGCAGTCGCCTCGATGCGCGAGCTGCTGGAGGCCGGCGTCCACTTCGGCCACCAGACGCGCCGCTGGAACCCCAAGATGCGCCGCTTCATCTTCACGGAGCGGTCCGGCATCTACATCATCGACCTGACGCAGACGACCGAGCGCCTCGACGAGGCTGCCGAGTTCGTCCGCAACGTCGCCGAGCGGAACGGCACCGTCCTGTTCGTCGGCACGAAGAAGCAGGCCCAGGACGCGATCGCCACCCAGGCGCAGCGCGTCGGCATGCCGTACGTCAACCACCGCTGGCTGGGCGGCCTGCTGACGAACTGGCGCACGATGGCGGCGCGCATCGAACGCCTGCACGAGATGCGCCGCCTCCGTGACGAGGGCCAGATGGAGCTGCTGCCCGCGAAGGAGCGGATCTCGATGGCGGCAGAGCTCGAGAAGCTCGAGGCGAACCTCGGCGGCGTGGCCGACATGCGCAAGCAGCCGGACGCCGTCTTCATCATCGACCTGAAGAAGGAAGCGCTCGCCGTGCGCGAGGCGCGCCGTCTGAACATGCCGGTCATCGCGCTCGTCGACACGAACGCCGACCCGGACGAGGCGGAGTACGTCATCCCCGGCAACGACGACGCGATCCGCTCGTGCTCGCTCGTGACGCGCGTCCTCGCCGACGCGATCGAGGCGGGCAAGCAGAAGGTGACCGAGCGCGAGTTCGAGCGGCAGCAGAAGCAGGAGGCCGCCGCAGCCGCGCGCGCCGAGGCGGAGGCCGCCGCTGCGGCCGAGGCGGAGGCGGCGGCTGCAGCCGAGCCCGAGGCGACGCCGGTTCCGACCGGCGACGCGCCGCAGGCGGAGGGAGCGGCGAAGACCGACGCGTCGGCCGCGCCGACGGAGGAGCCGGGCAATGGCTGACATCCCCGCGAAGCTCGTCATGCAGCTGCGCGGCGAGACGGGCGCCCCGATGATGGACTGCAAGCGCGCGCTGCAGGAGACCGACGGCGACTTCGAGGCCGCCAAGCGCTGGCTGCGCGAGCGCGGCATGGCGCAGGCCGCGAAGCGCGCCGACCGCGAGACCTCCGAAGGGCTCGTCGGCTATCGCATCGAGGGTGGCAAGGGCACGATCGTCGCCGTCGGCTGCGAGACGGAGCCGGTCTCGAAGAACGACGAGTTCCAGGCGTTCGCGAAGAAGGTGCTCGAGACGGTCGAGAGCGGCGGCGTCGGAGCCGAGTCGTCCCTCGACGAGGAGCGGCAGGCGCTGTCCGGCAAGCTCGGCGAGAACATCGTCGTCGCCGGCGCGGCGCAGTTCACGGCGGGCGACGACGAGCTCGTCGCGGGCTATGCCCATCCGCCGGCGAACAAGCTCGGGGTCCTCGTGCTGTTGCGCGGCGGCGACGAGGAGCTCGGCCGCAAGGTCGCGATGCACATCGCCGCGCTGCGCCCGCAGTGGGTGGCGCGCGACGCGGTGCCCGAGGAGGACGTCGCGCGCGAGCGCGACATCTTCGCCAGCTCGGACGAGGTGCAGTCGAAGCCGGAGCAGGCACGCGAGAAGATCGTCGAAGGAATGCTGAACAAGCGCTTCTTCGGCGCCAACGTGCTCGTCGACCAGGAGTGGGTGCACGACTCCTCGAAGACGGTCGGCCAGGCGGTGAAGGAAGCGGGCGCCGAAGTCGTCGACTTCGCGCGGCTCAGCGTCAGCTGATGGCAGAGAGATCGAATCGGGATGACGCTCGTCGAGCGGTCGCGATAGGCGAGTGCAGCGCAAGGACGCAGGGAGCCTCGATAGTTCTACTATCGGGGCGACTGAGGACGCGGCGATGCGCCGCATAGCGCGGCCGCGCGACACAGTCGCTCATCCCGATTCGATCTCTACCGGCTTCCGTCGGGTGCTGCTGAAGCTCTCCGGCGAAGCGTTGATGGGGTCGCGCGACTTCGGGATCGACGTCCCGGTGGCGCGTTCCATCGCGCGCGAGCTCGCCGGGCTGCGCGAGCACTGCCCCGAGATCGCGATCGTGGTCGGCGGCGGCAACTTCTTCCGCGGCCTCGAGGGCGTGTCGGACGGGATGGAGCGGGCGACCGCCGACTATGCGGGCATGCTCGCGACCGTGCTGAACGCGCTCGCGCTGCAGGACATCCTCGAGAAGGAGGGTGTCGAGGCGCGGGTCCAGTCGGCGCTCGCGTCGGAAGAGGTCGCCGAGCCGTTCGTCCGCCGCAAGGCGATCGACCACCTCGAGAAGGGCCGGATCGTGATCTTCGCCGCCGGCACCGGCAATCCGTACTTCACGACCGACACGGCGGCCGCGCTCCGCGCGCTCGAGGTGGGCGCGGATGCGATCCTGATGGCGAAGAACGGCGTCGAGGGCGTGTACGACGGCGACCCGAGAACGAACCCCGACGCGTCGTTCCTGCCGCGGCTCACCCACCTCGAGGCGATCGAGCGCGGCCTGAAGGTGATGGACACGACGGCGCTCTCGCTCTGCATGGACAACAAGCTCACGATCCACGTCTTCGAGCTCGCGGAGGGCAACATCGCACGCGTCGTCGCAGGCGAGCAGGTCGGCACGGTCATCGAGACACCGTAGGAGGGCAGACATGGCAACCACCGACGAGCTGATCAACGAGGCGCAGCAGCGCATGGACAAGTCGGTCGAGCATGCGCGCAGCGAATTCGGCACGGTGCGCACCGGCCGCGCCTCGGGCGCGCTGCTCGACCGGATCGAGGTCGAGTACTACGGCACGCCGACGCCCCTGAAGCAGCTGGCGACGATCAGCGTTCCCGAGGCGCGGATGCTGACGATCCAGCCGTTCGACCCGAGCTCGATCAAGGCGATCGAGAAGGCGATCCAGGAGTCGGATCTGGGGCTGACGCCGTCGAACGACGGCAAGCTGATCCGGCTGCCGATCCCGCAGCTGACCGAGGAGCGGCGCAAGGAGCTCGTGAAGGTCGTGCGGAACCTCGCCGAGGAGCATCGGGTCGCGGTGCGCGACATCCGCCGCGACGCGATGAAGGGGCTGAAGGAGCTCGTCGACAACGGCGACGTCGGCGCCGACGAGGAGCATCGCGCGGAGGAGCGCGTGCAGAAGCTGACCGACGAGCACACGAAGCACATCGACGACCTGCTCAAGCACAAGGAGCAGGAGGTCATGGAAGTCTGAGTGGAGCGGCCCTCTCCGTAGAGGTTCCCCGCGCCGTCGCCATCGTCATGGACGGCAACGGCCGCTGGGCGGAGTCGCGCGGCCTCGACGTCGCCGAGGGCCACCGAGCCGGCTCGCGCGCACTCCGGCCGATCGTCGAGACGGCGATCGACGTCGGTGTCGGCTCGCTCGCCGTGTACGCGTTCTCGACCGAGAACTGGACACGTTCCCCCGATGAGGTCGCATCGCTGATGCAGATCTTCGGCGAGACGATCGACCGCGAGCTGCACGATCTCGCCAAGGAGGGCGTGCACACGCGCTTCGTCGGGCGCCGCGACCGCGCGCCCGACTGGCTCCGCGACAAGATGGCGGAGCTCGAGCAGGCGACCGAGAACGAGCGGACGCTCCATTTGTGGATCGCCTTCGACTACGGCGGCCGGGCCGAGATCGTCGAGGCGGCACGCCGCGCGACCGCGAGTGGGGCGGAGATCGACGAGGAGACGTTCGCGCAGTTCCTCTACGCGCCGGAGATGCCCGACCCCGACCTCGTCATCCGCACCTCCGGCGAGCTGCGGCTGTCGAACTTCCTGCTGTGGCAGAGCGCGTACTCGGAGTACGTGTTCACCGACACGCTCTGGCCGGACTTCGGTCCCGACGAGTTCCGCGCTGCGATCGAGGACTACGCAGGCCGCCGCCGTAGATTCGGCGGTAGATGACCAATCTCGTCAACCGCGTGCTCGTGGCCGTGATCGGCCTGCCGGTCGTGCTCGGCGCGGTGTGGGCCGGAGGCTGGTGGCTGTTCGCGCTCGTCGCGATCGCCGGCGCAGTCGCGGTGCATGAGTTCGTGACGATGGCGCGGTCGCTCGCGCCACTCGCCCCGGCCGCGTACCTCGGCGTCCTGCTCGCGCTGCTGGGCGCGCAGCTCGGCGGGCTCGTCTGGATGCTCGGTGGCTTCCTGACCTGCTTCCTGCTCGCGTTCGTCCTCAACACGATGGCGCGGACGCGGCCGCCCGCGACGGCCGCGATCGGTGCGACCGTGCTGGCGGCCGCGTGGATCGGCTTCGGTCTCGGGCACCTGCTCCTGCTGCGCCGGCTGCACACCGAGCCTCGCCTCATCTCGTTCACCTTGTTGCTCGTCGTGTTCGGGTCGGACACGTTCGCGTACTTCGGCGGCCGGCTGATCGGCCGGCACAAGCTGGCGCCGACGCTCTCGCCGGGCAA
>JAICLU010000205.1 GCA_025925195.1 Thermoleophilia bacterium
CCCGGCATGGCAGACGGGCATCTCCTCTTCGTCTGGAAGACCTCCGGCTACGAGCTGCGCGAGCAGGAGGGCGACGTCCCCGGCGTCGGCGCCGAGGTGGAGCAGGACGGCACCGCCTTTCGCGTGACGAAGGTCGCGCCGTCACCGCTGCCGAGCGACCGGCGGCAGTGCGCGTACCTGTCGCGCGCGTAGAGCTCGTATGTCTCGCGTCCGCGTTCACAACTTCTCGATCTCCCTCGACGGGTTCGGCACCGGCCACGACCTCTCGTTGGAGGCGCCGTTCGGCCACGCGGGCCACCGGCTCCACGAGTGGATGTTCGCGACCAGATTCTGGGACCCCGCCGGCACCGCCGGCGCCGACAATTCCTTCGCCGAGCGTCACGGGCCCGGCATCGGCGCCGAGATCATGGGCGCCGGCAAGTTCGGCCCTCCGGGTTGGCAGGACGATCCGGAGTGGCGCGGATGGTGGGGGTCGAACCCGCCGTTCCACACGCCGACCTACGTGCTGACGCATCGCCCGCGGCCGCCGCTGGAGCTGGAGGGCGGCACCACGTTCCACTTCCTCGACGTCGCGCCGGCGGATGCACTCGCCGTCGCTCGTGAGGCGGCAGGCGGTCAGGACGTTCGCATCGGCGGCGGCCCGACGATGCTGCGCGACTTCCTCGCCGCCGGGCTCGTCGATCACCTGCACGTCGTGCAGGTTCCGATCCTGCTCGGCCGCGGCGTGCGCCTGTGGGACGGCCTGGAAGGCCTGCAAGAGCAGTACGACGTGGAGGCGGTATCGACGCCGAGCGGAGTCACGCATCTCACCTTCAGCCGCTGACCGTCAGCAGGATGCCGGCGCCGCGGCCGCGGCTGCGAGCGGCGCCCGCGTCACAGCGCGACGCGAAGGAGCAGCCGACGTCGCACAGCCCTACATGCTCCAGACGATGATCGACGGGCCGAATTGCATGCACGCAGCGGCTCCTTTGAACCAGTGCGGCGAGGTCGACCGGAGGCCGTCGGCCGTACGCACGAGCGTGCCCGAGAAGTTGACGATGTGACGTCCGGCGTCATACCTCGCGTCGAGCTCCGTCAGCCGCAGATGCTCGCGCGCGCGCACGCGCGTCTTGAAATACGAGGCAAGTGTTCCGCGGTCATACGCTTGCGCACCGAGCCGTCGGCCGGGAGCCCTGGTCGAGTACCACTGGAAGAGCGGCTCGGGAGCGAAAAGCTGCGCCGCAGCCGACGCTTCGCCCCGGTCGATGTCGGCGACGAACCGGTGCACCGTGGCCCGGGTCGCCGTCGCGGTGCAGGCGGCGGTCGAACCGATCATCCCGGCGGACGCGTGCATGGCGACCGCTCCTGCGGCTACGAACGCGACGAGCGGCACGACCGCCTTCATACGCACGCGAGTCTACGCGCGGTTTATCCTGAGACCGTGAGCAAGGAGGGCAAGTTCCTCGGAATCCCGTACGACTGGCGGCGCCCGACCGTCGCGAGGCTCAAGTCGCGCTGGTGGAACCCGAACGACCCGCGGCTGTTCACCCCGAAGACCTATGGCTGGGGCTTCGACATCAACGTCGCCCGGCTGCTGCGGCGCAAGCCGACGGAATAGATTCCCCGCGTGGCGCTCGACGACTTCCCGGTTGGTGCGGCGTGCCGCGTCGACGCCCCGCCCCAGTCCCGCACGATCGCCGAGATTCCCGTCGGCCTCGACCCGGAGGGCGTCCAGGTCGATTCGCGCCGGCGGCGCGCGTACGTCGCGTGCTCACGGGCCGACTTCGTCGCCGTCGTCGACCTGGAGACGAACGAGAAGATCGCCGAAGTACGGGTCGGGAGCGAACCGATCGACCTCGCCTTCGATCCGGCGACCGACCGCATCTTCACCGCCGACGCCCACTCCGACTCCGTCTCGGTGGTCGACGCCGAGACGCTGGAGCTCGTCGCGACGATCGAGGTCGGGATGTATCCGTCCGGGCTCACCGCCGACCACGAGGCGAGACGCATCTACTGCGGCAACTCGCTCGGCTCCACGATGAGCGTCATCGACCTGGACACGCTCGAGACGATCGCGACCGTCGAGGCCGAGGTCGGCGCCGGCGCGCTCGCGTTCGACCCCACGCGCAACCTCGTCGTCTGCGTCAACTTCATCGCGGCGTCGGCCACGTTCGTCAGCACCGAGACCTGGGAGCCCGTCGGCCGCGTCGACGTCGGCTCGGGCGCCTGCGCGGTCGGCGTCGTCCCGGAGCGCGGGGACGCATTCATCGTCAACTCGCTCGCAGGCACCGTCAGCCGTGTCTCGCTCGACGACTTCACCGTCACCGAGGAGCTCACCGTCGGCAGCGCGCCGGTCGGGCTGATCGTCGCGCCGAAGCACGACCGCGTGTACGTCACGAACCGCGGTGCCGGCACGCTGAGCGTCCTCGGCGTCGCCGACGGCGCGCAATGGGCACAACTGCCCGTCGGTGAAGGTCCCGGCGGCGTCGTCGTCGACCCGATCGACGACCGCGTCTACGTCGCGAACGCCGGCACCGGAACGCTCTCGATCATCGAAGACCTCGTCGCGGGAGCGCCCGCGTCGACGCTGAGCGAGGAGCGGCACGCGCTCGTCGGCCGGAAGCTGCCGCCGTTCTCGCTCGTCGACTTCCGCAGCGGCGAGCGGCGGTCCAGCGTCGAATGGGCCGACCGGAAGTACATCCTCAACTTCTTCGCCAGCTGGTGAGGACCGTGCAACGCGGAAGCGCCGTTCCTCGAGGAGCTGCGCCGG
>JAICLU010000135.1 GCA_025925195.1 Thermoleophilia bacterium
CGCATGCTCGGCGACGACGTCGATCGCCGCCGCCTTCAGCTCGACGAGATACGTGTCGGCATCGAGGCCGGCGAGCTGTGCGCAGAGCAGATCTCGCCGCGCGAGGTCGTGCGAGACGAAGACCGGGTCGAGATGCTCCGTGCGAGCCGGGCCGGCGGTAAAGACGGCGACGCGCCCGTCGAGCGGCTCGACCGGCTCGAGCCGCAGCTCGAGGTCGTCCAGGACGACGTCGCTGATCCGCTCGCGGTACGGCTCGCGACCGACGAGGATCCGGGCGGTCGTCTCGATCGGCGGAACGGCCGACCCGCTGCCGTCGAACACGACGACGTCCGGCTCGAGCGAGGCCGCGAGCGTCGCGCCCTCGAGCACGTTCGACACGAACGGCGCGCCGGCGATCCCGCCGCCCGCCCGACGGCAGCCCACCGCCGGGACGCCGGCGAGCGCAGCGAGCTCGAGGAAGTCCGACGCCGCATGCTGGCCCGCGCGGGAGCGCGCGACGAGCTCGTCGATCGTCGGCGGCGTCCGCACGAGCTCCGGCTCGGCCGGTCCGCCCCGCCCCATCGCGACGCAGACGACGCTGCGGTCGCGCGCGAGCAGCCGCGCGACGTGCGTCGCGACGGCGGTCTTCCCCACGCGCTTGCCCGTGCCGATCACCGCGATCGACGGGAGCTCGAACGGATGCAGGGTCGGCGGATCGAAGCGGAAGTCCGCGCCGACGTACGGAATGCCGGCCGCGAGCACGGCGGCGACGAGCTCGGGCCGCCGCTCGTCGGTCAGGTCGATTGCGACGTCGACGTCGGGCACCTCGTCGACGAGCGGCACGCCGTAGTCGGGCGTGCCGCGCAGCTTGTCCGTCCCGCCGACGAGCATCGCCGCGACGAACTCGTACGGCAGCTCGGCGAGCGCCCCCCGGACGACGTCCGGATAGTGCTCCCCGTCGATGATCGCCAAAGCCCTCACCGGTGCGACGTCACCTCGCCCTCGATGCGGGCCGTGTACTTCTCGTACGTCTTCGTCTCGGTCGAGAACTGGATGATCCGCTCCTGCTCGTGGAACGGGTACTTGCGCCAGACGCTGACGTGCGTCCCCGCGACCTCGATCACGTTGTAACAGGGCCGCCCGTGACCGCGCAGCCGCGACGATGAGACGGTCCCGGCGTTGACGATGAAGAGATCCTCGAGCCGCCACGCATACGGGACGTGCTTGTGCCCCGAGAGCACGAGATCGACCCCCGCGCGCTGCAGGCACTCGATCGCATCCCCTGCGTCGTTGACGATGTTGCGCTCGCGTCCCGTCCCGGGCACGGGCAGCAGATGGTGGTGCAGGACGAAGACGCGGAGATCCGCAGGCTCGGCGAACTGCTCCTCGATCCAGCCGTAGCGGCCGCGGCCGATCTGCCCGTTGTCCAGATCGGGCTCGGTCGAGTCGACCGCGACCACGGTCACGCCGCCGACCCGCAGCACCGAGCTGCGCGAGCCGAACAGCTCCTCGAAGTGGACATAGCCGACGTTCCGCGAGTCGTGGTTGCCGGGGATGACGACGAGCGACTCGCACTCGATCGAATCGAGGTACCGCTTCGCAAGCGCGTACTCGTCCTTGAAGCCGTGCGAAGTGAGGTCGCCCGAGCAGACGACGATGTCCGGCTTCAGGTCGTTGATCTCGGTGATCGCCCGCTCGAGCAGGTCGGGCAGGAAGAACTGCTGCCCGCAGTGGAGATCGCTCAGCTGGGCGATCGTGAACGGCACGCCCCGGACCCTAGAAGATCCAGCTCACCGGGAAGTACACCGCAGCTGCGACGAGCCCCGCGCACGGGATCGTCAGCAGCCAGGCGCCGACGATGTTGCCGGCCACTCCCCAGCGAACCGCCGACAGCCGGCGGGTCGCCCCGGCCCCCATCACTGCGCCCGACACCGTGTGGGTCGTCGACACGGGGAAGCCGAAGTGCGTCGCGACGTACAGGACGCCGCCGGCCGCGGCCTGCGCCGCGAACCCGCTCGGCGGCTCGATCTTGTAGAGACGCTGCCCAACCGTGCGGATGACGCGCCAGCCGCCGGCGTACGTCCCCACGCCGATCGCGAGACCGGCTGCGACCTTCACCCAGACCGGCACGACGAACGCCGACAGGTGGCCGCTCTCGACGAGCGCGAGCGTCAGGACCCCCATCGTCTTCTGGGAGTCGTTCGCCCCGTGCACGAACGCGACGAACGCACCCGAGACGATCTGCATGCTGCGGAAGCCACGGTTCGCGACGTCCGGTCGCGCGTTGTGGAACAGCCGGTAGATCCCGATCAGGATCGCGAAGGAGACGACGAAGCCGATCGCGGGCGACGCGACCGCCGGCAGGATCACCTTGTGCGCGAGCCCGTGCCAGTCGACGGCGCGCGACCCGTTCTGGACGAGCGCGGCGCCGACGAGGCCCCCGACGAGCGCGTGCGTCGAGCTCGACGGCAGGCCGAGCCGCCACACGACGAGGTTCCACACGACTGCGCCGAGCAGCGCCGCGAGCACCGTCTTCTCGTTTGCGAGGCCCGTGTCGATGATCCCCTTGCCGACCGTCTTCGCCACCGCCGTCGTCAGGAACGCGCCGGCGAGGTTGAGCGTCGCCGCCATGATCACGGCGACGCGCGGCGACAGCGCGCGCGTCGAGACCGACGTCGCGATCGCGTTCGCCGTGTCCTGGAAGCCGTTCGTGAAGTCGAAGCCGAGGCCGATGACGACCACGGCGACGAGTAGGACGTCGTTCACCTGTTCTTGACGAGGATCGCCTCGAGCACGTCGGCGGCGTTCTCGCAGGCGTCGACGGCTTCCTCGAGCTGCTCGTGGATGTCCTTCCACCGGATGACTGCGAGCGGATCGGTCTCGGACTTGAAGAGCTCGGAGATGGCGCGGCGGGCGAGGTCGTCGCCCTCGTCCTCGAGTGTGCGGAGCTCGATCAGCTGCCGCTTCGAGTCACGGAAGCCCTCGAGCCGGTCGACGGCCTCCGCGAGCTTGATCGCGGCGCGGTGGATCACCTCCGCCTGCTGCCGCGCCGCCTCGGGCACGTGGCTCACGCCGTAGCCCACGACCTTCTCGGCGGAGTCGTCGACGTGGTCGCACACGTCGTCGAGCACACCCGCGAGCCGGTACATGTCGTCGCGGTCGAAGGGCGTCACGAACGTCCGGTTGATCAGGTCGACGAGGTCGTGGGTCAGGCGGTCGCCCGCGTGCTCGAGCTCCTTGATGTCGCGCATGCCGGCGTCGGTTCCCTCCGGGAAGGCGTCGAGCAGCTCGACGAGCCGCTGCGAGATCTCGACGGTGTTCGCCGCGGCGCGGTTGTACAGGTCGAAGAACTCACGTTTTTGGGGTACGAGGTTGAACCGTGCCATGCCGCGGCGTTTGTATCAGCTTTCGGACGCGGCCCGTTTCGCCGTCCGGCCTGCCCGGTACCGTGATCGTTGGATGGGGCTCGATCTCCCTGTTTTCCGGGTCTATCGCGGCACCTCGACACCCCGCTTCGCCAGCCCGGCCGAGCTCGAGTGCGCGAAGGTCCTCGACTACTACGGCGTGCCGTGGATGTACGAGCCACGCACCTTCGTGCTCGAGACCGACGAGGACGGCCGCGTCACCGAGGCGTTCGCCCCGGACTTCTACCTGCCCGAGCAGGATCTCTACGTCGAGCTCACGGTGATGAAGCAGTCGCTCGTCACGCGCAAGAACCGCAAGCTGCGAAAGCTCCGCGAGCGCTATCCCGACGTGCGGATCAAGCTCTTCTACAAGCGCGACCTCGAACGGCTCGCGCAGCACTTCCGCCTCGACCTGGCGTCCTAGCGCTGGACCCTCGCGTCGGAGAGATCTACCTGACGGCCGCCGAGCTCGGCGCCCGCGTGCAGGAGCTCGGCGCCGAGATCGCGCGCGACTACGAGGGCCGCGAGCCCCTGCTCGTCGGCTCGTTGAAGGCGAGCCTCGTCTTCATCTCCGACCTGTCGCGGGCCCTGCCGATCCTGCACGCGCTCGACTTCGTCGAGCTCGCCGGCTACGGCAGCGCGCAGATGGGCGGCCACGAGCAGATCCGGGTGCTCAAGGATCTCGACGCCGACGTCCGCGGCCGCGACGTGATCGTCGTCGAGGACGTCGTCGACACCGGGCTGACCCTCAACTATCTCGTCCGCACCTTCGAGCTGCGCGAGCCGCGCTCGGTCGTGGCAGTGACGCTCCTCGACCGCCCGTACCGGCGGCTCGTCGACGACCTGCCGGTGAGGTACGTCGGCTTCGTCGTGCCCGACGAGCTGTTCGTCGGGTACGGGTTCGACCTCGACGAGCAGTGGCGGCAGCTGCCGGACCTGCACCTCGTCGCCGAGGTTTAGGCTAGCCTAACTTTCGATGAACTCGGGCGAACGTGTCCTCCAGGGACGAGGGCCACTTCGCCTCCTCCCCTTTCTCGGGCCGGCGTTCATCGCCGCGGTCGCGTACGTCGACCCCGGCAACTTCGCGACGAACATCGCCGGCGGGTCGAAGTTCGGCTACACGCTCGTCTGGGTGATCGTCGCCTCGAACCTGATGGCGATGCTGATCCAGACGCTGTCGGCGAAGCTGGGGATCGCCACCGGGCGCAATCTCGCCGAGGTCTGCCGCGACGAGTTTCCGCGCCCGTTGACGGTCGGCCTGTGGCTCCAGGCGGAGGCGATCGCGATCGCGACCGACCTCGCGGAGTTCCTCGGTGCGGCGCTCGGCATGCACCTCCTGTTCGGGATCGGCCTGCTCGTGTCGGCATTCGTGACGGCGATCGCCGCGTTCGCCATCCTCGGGCTGCAGCGCTTCGGCTTCCGGCCGCTCGAGGCGGTGATCACGGCGATCGTCCTCGCGATCGGCCTCTGCTACGTGATCGAGCTCTTCAAGTCGCGGCCCGACTTCGCGGCCGTCGGGCGGCACGCGGTCGTGCCGGGCTTCGAGGGCCGCGAGTCGGTGCTGCTCGCGGTCGGCATCCTCGGCGCGACGGTGATGCCGCACGTCATCTGGCTGCATTCCGCGCTGACCCAGGACCGGATCGTCCCGCAGGACGACGCACAGGCGCGGCGGCTGATGCGCTTCACGAAGATCGACGTCGTGATCGCGATGGCGGTGGCGGGCCTGATCAACGCGGCGATGCTCGTGATGGCGGCAAGCACGTTCTTCCGCGCCGGCCGTCACGATGTCGGCTCCCTCGAGGGCGCGCACGAGACGCTGACGCCGCTGCTCGGGGGGGCGGCGAGCGCGATCTTCGCGATCGCGCTGCTCTTCTCCGGGCTGTCGAGCTCGGCCGTCGGCACGCTGGCGGGGCAAGTGGTGATGCAGGGCTTCATCCGGCGGCAGATCCCGATCGTCGTCCGGCGCGCGATCACGATGGCGCCCGCGTTCCTCGTGATCGGCCTGGGCGCAGACCCCTCGCACACGCTCGTGCTCAGCCAGGTGATCCTCAGCTTCGGCATCCCGTTCGCGCTCGTGCCCCTCGTGTGGTTCACGAGTCGCCGCGACGTGATGGGGATCCTCGTCAACGCCCGCGCGACGACCGCAGCAGCAGGCGTCGTGGCCGCGATCATCGTCGCGCTGAACGTCTTCCTGCTGACGCAGGCGTTCTAGACCGCTACGGCGGCCGTGCGGCCGAGGACGCGGCCGCGTGCGTCGAGCGCCTCTGCGGCGGCCCACCCCGCGTGGGGCGCTACGGGGAGCCTGGTCTCGAACGACCGCTTGGCCACGACAGGTCCGCGCGCGAGCGCGTTCTTCGCCTGCCCCGACAGCAGCCGCCAGTGCGCAATCCCGGTCGCGCCGTTCCAGGTGGCAAATGCCGCGGGGCGGCCGGCGAAGCGTGCGACGGCGAGCGCCGGCGGGTCGGTCGGCAACCCGCTCCACGCGCGCCGGAACGCGCGATACGTGAAGCCGCCGCCCGGATACCCCGCGTCGAAGCGGATCGTGCCGTCGGAGGAGAACTCGGAGAACCGCGGCACCGAGCCCCAGCCGACGAACGCGCCGCCGTCGTCGAGCACTTCCATGCTGCCCATCGCCGAGGCGAGGAAGCGGTCGGGGTGCGCGAGCTGCTGCTCGAGCGTCGCCGTGCCCGCCTGCTCGTCGAGCCGGAGCTTCAGCCCGCGCGAGAACGCCTCGGAGTCGACAGGCCCGGCGCCGTTGTCGAATACCGTCAGTGCGCCGTCGCGGTGGCGGCGGGCGTGGTGCTGCCAGGCGAAGGAGGCGCCGTCGTCCAGCGCGAAGTCGCTCTTCTTGCCGCCGAGGCGCCAGATCACCTCGCCGGTCGACCGGTCGACCTTGAACACCGTCCAGGTATGCCGCGACGAGACGAGCAGGTTGCCGTCCCTGTCGACGGCGGCGGCGTTCAGGTGCGCGAAGTCGAACGGGCCGGTGGCCGGCGGCGAGACGTAGCTCTCGCCGAGCCCGATGTGGTCGCTCGCGCGCCATTCGAGCAGCACGCGGCCCGAGTCGACGTCGACTTCCTGCACGACGGAGTCGAGGAGCTTTCCGTCGGGCGAGGCCGCGTATGCGGTGAGGATCGCCGAGCCGCGCGGCGTGATGCTGAACTCGTGGAAGTCGGCTGTGAGCCCGTTCCCTGCGCCGACCCGGCCCACTTCGCGGTAGTCGGGGCCCAGGAGGACGTACTCGCCGCTGCCGTGCCCGCCCTGACTCTGGCCCTCCCACCATGCGATGACGGGCTTGCCGTCGAGGAGGTGGGCGCTGAAATTCATGACGGTGAGGCCCGGTCGCGGCCGGAACCAGACGAGCTCGCCGTCGTCGTCGATGATCATCGGGCCGGGCTGCCCTGCCCCGTTCGTGTTCGCGATGAAGATGTAGCCGGGGGCAGTGCCCGCGGGCGCGGTGACGACGTGCACGACCGGCGGATCGAACCCGGGTAGCGAGGTGAACCGCGGCGCCGGCTGCAGCAGCTCGGCAAGCGCGCCGGGCGCGGCAAGCCCGAAGAACGCAGCTGCTCCACCCGCCGTCAAGAACCGCCGCCGATCGAACCGCCCCAGCATTGAGGAGATTCAACCGGAATAACGCGGCGAAAAGGGTGAGAGTCTCGTAAAGCTGCGGCGAGCGCGTCTGCCGGCCCGGCGCCGAAAAGCAACCGGCCGCCCCGGGGGGAGGCGGCCGGCGTCGTCGGGAGACGACCTGGCGGAAAGCACAGGCCCGAGCACAGCCCGGCTTTCTCAATTACACGTGATAAACGGCGGCGGGCTGCCGCCGGTTACGGCAGGTATCCGAGCGGGTCGACGGCCGTCCCGTGGAGCCGGACCTCGAAGTGCACGTGCGGGCCCGTGCAGAACCCGGTGCAGCCGCTGTAGGACACGACCTGCCCCTGCGAGACCTGCTGGTTACAGCTCACGGCGACGCGTGTGTTGTGCCCGTAGAGCGTGACGAGGCCGTTGTGGTGGTCGATCATCACGAGGGTCCCGTACCCCGACATCCAGCCGCACCAGATGACGGTGCCGCTGCCCGCGGCATGGACCGGGGTCATGCTCGGGACGCCGATGTC